>DAOVGR010000077.1 GCA_030672305.1 Thermoplasmatales archaeon | reverse complement strand
GCCAGATAAAAAAACAGGCTTTCCTCCTAGAAACAGTAGAATTTCAATAGTTTTGTGTAGGTTTCAATCTGAAATTAAAATAGGTGAATTGAAAAGTTATCCAGTTGTCAAATAACATTATCGGCTTGCCGAACTACTGATGCTAGTTATGTCTAATTTTAAGGTAATCCAAATTCTAATAATTATTTGTTATTACTATTAATAGTTAATCTGGTAAACTATTTATACATGTCACTATTTTGGGGGGGCTTATGGTCTCGTATGTAAGCGAGTTAATGGAAATATTTCAAACATTGCCACAAGATTTGAAAAAATTTGCACCTGACAGGACTAAGGTTGGGAATAGGTTTGGTATTACAGGTGTTCAACTAATGACCCTACATTTTGTCAAACATAATGATAATTGTAAAACTAGTGATATTGCATATTTTCTTTCAGTTTCTCCTCCAGATGCAACAAGGCTTGTAGAAACATTGGTAAAGAAAGGATTTGTTGAAAGGAATAATGATGAAAATGATCGTAGAATTATACGGCTTAGAATAACGGGAGATGGAAAAAAAGTTTTTGAAAACATAAAAAAGGAGTTATTCTTATCTTTTTCAAAAATTTTGGAAAAAATTAACGAGCAAGATGCTAAAGCATTATTGAGAGGAATGAAAGCGTTATCTAATGTTTTAAAAGAACTGGATTAAAGATAATTTGTTATTTATAACTAAGAGGTATAAAAATGATAATGGATAGATTTGGAAAAAAAGTCTCTAAGTTTCCCAAGTTAACAATAGCAACAATTGTAGTAATAACTTTTATTGCAATAGGCTCTATACAAATATTTGGAATTGAACAAGAGTTTTCAGAAGAATCATTTATGCCTGATATGGAAATTGCAATAGCTTCTGATGAGATATCAATTGATTATACGACCTCAGCAAGTGTATCAATACTTGTAAAATCAAAAGATGGTGATGTTTTAACTTCAGATAGTCTCGCTGAAATTCTTCAAATCGAGAAGGCGATAATTGAGGATTCAACGGTTATACCTAATCTGGAAACACCTGAGATACCATCTGTTAATGTTAACTCTGTTGCAGATATTGTTGCTCAAATGGCTTTATTACAACAAAATATTACACTTCCTACAATGGATCAGAAGATTTTTCTGATACAAAGTATGAATGACGAAGAAATAAAACAACTTATTAGTGGGATATTAAGCTCAGACCAAACACCAATTGAAGTCAAGGGCATTTTTTCAATGATTTTAACAAAAGATTTTGATCCGATTAAGGGCGAATTGAAAGCTAAGGGCTCAATGATTATTATTAATTTAAATCCCTCATCAGCTGGTTCTACAAACGGTATGATGGGGCAATCAGGTTCCTCAGAAGCAGAGAAAAGGATGGATGAAATTGTCAAAGATACTAAACTAGAATATACAGAGATGACTGTGATGGGTTCAACTATAATTATGGATGAGATTATGGAAGCTAATAATGCTTCTATGGCAATTCTTCTGCCACTTGCTTTTACATTGGTTATCATTATTTTAGCGATCATCTATAGAAGCGGTATAGATATGATGTTTAGCCTTCTCGCCTTAGGTTTTGCAATAATATGGGTTTATGGTTTTGGATCTGCATTGGGTTATAGTTTCAACCCTATGACTACAGCTGTACCTATCTTAATTGTTGGTCTTGGAATAGATTATGGAATACATATTACAATGAGATACCGTGAAGAGATTAAAAGCGGTAAAAAAATTAATCATTCAATAGTTATAACAATAGCATCTGTTGGTATGGCGTTACTACTAGCTACAGTTACAACAGTAGTATCATTTATGTCTAATATAGCTTCCCCAATTAGTATCCTCGGACAATTTGGAGTGTTAGCTGCTATTGGGATTATCGGAAGTTTTGTTACTATGACCACTTTTGTGCCAGCATGCAAACAACTTAGGGACAACCGGAGACTGAAAAAGGGAAAAAAAATGGGTGTGGAATCAAATAATAATCTTGAAAATAAAAGAGAAAAGATGAAAAGTGTTGGCGTAGCAGTACTTAATAAAACAATGAGTAGTGGAGCTGTAGCAGCGCAGCATCATGCTATAATTGTTGTAATCGTGGTGTCTTTAATTACAATCGGTGCTGTGGGATTGGCATTGCAATTAGAAACAACCTTTAATTTTGAGGATTTTCTGCCGGATGATTTAGAGATATCAAAAGATCTAGACTATATGATAACTGAATTTGGAATCAGTGGTGGGGTGGCAGAAGAGGTTAATATTTTAGTAAATGGTGATATCACTAATCCAGAAATATTGGGAGATATGGTAATAACAATAAATAATATGAAGGATGATAAATCAGTAATTAAAAAGGCAGATGAGCCTGATGTTCAATCAATTTTATCTGTTATGAAAGATTGGGCGACAAATACGACTCAGTATGGGTTGCAGGATACAAATTATGATCCTAGTTTTGAAACTATGTATAATAGTGCTATGACAATTGAGGGAATACCAAAACAAAGTACTACAAAAGATGATATCGCTGCTTTGTATAATTGGCTTTATTCGAATCCAAAATCGATAAAGGCTGTCCAATATGTTTTACATAAAGTTGATAATGGCGATTATGATAGCACGGTTTTACGAATTTATATTAATGTAGATAGCAATGACAATGATGCTGTTGAAACACTATATAGCGATTTAGAAAAAGATAAGAAAGCATTAGATAATAGTGCAGATAAATCAATAGTGACAGGTGGTCCTATTTTAACAAAGGTTATCATGGATTCCTTAAATGACAGTCAAATTCGTTCATTGATTATCACGATTATTTTATCCTTTATTGTTTTGACTATTGTATTTTGGTATAAATGGCGATCATTGATACTTGGATTAATTACGATGACCCCTGTAATATTTTGTGTTGCATGGACTCTTGGAACAATGCATTTAGTAAACATCCCACTTAATATGATGACGATAACAATTGCTTCTTTAACTATTGGTCTGGGAATTACTTATGGAATACATATTACTCATAGGTTTCTTGAGGGTCTTGAAAAATATAGTTTAAAAAATCATCTTCCAATTCTAAAGAGAGCAAGATGTCCTAAATGTGGAGAAATTGTAACCGTCACTGGTAAACCTGGAGAAATTGTAAGAGTTACTTGTACATCATGTTCTACCCTGGGAAAGGTAACATTTGAAAAACCAACCTCAGCCACTGCATATATTGATGATGCATGCCAAAGTACAGTTACTCATACAGGTACTGCATTATTTGGAGCCGCAGCCACAACAATTTCTGGCTTTGGACTACTTGTTTTTTCCTTGATGCCACCTTTACAACAATTTGGAGGTATAACTGCGTTAACTATCCTGTACAGCTTCTTAGCATCAGTGTTCATCCTTCCAACATTTCTAGTATTATGGGCAAAATGGAATCAAAAAAATAAGCGTATTAATTTTTAATACGCATGCAGCGGGAATACTTGCCAGAGGTTAGAAGCTCTGGAGATAATACCAAAGATACTTATGGTTTTACATTAAAATACCTACTGAATTGATATTTGGTTTTTTTCCAAATCGAAGATAATAGAGCGATTTGCTTCCAAACAATAAATAGAGAAGTTCACATCGGAAAGTGAGCTGCAATGTACTTGTTAATTTTAATAATGACTGATTCAAGTAGGGACGAGATTTGAACTCGCTTTTAATGGTAGAAAACATATCTTTTTTTAAACATTTTTTAGTTGTAATCAAAAACCTCACTCAACCAATCAAACATGACTTGATTTACCTTTGTTCGGTTGTCAATACTTTTTTTTAGGATGACAATTTTGAACGTCTTTACCGATAACACCCTTTGGTCTTTTGAAAATCCTTATTTCATGTTTATTCCAAGCAAGCACCTTGTCATTCTCATCAACAACAGAGAATTCAATAGGTAGCGTCTCAAGAGCAGCTTCCAATATATTTTCAGGTAATTTTCCCTTTATTTCTTATCCCTTAATTTATATTCAATAGCATCAACAGGACAAACATCCTTACATCTGTTACACATAAAACATTCTTGTTTTAAATCGTTTCCACCTGCTTCATTTGTTGGACATATTTTTTCGCATTTATCACAGTCAATACAGTCGCTATTTCTCCTTAATTTAATGATAGAGATACGTGCGGCAAGGGAGAGAAAAACGCCATAAGGACAAAATAATCTGCAAAATGGACGGTACACAAAAATAGAGACCAACAAGAGTATAACAAACACAATCGAAAAAATTGATGTGATTTTAAGATTAAAAAATGATGCTAGGCCTAAGTAAGAAAGTGTGTTTATTGAGAATACTAAAGCTAAAGAAACGATAAATAGGAAAAATATGATTCTAAAAATAATTATGTATTTTTTTAATGTGATATTTTTCTTAGGTGTTGGCAGCAAATACAACATCTCTTGTATCGCGCCAATGGGGCAGAGATATCCGCAGAATATCCGCCCAAATAGTATCGTAAGAAGAATAAATAACACAAGACCAACAAGGGCAATACTAAGTGGAGCGCCAAGTAATCTAGCTTTTCCTAAAAGAATGAGTTGTAATTGGATAGGAAACATTGGAGCAAAAACCAAAAACCCCATTAGTGTTGATAAAATGAGAAAAAAATAGCCAATATTTCTGTTAAACTTGTCTTTATGAAAGAGGTATGCCAAAATAAACAAGGCAATTATCGCATAGATCATTCCAACCATTTTTGGTATGTTTTCCAAAATCATCCTTTAACACCTCTGTTCACATCCTTTTTATTTTCTCTTTCGCTCCATTTAATTATTCGTTCAATAATAACACCCATAAGTATTACAAAAATAATTGTTAGAAACAATCGTAAAAGCATAAATTCTCCACCAAGAAATTGTAATTCAACCATTTCTTGAGGTATTTTAATGCATGCCCATGCAGAAAGAAAAACAATGATATTAGAAACACGTGCTCCTTTTTTTAGAAGGGTTGCTGCCATTGGAAAAGCTATATAAAGTGGCCCTGTGGGTAGTGTTCCAATAAGAATGGATAATGCTATGCCTTTGATTCCTGAGGTTTTCCCCAAATGTTTTACAACTGTTTCATTTGAAATAAAAACAGCGAAAAGACCCATGATTACCATCACTGCAGGGAGAATAACCATCATTTCAATGAAATATTCCTGAACTGTGGAATTTACAGGTTCAGTTTTTTCTGGAAAAACAGATAGAAGAACTACAACAATAACGATAGTAATACCAAGGAAAAACCAATCTCGTATCATTTTCTTCTTCTGCTTTGCTTGTTTCCCTCCAGGTTTCATAGAATCATCCCCATAATAAAAGCAATTAATATGGCAATAACAAAACTTATTCCATTTCGCAATAGAGCCATTTTCTTACCTAATATTTTAATTTCTAATGGTAACGTTATCATACCAATCATAGTCAGTGTAGTAATAAATGCAGCAACAGCAGTAACTGATGCACCGCTTTCAAGAATTGATGCAGCTAATGGAAACGAAAGCAATGCAGGAATATGCATGATAGCACCTACTATCCCAACAAGCAATATACCACCTGCCCCTGATTGATCTCCTACAAACCTTGATATTTGCTCAGGTGGCACAAAACCAAGAAGCAAGCCGATTGCAATGATTATGATAAATACCATTGGAAGTATTTTGATGAAAGATTTCAATGCCATTTCAAGTGATTGTATTGCTTTCTTACGATTTTTGATAAACGCTACTAAAAGACTTGCTACTGCAATACCATTGATAATAACAGCTGTAACATTCATGACATCTCACCAAAATCCTTCATAAAAATCACCAAAATTTTTACGATCGTATCATTGTAAGAATCATTTTCATCTGTGTTAATGCATGAACGGCATGCGGTTTGTTTGCTGGCATGATAATGATATCATCCTTTTTTAACTTGAAAGATTCTCCTAAAATGGTAATTTCTACTTCTCCGTCCAATATATTTACAAGAGCATCGTAAGGTGCAGTATGTTCACTTAGACCTTGGTCTTTATCAAATGCAAATAAGGTGACCGTTCCTGCTTTCTTTTCTATTAAGGTTTTACTTACAATAGTTCCTTCTTGATAGTCAACTAAATTTATAATATTTTGAACCTGTGATTTTGAAATCATGTTTACATCAACCTTTTTTTAATGATTTTAACCTTTTATTTTTTCTTTATTTTAATATTTGATAATGAGGCAACATATTCTAATGATTTCTCAAAGATTTCTTTATCTTTTAGATAATCCTCTGATTTATCTCTATTTATCTGTACCCATTCTCTCATTTTTCTACCCATTGTTTGAAATGGAACAATTCCATCTTTTTTTAGTAGTTCTTTTGCCAGTTTTTCAGGAACCTTTACACATACTCCTTCCATAAAAAGAGATGCAAAAAGTTTTCCTCCAATATAATAGGCTGGATGACCGTACATCTTACCTGTTTTTACAAATGGTATATCTAGTAAAAATGTGTCTAGAACTTCTTTGTGTTTTAAATTAAATTGTGCCTTTACCAAAGTATCAACTTTATTTTTTTTTAAACATTGTATTAGGTGGGTTCCAATAATACTCCTTCCGCCCATCACTAATACCTTTTACAAATTTTTCTGGTACATCTGTTAGGAATTCTTCTTTTACTTTCAGCTCAATTGTTAATTTTCTCATAATTTTAGAATATAGAAAGTCACATATAAACTATCATATATGTATTGCACAAATCAACTATATCAACGAGTTGTATATATATTGTTATAAAAGGTGAAAAATGATGGGAGATAATAACATAATAACAAAAAAAGTTGTATGTCCTCATTGTAAGAACGAAATTACTACTCAGGGCGCCTCAGGTGAAACAATAGAAATTTTATGTCCAAAATGTAATACAAAAGGTATTTTTGCATTTCCTAAGGAAGAACCTGTGTCAAAATCAACAACAGATCCTGTTGCAATCGAAGTAAATAACATAGAGTTCACCTATCCAAAATCAAATAAAAAAGCGGTAAATGGTGTTTCATTTGGTATTAATAAAGGGGAAATATTTGGTTTTCTGGGTCCAAATGGTGCAGGTAAAACTACAACTCAAAAGGTAATAATAGGACTTTTAAAAGGATATGGTGGAAATGTAAGTATCCTTGGTAAAGACCTTCAAAGTTGGAAGACAGATCTTTATAACAGAATTGGAGTAGGTTTTGAGCTTCCAAATCACTATCAAAAACTAACTGCACTTGAAAATCTTGAACTTTTTGCATCTTTTTATCGTGGAAAGACAATTGAACCAATGAAACTTTTGGAAATGGTCGAGCTTGAAAAAGATGCAAACCAACGTGTTGCAACATTTTCAAAAGGAATGAAATCAAAGCTAAATTTCGCACGATCTCTGATTAATGATCCTGAAGTTTGGTTCCTTGACGAACCAACAACAGGCCTTGATCCAGTTGGCAGACGATTAATAAAAAACATTATCCTTGAAAAAAGAAAAGAAGGAAAAGCGATTTTTCTTACAACTCACAATATGCTTGACGCTGATGAACTCTGTGATAGAGTAGGATTTATTGTTGATGGAAAATTGAAACTGATTGAGAGTCCAAGGGAACTTAAAATAAGACATGGTAAAAAAATTGTAAAACTGGAATACCTAAAAGATGGTGACCTTATAAAACAAGATTTTGATTTAAAAAATCTTGCTGATAACAAAGACTTTTTAGATCTTTTAAGGTCTGAAAGTGTACAGACAATTCATACTGCTGAAGCAACACTTGATGATATATTTATAAAAGCAACAGGTAGGCAGTTGAAATGAGTAATCTGAAAAATATGCTCAAATGGGAATTTGTCTTATTATCTAGATACAAGATTATTCATATTTCTATTCTAAGTGTAATTTTATACTTTATTACAACTCAAGCTGTACCTGATATGGATAAAACAATTTTTCATACAATGTTGTTGTTTTTTGATCCAGCAATCATCGGCATAATGTTTATTGGTGCATTAGTATTGTTTGAAAAATCAGAAAATGTACTTCAAGCTTTAGTAATAACACCTATGAAAGTAAATGACTATATTTTATCAAAGATAACATCGTTAACAATCCTTTCGGTAATCTCTGCAGCAATATTCGTGACTTTGTTGAAAATATTTAGCAGTATTGATCTTAACATTAACATACCATATCTAGCTATAAGTATAACCCTTACATCAGTTATGTTAATTCTTCTAGGATTCATCCTAGTCTCCCGTGTAAACAGCATTAATGAATACTTACTTGCCATGTTGGTTGCATTTTTAGGACTACTTTTTCCTCCAATGCTTCATTTATCTGGGTTATATGAAAATGTAATATTTTACTTATGGCCTACACAAGCTTCATTTACTCTCTTAACCAGTGTTTTTAATGCTGCCAGTCTGGAATTATGGGAAATTGCATATGGGATTGTTTATCAAGTATTATGGATTGGGCTACTTTATTTCCTTGCAAAAAAGGCATTTTATAAACATATTGTATCGAAAGGAGGATAATAGAAATGGTATTCGTTCTAAAACTTGCAGTTAATGATTTTAGAAACATAATACGGGATCATATGTTTGTTTTTTTATTCTTTGCTTATCCAGTAATGTTAATTATATTTTCAAGAATACTTGTACATTTGGTCGCACCAAGAATTGAAGATATGTTTCCCCTTGCTGGAAGATTTTCAGTGGTATTTATGTTTTTTTTGATAGCGATTCCAATGATTTACAGTTTCATTGTTGCATTTTTAATACTAGACGAAAGAGATGAGCATTTACTGACAGTTCTACGAGTTATGCCTATATCAAGAAATAGCTATCTAATATATCGAATGTTTTTCCTGTCACTTTTTGCATTTATTGTCTTACTAATATTTCCTCCGCTCTCAGGTCTTATTGATGGTACACAATTTTCATACCTGGCGTATATCCCAGTTGCTATATTGTTTGCACTTTTTACACCATTTCTTGCGTTATTGGTAAGTTCATTTGCAACAAATAAAGTTCAAGCTTTTGCTATTTTCAAAATAGGTGGAACAGTATTTATGCTTCCAATATTTGCCTTTCTTCTAAATCTTGGAAACCTAAGATACATATTTAGCCCAATTCCCAACTTTTGGTCAATTATGGCACTTGACTCTGTAATTACCGATGGAACAATTGACATTGTTTCTCTAGTGGTAGGATTTGTATTTCATATAGCGTTGATTGGTGTTCTTTTCTACATATTTAACAAAAAAAATTAACATTAATCTTTTTTCATTTGGCAGTAACTATTTTACTAAAAAAGTGATTTAGGCGATATAATCGCCCTTCATATTTCGATTATCTCACTTTCTTAGTTTTGAAAGTTAAATACGAAACTTATCCATCTGCCTTATTAACAAATAAATTGGTGTGGTGCAATACACAGCCTATTTTTTAAATTAAGTAATAATATCACGCCCGCAGCGGGAATCGATCGTTGGTTAAGACTATTTTTTAATTTCTCTATTTGTTGAAAACGATTGTAGAAAATATTTAATTCAATTGTGAGTTCTACATATTGGATTATATGCCAAAAACTGTAATTAAAAAAGATGGAAGAAAGGAGCCTTTCATAAAAGAAAAAATTGTTACAAGTGCCGTAAAAGCTGGTGCACCTGTAGAAATAGCAAGAAGAATAGCCGATAAATTAGAGAAACATCCTGAAGACTCAATAAGAACACAATGGGTTAAAAAACAGGTATTAGATGAGCTAAGTTATCATAATCCTGAATGGCCTAAACGCTGGCTTTATTTTGATAAAAGAATTAAAAGACTTCATAAATATGTAGGTTAGGAAACCTGCATTCAAATTAATCCATTTTTTTTCAGTTTTTCTTTATAACGTTTTTAGCTTGTTTCTAGCTGATTCTCTCTTCCGTAAAACCTTCAAAATTTCAAAAACGAATAGAAATATCAATGTAGCTAAAGCCACAAGCCCCCAATCTGAAATTTTTAGATCACTAAAAACCAAAAAATCGCTAATAAATGGAGCATAGATCGCCATTAGAACTAACCCTATAGAAACCACAATAGAAGCTAGTAAAATTTTATTTGTGAAAATATTTCGGTTAAATATAGTAGTATGGTCATATCTCCATTCTAGAATATTTATGTATTGGCAGAAAACAATTGTTGCATAAGCTAAAGCAGTAACCTGAAAATAAGGTAAGATGTTTGTATCATTAACATTCAGTGTTAACCCCTCCCGTTGCATGAAAATAAGGAAGTTTGCAAAAGCAAGTCCTCCTATCAAAATGCCTAGAAATATAAACTCAGTTGCAGAACGTCGATTTATGATATGCTCCTTAGGATTTCGTGGACGAGAAGTCATAACTCCCTTTACTGGAGGATCAAATGTTAAAAAAGTTAAAGGCATGATTTCCCCAATTAAATCGATAGCTAGAACCTGTACTGCAAGTATAGGAATGGGGTAATTCCATAGGGCAACACCAATTAAACCAAATAAAACCAATACTAACTCTGCAACGTTGGTAGTTAAAGAGGAATACAATGTCTTTTTAAGATTAGTATAAATGGTACGCCCTTCTTCAATGGCGTTAACAAGGGTTGGAAAACTATCATCAAGTAAGACAAGTCTTGAAGCTTCTTTTGCAACATCAGTTCCCCTCTTTCCCATAGACACACCAATATGAGCTCTTCTAAGAGCTGGAGCATCATTTACTCCATCCCCAGTGACTGCAACAATATCGCCTTCTTCTTCAAGAATTTTAACTATGCGTAGTTTATCTGCAGGGTCTACTCTAGAAAAAATAATACTTTGATTCCCCTTGAGAACTTTTTTTAGTTCATTGTCATCCATTTCATTTAATTCAACACCAGTAAAGATATCTTTTTCCCATTCCACTGATAAACCTATATCTTTACCTATTGCCCTAGCAGTGATTGCATGATCCCCAGTAATCATAATAATACGGATCCCTGCTTCACAAGCCTCTTTTATAGCTTCTTTTACTCCCTCCTTAGCTGGATCAATCATTCCTACTAAGCCAAGAAAGGTCAAATCTTTTTCTACTTCTTCTATTTTATATTCATTCTTTTGTGGTTTTAAATCACGCCGAGCGATAGCTAAAACTCTAAGACCATTCTCTGAATAATTTTCATTAACTGTACATATCTTCTTTTTATCATCCTCGCTTAACAACCTCTCTTTTCCACTTTTATAAATATATTTACTAACCGATAGTATCATATTTGTAGAGCCTTTAACAGTAAGCGCTATTTCTCCACCAAATTTTCGTACCGAACTCATCCTTTTTCTCTTAGAATCAAAAGGAAATTCCTGAATCTCAGGGTTTTCTTCATCTTCAATTGCTGATCTGGTACCAAGTTTGGTAGACATAGTGACCAATGCAGCCTCAGTAGGATCGCCAATAGGATACCATATATCATGTTGTTCATCTGGTTTATGAATCTCTGCATTTGAAGCCATTGTTGCAGTATCCATTAATACCTCTATTTCATCGACTTGCTTTTTGGTTAAAGTTTTTCCATTTTCGTCTTTTATTTCGCCTGTCGGTTCATAACCAAGACCAGTGATTTGGTATTTTTTATCATCGAACCAAATTGATCTAACGGTCATCTCATTTTTTGTTAAAGTACCTGTTTTGTCGGTACAGATAACTGTTGTAGAACCAAGAGTTTCCACAGAAGGCAAATTTTTCACCACGGCATTTCTATCAGACAAACGCTTACTGCCTGTAGAAAGAGCAACTGTCACTTGAGCAGGTAATGCCTGAGGTACCAACGCCATAGCAATACCAAGCGCATAAACTAGACTTAAATAAATAGTAAAATTCTGTGCAATACCAATAAAGAATATGACAACAGCAATAATTACTACAGCAATAGTTAGCTGACGAGCCAATAATCTCATTTCTTCTTGAAGCGGAGTTTTAATTACACCTGTCTCCTCAGTCATCTTCGCAATTTTTCCGGTTTCACTTTGCATACCAGTAGCAACAACAATACCAACTGCATTCCCAGATGCCACAGTTGTACCAGCATATGCCATATTAAGTCTGTCACCAATAGAAACTTCCTTATCAATGGCCCCAGTTATTTTTTCCTGAGGTACAGACTCACCAGTCAATGCAAAATCATTTGTTTTGAAACTAGTTGCTTCAATAATTCTTATATCTGCAGGTAGTTTATCTCCCTCCTCCACTTTTACAATATCACCGGGGACCAAATTTACCTGACTAATTTCGGTTAAATCTCCATCTCTGATAACTTTGGCAGGGGATTTTATCAATCCTTTTAATTTATCCACGATTTTACCTGCTCGATATTCCTGTGTAAAACCTACAATAGCGTTGACGATAACAATGATAAAAATAATGGTGCCATCTCGATAGTCGCCAATTAAATAAGCAATAAACCCTCCGATGATTAGAATTAAAACTAAAAGCTCTTTGAACTGAGAGAGAAAACTCAGCCATAAAGGCATTTTTATCTCTGCCTTTAATGTGTTTTCCCCATACTTTTTAAGACGTTTTTCAGCTTCACTATTTGACAGACCTTTTTCTGATGTTTCTAATGAATTCAATGTTTCTTGGATTGTTATTCTATAATATTCTTTTTCTCCTGACATAACATGAACATCCTTAAATATATTAATTGATAATTAATAATCTATTTATTCATCAAATTACTTATCTTTTAAGATAATCAAAACCTTCAAATTTCATCCATTTTCCCTTTATTTTTCCATCTTTACTTTTAATAAACCGGATAGGAGTATTTCGTGGCATCTTATTAGTCGGTATTGTAAAAAACCTATTTTGGTTTTTATCTAATAGATATATGATTATGAAATCTGTTTTGTCAAATTGTTTCTTAGTTATTTTTCCAGCAGTAGGATATTCTGAATTCCCGTTTATCGATTTTAATTCAATCCTAATAAATCTATTATCTATTGATACGACAAAATCATAAGCGTCTTCTTCAGGGCATTGATATGCTTTTATATCTTCTCTTCTAAGATAAAGCGGAAGTAAAGCTGTACCCGCTTGGTCAATTAACTTGCTTGTTGTTATCATATATTCATTCTCCTGAGTAATTCAAATTACTTATCAACTTATAAACTCAATGTGTTAAAAAATCCATAAAAGACATATATAATTTTTTCAAAAATTTAACGCTTGCATCGGACATGTTGGTTTAAATTTAGATGCCCTAACAGGATTCGATCGTTGTTTGAGACTATTTTATCATTGTTTATATCTGTTGGCAGTGCATTATTTTTTAGTTTCTTCGAAGCACTGAAAATTTCAAAGATATAATGAGCTATGGAAAGTAATAACCTACCATTTCATTTTCCATTTCTTTCGTTCAGCTCTTTCACTTTCTATTTTTGAAACTAGATCATATAGTTGTTTCGTGATACTCTTAGACATATGAAATTTGTCTCTTTGTGGGCAATCTTTATCAAATAAAGCTTGTTTCTTATCTTTATCATAAATAATAGGGTATAATCTACATCCGTCAGGTCTATTTTCATAAATCGTGCACATTATGCTACTATGAAAGACACACCGTCCATCTTGGTTTTTTAATTGTAACCATCCCTCTCTTCCAGTAACAAAAAAATTAGTATCAAACCCTAGTCTTTTTATTCGGTCTATATCTTGATGTGATAAGGGCATGTTTGTATCTAAACAACATTGAATGCATTTATAATCTATGCAACAACTTTTCATATTATCAATTTTCTACAATGTTTTCTAATTAAATACAATTATTGTATTGAGGGTTTTGAATAACCTTCTGATTTATTCATTTTTCCATCTTACTGCGTGAAATCATGCTAAATCCTGTATTATCTTGTGGTTATCTCTTATTTTCCTTAGGTTTTTTGCCTATTTTTGCGCTATTTTTTGATTGTTGACCCAGCTTTCGCTAACCCGTTTCCGTTCCAAGGTGACCAACTGATAAAG
>DAOVGR010000083.1 GCA_030672305.1 Thermoplasmatales archaeon | reverse complement strand
ACGATCCATAAAAATTTCTCCTGGTGGTGTCTAGCTGCTGCTCATTTGGATCAATAAGAGCAGTGGCACCACCAAAAGTTATCTAATAAAAACAGGTTTTATTGTTGTTTCTCTGACCACCGGTCACCACTCACTTCGTTCGCTATAGACCGGTGGAATTCTTTCTTTAAAAATAGGGATATGAAGGGAGACTATTCATATCCTTCAAAATATGATACCTGCGAATGTTTTTTGGCGGGTGAATTACCCCCCTCTCTCTTGGCCTCCCCAACTTACTATAAATTAAAAACATATTTATATATTTTTCCAAATAAAATTAACACTTGTTAATTGCACAAATATTGATTTTTACCTATAATTTTTGATGATTTTTTAAAAAAAATATAGCCTAAATTTATTATAAATCGGTCAAGTTTTTAGGAAAAAAATTTCAAATTATTTGGCATAATATTAAATCTAAATATTATATAGGCTAATTTAAGATTCAATTAATAGGACATAACTGAAGTAAAACTTATTTAATGAGGAGAGAGAATGGATGAGGATAAAGGTGCAATAGAATTTATTTGCGAAGGTGGTTCTGGAAGTGAAGCAAATGTAAAGGTTGAATTAAGAACTATTTTTGCAGGAATTGGTGGAACAATTTTTACTAATGAAGGTGTAGCCACTGCTTTGCGTGATGAATATACTCCCACACCTAAATCTGGTCATAAAATGTTTCTTAGACATACAATTATTAAGAAACTAGAGGATTATTTCTATAGAAAAGGAGCATACATGTTTGCTCATATTCCAAGACCATTAGGATCAATCAGCAGAGTTGAAGATAGATCTTATGAAGCCTACATATATGAATGGGCATTTGGATCAGAGAGTTTTCCTTGGGAGTGCACTGATAAAAATGGAATAAGAAATCTTATAAAACTCCACGATTGGGAAAAATTTGTTACAAGTTTTAACTCAGCTGGAATAAATATGGAGCTTGATTGTACAGATCCAAATGACGGAAGAATCTCACAAAACATAATACATCAATATCCAAAACCTATTGGAGAAGGACTTGAGATGAGTCTTTTATGGAAAAGAATTGATTTTGGTCCAATGAGCCTGAATATTGATTTTGAAAAACTCTTAAAATTTTTAAATGAAAACAGAAATGATTTAATAGATGTATTAAGAAGTGAAAGATATGAAATGGTAAGACTCTCTCTTGAATATCTTACTAAAGGAATGAATATGAAAGAAATTGACATAGGCAGGTTAGACGCTCTAATTGGTGAATATAGAAGGTCTAGTCTGCGCCATTATATTGTAAAAAACTTAGATTCCTCTGCATCAACACCAACCTATTTAAAAACACGAACAGAATATTTAATATAAAGATGAAGTAATACTCATTCAGATTATTAAAATAAGTATTCCTATAACTAGAGTTTTGCTTAACATACCACGTAGTATATCTATATTTTCTTACCCCCCTTAAATATCCCTACGCATTTGGAATATTTAAAAGTTACATAACTAATGTTTGATAACAATTGATTATTAAAATACAATCATATCCGAAATCTATAAAGAAAGATTTTTGTATCATAAGATGCATTATGATTCAAAAACTATAATCAAAGGGGAAAGATGAATACAGCAATTCATAGTATGTTTAGATGGCTGAAAAAGCCTTGCAATTGCCCCTATAGATTATGGTAAAAATCTTGATTTTTTAGTGTTTTGTAATTAAGAATTTTATTGTTTTGAGAATGTTTTGATTGTATTTACTGGAGTTCAAGATTGTTTTTAAAAAAAAATTATGGGGGTAAAAATGAAGAGAATATTGGTCGCTGGAATTATTGCCCTTCTTACTGGGCTGATACTTACAAAAAGTATTAATGCAGTTGTAATAACAAGTAAACCTCAATTAAATAAACAGAGTTATGAACTATCTATTCTTGATATAAAAATCAAAAAAGAAGTTTTTAATGAAATTAAAGAAACAAAGGATAAACTTCTTGTTATTGATAATATAATAGGAGATAGAAAAGTAAGATATTGGGAGCATTTAATTGATAATATTTTTGTTAAAAACGATTCGATGTTACTTCATATGGACCTTGATAATTTTATAATACTTGAGTATAAAAGAAGCTGGAGTAATATAGAAGTAACCTCAATAAGTTTTAATGACAGCGAGTTTGAAGGGAATTACATATGGAAAAGAAAAGTTGTTTTTCCAGATGAAGACGATTGTAGTTTATTTTACATCTTTCATTCCGAGCAAGAGTATCCATTATTCTGTTGGGAGGTCAGATACATAAATGGAAATACAATTTTTTTTGATCTTAACGACACTCCAATAGGATATGGTGTGCCTGCACCATCAGCAAGAGGTTTTGTAGTACAAGGTTATGGTGATTCAAAATGGAGATATTGGCGAGAAAATGCACAAGAATGGTATAAGAAATGGCATGGATCAGTGAATTGCATATCAAATCCTAACATCAGTCAAATATCTTATTTTATTAGAAATGAATCTACAAATACCGAGGTGTTTTATGTAATCGCACATTCAGGAGGACTATCATCTCGTTTTTTAGCAAGTAAAAATTCATATTATACAGCAAGTCAACTTCAGTATGATATGGAAAACAGGGGTCCTATAAAACTAGCAATTCTTTGTTGTTGTTCAGCAATGAATGACACAGGTCCTGGTAGCCTTTCATTTGAGTTTAGAAAAGGAGAAATAAATGATACTGTGACAATTGGTTACTTTGAAATGGAAAGTTGTCCAAATTGGTTTCAATCTTTAGATTGGCAGGATTATATGTTTGAAAAAATAGATAAAGGTTATACAGTAAAAAAAGCCTATGACCGAGCATGTGCACAGTATCCACAAATAGCAGATTACGTTAGATTTGTTGGTGATCCTACTCTCAAAATCAATGATGATAATACAAGTGTTTCAGAGCATAGTTCTTATAAAATCCTCATTGATTTGTTAATTGAAGTTTTCAATCCCACAATCTTTACTCTAAAATTAATATCTAATAAGATAAAACCAAAGGCTTTCTAGAACTGGGAATCATTCAATCTATTTAATCATAGGAGCAATTAGATCTGTTTTCTTTATAACTTCAATAGATTCTTTATACCCTGCATCGGCATGTCTGATTACACCAATTCCAGGATCTGTTTTAAACACTCGTTTAATTCGTTCATCTGTTTCAACAGTTCCATCACAAACTACCACCATTCCAGCATGAGTTGAAAGACCAATACCAACTCCCCCACCATTATGAATCTGAACACTATCAGCACCAGCAGCACAATTTAGCAATGCATTTATAAGAGGCCAATCAGCAATAACATCGGATTTATCAAGCATATTCTCAGTTTCCCTATAAGGAGAAGCAACACTACCACTATCAAGATGATCTCTAGTAATTGCAATAGGTCCAATCTCTTCTTCTCTTATCATTCGGTTAATCTCAAGAGCAAACCTTTCTCGCTCACCATAACCAAGCCAGCAAACACGAGCCGGAAGTCCCTCCCAAGGAAGATATTTTTCTGCAAGTTTGATCCAGTTGGAAAGGACATCATCTTTTGGAAACATTTCAATAATAGCTTTGTCTGTTTTTAAAATATCATTTGAATTACCAGATAGTGCTATCCATCTAAAAGGTCCTCTTCCAATACTTAACATTGGTCTAACATATGCTGGAACAAAACCTGGATAATCAAAAGCATTTCTTAGACCTCCTTTAAGAGCTTGCCCCCTTAAATTATTACCATAGTCAAATACAACTACACCATTTTTCATAAAACCAAGCATTGCTTTACAATGTATCTTCATACTATCAATAGATTTTCTAATATACTCCTTTGGATTTTCCCTTCGAAGTATAAACGCATCTTTTAAATTATCTCCAAAATAACCATTAGGAACATAACCATTAAGCTCATCATGGGCAGAAGTCTGATCAGTCACAACATCGGGTTTAAAACCATCCTTTAAAAGCTGAGGATGAGTATCTGCACAATTTCCAAGAAGGCCCATTGTAAACGCTTTTCCTTCTTTTTTAGCATCTTTTGCTATTTCAACAGCTTTATCTAGAACCTTTATCTTTTCATCACAAAATCCTGCCTTTACACGTCTATCAATACGTTTTTCATCACATTCAACAGCAATACAAACACCACCCGCCATTTTAATAGCAAGAGGTTGAGCACCACCCATACCTCCAAGACCTCCGGTTAAAACGATTTTGCCTTTCAAACTAGTTTTAAAATGGTTCTTAGCAAGAGCAGCAAATGTCTCATAAGTTCCCTGAATAATTCCTTGGGTTCCAATATAACACCATGACCCAGCTGTCATTTGGCCATACATTATAAGTCCAAGTTCTTCGAGTTCATGAAACTTACACCAGTTACTCCAATGAGGTACAATATTTGAATTAGCCATTACGACCCTTGGAGAGTTCTCCCAGGTTTTGAAGATAGCAACAGGCTTACCAGATTGAATAACCAAGGTTTCATCTTTTTTAAGATTTTTAAGGATTTTAACTATCTTATCATAACATTCCCAGTTGCGTGCAGCTTTACCTGTACCACCATAAATAATAAGTTCTTCAGAGATCTCAGCGTTTTCCAAATTGTTCTCAAGCATTCTCAGAATTGCTTCCTGTCTCCACCCTTTACATCTTAAATCTCTTCCCTTTTTAGCCTTGATAAGTCTCCCCATAAAAATCGCTAAGTTATATCTATGGACTCTACTTAAATCTTTTTTAAAATCTAATATTAGCAAAAGGGAAGGATGGCTGGCCTCACTAGGAGGGGATGGGATGCACTCTAACAAAAACTACCAGCCCGATTCCTTCCACTAAAAACAAATAAGTAACGTGTATATATGTTTTTCGCTAATAGACCTATAAAAGTGATATACTTACAACGTTGTTTCCTCTAAGAATAATTGTTCCGAGTCGTCTTTTGTTTTCCTCAAATGTCTCTTCGACATCAGACAAAACCATATTCATGTATTCGTCGTAACCAGAAAGCTTTCCTTCAATTAATCGTCCATCCTTTAGTAGAAGTGAAAGCTTTTGGTTCAATGCTTTTTCTAGGACATCTAAAGGTAACGCCATGGGGAAGGTGAAATATGTTAGCCTTTTTAAAGTATTCCCTTAATTTTATCCTATTAATAAATGATAAACATTAAATGGTAAATGTTGATTACAGAACTGCCTAAAGGGGAAGTAAAAGCCTATGGCTGATGGAAATATTGTTCATGTGGTAGGCACGGGAACTATAGGAGAACCATTGATTGGACTGCTTAGTGATGCACATGATGAATTGGGTATAGATGAAGTCACTTTTTATAAACACACACCTGCTTTAACTGACAGACCAAAAATCAAGGGATTAATCAACAGGGGTGCAAATCTAGTAGTAAGTAAAACAAAAATAAAAGACTTTCAGGAGCTGGGTCTTGAACCGATGTATGATGCAGAAGAAGCGATAAAACGAGCTTCAGTTGTTATTGATTGTACACCAAAAGGTACAGGACTGATGAATAAAGAGAAGTACTATACAAAGTATAAGAATAGAATAAAGGGATTTATGGCTCAGGGATCTGAATTTGGTTTTGGAAAGATGTATGCTTTAGGAATAAATGATGAAGCAATAACACCAAAGGATAAATTTATCCATATCGTAAGCTGTAATACTCATAATATTGCAGTATTAATTAATACCCTTGGGATGGAAAACGGAAAGAACATTCTTAAAGAAGGAAGATTCCTATGTTTAAGAAGAGCAAATGATATTAGCCAAGTAAAAAGCTTTATTCCTTCTCCAGAAGTAGGACTTCATAAAGATGAAAAAATGGGGACACATCATGCAGTAGATGTATATCATCTGTATAAGACATTAGGAATTGAGCTAAATGTCTTTTCTAGTGCTTTAAAATTAAATACTCAATATATGCACTGCATATGGTATGATTTGAAACTTAATTCGAAAATAACCAAGGAAACCTCAGTTCAAAAATTCATTGATAATCCTAGAGTTGCAGTAACCCATAAAAAATCAGCAAATTTAGTATTTTCATTTGGTAGAGACCATGGTCATTACGGAAGAATACTTGATCAAACTGTTGTCGTTTTACCAACAATTCATGTTCTTAATGAAAACGAGGTCTTTGGCTTCTGCTTTACACCACAAGATGGGAATTCAATTTTAAGTAGTATTGCTTCAACTGAGCGTTTTTTATATCCAGATACATATGAAGAAAAACTAAAGGTTTTAGGAGCATTTCTACTTCAAGAAGTATAAAAAAAATCTTTAAACAAACTATAAAATCTTATATTTATTTAGTACCTTAGTCGAGATATTTGATAAAATGAATAGTGCAAGTAAAACAATACGTGATCCAATTCATGGTGACATAAAACTAGAAGGATTATTTCTTGAATTAATTGAGGCACCAGAGATACAACGATTATACGATATCAAACAGCTTGGTTTTGCTCATCTTGTTTTTCCAGGTGCACATCACACAAGACTTGAGCATTCTCTTGGGACTTATCATGTGGCATCCAAAGCTGCAGAACAGATAGAGTTAGATAAAGATGAAAAGGAAATGATTTCCTGTGCCGCTTTTTTACATGATATTGGACATGGTCCATTCTCTCATACACTTGAGTATATTCTTAGAGACACATTAAATGCAGATCATGTTGATTTAACTGAAAAATTAATCTTTGGTGAACATGAAATCTTTAATCAAAAGGAAAAAGAATATATTGTATCACCAAATGTTTTTGAAATATTAAACAAACATGGTATGAACCAAAAGGAAATTGCAAATATAATCAGAGGAAATACTAATAAAAAAAAATACTTAGGACAGCTTTTAACAAGCCCTGTTGATGTTGATCAAATTGATTATTTAATTCGTGATTCTTATTATACAGGTGTTGCTTATGGAATGATTGATATTGAGCGTTTTTTACAAACACTAATAATTAAAAATAATCAATTAGCAGTAAGAAAAAAAGGTGTAGGAGTTTTAGAAAATATTCTTATGGCTAGAAACCTTATGTATTCCTCAGTCTATTTTCACAAAACAGTACGTATTGCTGAACTGATGCTTGCAAAAGCAATTGAAAAGATTGAAGATACAAAGCCATTTGATTTTTTTAAAATGACAGATGCTGAACTTATAAATGATTTGAAAAAAAAGGGATCATTTCAATATGAGATTGCAACTAGGTTGAAATTTAGAAAGTTGTTTAAACAAGCTTTTACAACATCAAAATCGACTTTGGAAAAAGGTAGTATCGATATCATTAGTAAATTAGAAAAACTAAATTTTAGAAGAGAAAAAGAAAAAGAATTTGAAGATTCATTGAATTTGCCTAGTGGGCATGTGATAATTGATGTTCCATCTTATGAGTTAATACAGGCTGAACCTAGAATTAAACAAACAGATATTCCCATTATTGATGAAGACAAGGTTAAAAGACTTGATGATTTTACTCCTGTTGCAAAAGCTATTAGATTAAGAGAAATTCCAGACTGGATTGTAATGATTATTACAGATGAAAAATACAAAGAAATTGTGTCAAAGAATGCTGAAAATATACTATTTGGTTAAAAAATCAATATTTTACTTAAATAATTCTTAGTAGTATTTTATAACAAATATGATAATACTTATAACCTAAAAATTAATGTGTTACATGTGCAGTAATGAATGGTAAGAAGAAAACTAAATTAACAACAGTTAAAAACTACCTTAAACTTGGTAGATCTTTTGGAACTACGAATTCGTGGGGTGCAATTTTTATTGGTGTTCTTACATCATCAGTTATGGCAACTTATTTAGATGCTTTTAAAATTCTTGTTATTGCATTTTTCGCTCATGCATACATCGGAGCGATAAATGAGTATTGGCATATTGACGAAGATAAGAAACACCCACAGTACAAATACAAACCTCTTGTTAGAGGTGATATATCTAAAAGAAACGCACTTATCTATATTTATTTTTGTTTAACAATGACAATTTTACTTTCAACTGTATTATATCTCAATTTTTCTCCAGTTCTTCTTATACTTGCAGCAGCATTTGGAACATTATATACAATTAAAGGAAAATATATTGCATGGGCCTATGATTTGACTCCCTCTATTGGAGCAGGATTATTAATTGTCTATGGAGCAACTACAATTGGAGAAATTACTTCAATTACAATAGTTGCAGCATTATGTGCATTTTTCATTAGCATGTATTCTGAATGGGTAGATGGAATGAAAGATGTTGATACTGATAAAAAATTTAAAGTACCAACCACTGCTGTAAGATGGGGTTACACACATAGTAAACATCTTACACTAAAAGATCCGAATTTTGTGTATTTTTTATTTATTGTAATATCTCTAGATGTTGTTTATTCAATGCCATTTTTCTTTAATTTGCTTTCTCCAACATATTTTTACATATTTTTATTCTTAGGAGTCCCAATCCAGGGTTACCTTATATATAAAATATATGGTAAACAAAACAAAGAATCTCTACGCAAACATCCCATATTATTCATAGGAACAACTATGTTTTTAGCTTTTGTTCTGGTAATAGATAAAATAACGATATGGGGGGTGCTTGGTATAATGATCTTTGCTTTGGGATGGGTGTATGTATTTTCGTTATTTGGCATTCAATTTTCTAAAGACAAAATTTTACATCCAAAAAAAATCTAGATATAGATCAATATTTTTGTAATTTTTATATAAGAAGAGAATGGGGAAGATGAAGGTGGTGAGGAGAGATTTTACAAAAAAACTCCAATTTCTCCCCCATTCGCTATAAAATATATCTGGAGTCAGTATATAAATTTTATTATTAAAGTATTACTAATTTACATAGGAAATCATTTTTTAATAAAAAAACAGTTAATAAAAATTTTATAATTAAAATAAATTATAATAGAAATATATATTATCTTTTAAAATCATAGAAAATTTTCTATCCTATTGTCTTGTATTACGAAAAAATATTACCCCATTTAAAATCTACATATGGTTTATTTTGAAAAATCTTTAAATATTTATCAGGTAGCTTGGAAATAATTTCATTAAATAGATTTTTTTCCTTTTCTGCAATAATCGTTTTTTTTGCACCTTTGTTTTTTCTCCCTTGAAAAGAAATATCTTTATGTTTCATTTCTAATTTAAAAAATTTAAACATATCCTTTATTTTTTTTGCATGATTCAGATCTTTTGGAAAATCTAAAGTATAGCAATCATTATGTTTTTTGTATTTATTTAAAAAATTCATTGCACGATTTTCTGTTTCAATCCACTCTAGTAAAAAATATTGATATACTTTATCCTCATCAGATACAGTGTAAATTGTTTTCTTATCAAAATTTAAAAATTTATAAATTTCCTCGTTTCCTGTTAAAGTCCATTTAATATATTTATTGCCATCATCACCTCTGTAATTTAATGGATATTTAATTTTCCTTAATTGCTCAGATCTATTCAAATTGCTTTTTGCTACTTTAAGTGGATTTCTTATTGTATGAATCAATTTCATATCAGGAAAAAACTCCATTGCCACATCATAAAATGATTTTAAAAAGGAATGATTGGTTTCAACATATAGGTTTACATTATAACTATTAATTTTTTTTAGCTTTTTTTGAAAAAGTTCTTTTATCTTTTCTTTTTGACCTGTTTGGTGCCAATAAATAGGTTTGCCAAACATATTCGGTAGCGGCTCATGTTTACTAACACAATCAACAATATTATTTTTAAAGAGATACGACAAATATTTAGTACCTGTTCTTCCAGATGTTAAACAGAATATTTTAATCATAGAATCACTTGGGTATAATCAATCTGTTTTTTAAATCTATTTGATGAAAGAATTTTAATTTTTTATATCTATAAATGGATTTTATTTAGCAAAATTAAAATGTGATTAGATAAAACAAAATATTTGGAAAAGCATATAAGCATATAATAATTATTTTTCAATATAAATTCAGAAATAGTTGAATTTTATGAAAGGAAAAAACCAAAAAAAAGAAAATATATTTTATATTTTTTTAACACAATTTATAAGAATTGAGCATGTTTTTGGGTGGTCAGCAATTTCATTTGGTGGTTTTATTTTAGGAATGTCCTCTTTAGAATTATCTAATTATATAATTCCTTTTCTTGTTTTTTTAATATCTATTTTTTGCATAATATCATTTACTTTTTCAGTAAACAATTATTATGATGCTGATTCTGATAGAATTAATCCTAGAAGAAAAGATTTTAATGCGATTGCTTCTGGAAAAATTTCAAAAAAAACTGGATTTATTCTGAATATTATTTTGGTAATTATTCCATTGGTTGTTTCTTTTTTATATAAATTTGAAGCATTTTTATTATGTATTTTCTTTTTAACTTTTATGTGGTTATATTCTACCCCGCCATTAAGATTTAAAAATCGACCAGGTCTTGATATTATATGGCATTACTTCGGTTTTATTCTTATTGTTATTTGGGGTTCATTTATTGCAGGAAAAATTGATCTTATTAATTGGTTGGCTGCAATATCTATTGGTGCATTCAGCTTAATTGGTCAAGTTGAAAATCATATATATGATTACTCATTTGATAAAAAGAGTGGAACAAAGACTTTTGCTGTAAGAATTGGTCTAAATAGAGCAAATAAAATTCTTACAATGCTTATATTCTTTCATATAGTTCTTTTAATTCCATTGATACTCTTATACACTATAAGCTATTATATTACTATTATAGTTGCTTTAATTATCTCAATTATTGGACTCATATTTTTAAAATATAAAAAAAAGGAACTCACAAGGCAAATGTTTTTAGTAAAATATTCATCAAATATACTCGGCGGAGCAGTTTATTCAAGTTGCTTGATTTACTATATTCTTTATTTACTTGAAACACCAACTCTTGGATTATTAAACTCTATTGGAATTACATAAATTAAAATTTAAAAAAATCTTAGAAACTCTGCAATATCAACCTGATTAATTTTTTTAGACATGGACTCTACCTTTATATCACCTGTATATCTAAGGTGATACCTCCAGTATTTAAGTGTAGGTAAATGTATACGATCAAGGTTTATTGTTTCCATTTTTACATTCAGTTTTAAAATATCGTTTTCAACAACAATAGAAGAAATATCTGGAATTAATTTACCACCATCTTTAAACTGTTTCTCAATTTTAAATATTATATCTTTAGGATTAATTTTTATGAACTTATCGTTTTTATTTAATACTAAGAGTTTCTCTTCACCCTTGAACCTCTTCATTACTCTTGCCCAGGTAATATTTAATGAATCAATAGGTATCTTTCCAAAATGATAACCCTTAGAAAAAGCAGGTGCAAAGATTGGATATGCATTGTGATCATGATATCCATGTCCAACAACATCTATATCCTTTCCATTTATATGAATTACACCATTTACATCAAAATGTGGGATAACAAGCCAATTCCCCAATTGATGTTTTCCTTTCCATGGTTTCATAGTTCTTTTCAGTTGTAAATCAAAACCTCCATTATTGTCTCCCATTGATATATGATATATCCAATTTTTCGTTTTTTCTTCAACTTCTCCATTAATAATATCACGATTATTTATCCTAATCAATGGCTTTTTATCAGATCCATACAATTTCCTATAAGGTGGTCTCTCTCGTTTTATAAATACTAAGTTTGTATCTTTATATATATAACATCCTGTTTGAATAAATCCATAATTACCTAATGTAAATACATTAACAAGTGCAACTATACTATAGTTATTATTAAAAATTCCATCAAAATACCAAGTTTCAATATGATAAAAATTAGTCTTTTTTTGCCAAGCATCATCACGAATTGTAATATCCTCAGGCTGAAATTCTTTATTTTTAACAGACATTTACTTAAATCAAATCTTATATAAATTTTCTCTAACTTAATTTTATCGATTTAAATCATTATACCAAATTAATAAATAAAAACATAATGACTTTATATATACTAACAATTATCACTGTAGATTATGCTCAATATTCTATTATTACTGATTGGTATCTGCGTTATCTTAGCTGAGTTTTTTGCTATAGGTTTATGGATTAATGCAAGAAGGCAATATAAAAAAGAAAAACCTCCAACATACTCTCCTAAGACATGCGTTATAATTCCTTGTAAGGAAATCCATAAAAACTTCAAGGAAAATGTTAATGCAATATGTAATCAAGATTACAAAAATTATAATGTAATATTTGTTACAGATTCAAGTGAAGACCCAGCTTATAAAGAACTAATACAAATAACTAAAAACAATCAAAAAATCCGAATAAAAACAGCTGATTCTATTAAAGGATGCAGTGGAAAAATTGCAGCTCTTATTAAGGGTATTTCCCTTGCAGGTGATGTGGATGTTTATGTATTTGCAGACTCAGATATTAAACCTCATAAAAACTGGCTTAGATATCTAGTAGGATATCTTGATGAAAAGGATATCGGAGCTACAACAGGTTATCGATGGTACTTTCCACATAATATAAAATCGTATTTAATATCCACATGGAATTTAGCAAGTGTTCTGCCTTTCTTTTTTCCTATGTTTAACTACACGTGGGGTGGTTCGACAGCTATTAAGAAGTCAGTATTTGATACATTAGCTGTCACAGATCGTTGGAGAAAGGGATTTGCAGATGATTTAATTTTGACTGAAACGTTGAAAAAAGCAGGTTATATAATTAAATTTGTACCTAAATGTCTCATAGAAAATAGTGCTGGAGATGATACAGGAAACTTTTTAAAATGGGGAACAAGACAGTTCACTTGGGTAAAATGGTATTACCCTCGTGAATGGACAATTTCTTTTCTAAGAGTTGTTGGGGTAAAAGTGTTAATATTTATAGGTATCGTCCTTTTGCTGTTTGGTTATACCTTACCCGGATTGTTGATGATTTCATCATTTTTTCTTGATATGATCTCAGGTTGGCAGGCTATTACTACTGTTAAAAAATTAATGTTTTATCCAAAAAAACGGATTGACAGTTCTCTTACATATACATTATTGATGCCTTTCGCCCTGTTTGTAATATCATATAATTATATTGCCTCTGCAATTGCAAAAGAAGTCATATGGTGTGGAAGAAAGTACAGTAAAAAAGAAGCATTATTAAAAAAATGACATAGGAGTTTGAGATGAAGAAAGTTTATATTTATTCTCATTCATGCGGACAAAGATCTTTAGATGCTAGAAGAGTATCAAGTTCATCATAGTTCATATCTATTGTACTTTTACTCATTCATACATCCTATTTTAGCCATATTTTAAATATTCAATTATTTGTATTTCATTATCTAAAGTTTCAGTTTTAGAACCAACTGAAATTACTCCATTAGATTTAACATGATATCTCCAATAATCTGCAAGAAGTTGTTTACCATAATGATAGTTTTGTGATTCCATATTTACATCTACTTTTACAGGCTTATCATTAACCATATCATCAATTTTTAATTTAAAACATGTTGGGATCTTCTTATATTTTGAACGTGAGATCTTTTCAACGCTAAAATGGATATTTTTTGGATTAATATTCAGATATCCCTTATCATCCTGATTTATAACAGCAATTAATTCTGACCGTTTTGGTGATTTAACAATATTTGCCCAAACTATTACAAATGATTCACTTCTTATTTTACCCCAGTACCATCCTATACCATAATTCATTACAGTAAGCATGGAATAATTCCAATTATGGTCATGATATCCGATTCCATCAACATTCATTTTTTTTCCATTTACAACAATTTCACCTGACACTATTGCTTTGGGAAGAACAACAGCCCAACTTTCTTTATCTGTTTCGATCTTCCACCCTTTAGTCACTCCTTTAAAATTGAGATCAACAGCATTGTCTTTTATCTTAAATTTATAATTATAAATCCAATCACCAGATTTTTTATACATGTCTTGATTGAATTCAAAAACAGGTTTTTTAAATAATTTTACAGTTGGAACTTTCTTTGAGGTTTCAAAGCTCCGAAATAAAAAACGTTTAGCAGTATTAACAACTAATCTTCCATCTTTATAATATTGAATATTTGGAGAAACCATACCTAATTTTTTCCTTGAAAATGTTTTAAATCCAATATGAGCACTATATCTGTTATCAAAAATTGCATCAAAATACCACCACTCTGCAGAAACTCTTTTAGGTGAACCATGAAACGCATCATCAGAAGGTATTATATCTTCAACATTTGCTTTAGCAGAAGTATTATTCATTAATTAAGTAAAAGAATATGATTCTATTTGAGTTTTATTGTTTTTACATCGTTTTCGGTTGTAAAAGTGTACCATGTAAAATCAAATTTGAAAAAATAAAACCAATTGGAGGAAATAAAATAATTATTATTGCCCATGGATTGAGAGCCATAAGCATTATTGGAACTACTGAAAAATTGATAGAAAAATGAATGCCGAATAGTTTTCTCATTTTTCCTCGTTCAAAATATTTAAGATTTAAAAATCTATGAGATATGAAAAGCATTAAGAAACCTATAATAAAAAGTAATACCCATAAAATATAATGTAAATTCGTTCTATCTTTAAAAACAATTAAAAATGGTAAATATACAAAGAAAATATTTACTATTTGGATTAAATAGGTCACAAATTTATAACTGAAAGGCATTATAAGTAAATCATTCTTAGTTACTCTCACACCAAATTTTAATGCAGCAGTTGATGCTCCTAC
This sequence comes from Thermoplasmatales archaeon, assembly GCA_030672305.1. Lineage (GTDB taxonomy): Archaea > Thermoplasmatota > E2 > DHVEG-1 > DHVEG-1 > SG8-52-3. The sequence continues at coordinate 8,927 of DAOVGR010000083.1, read as the reverse complement.
CTTATAGTCACTTTTTATGTCTTTTAATCCACCTGAGACTAGTTGCATAAAAAATACTTCAATCCATCCTAATATACCTACAATCCAAGCAAGGATTGTAACTCCATTTAAATTACCTGAAACTGTCGTTGCACCAAAAATAATCAGTAAAAAAACAGCTGAACTACTTAAAACATCCATCAAGGGATATTTCTTACTAATAAAATTATATATAGTGATTATAAATGCAGATAAGAATAAAACTATCAATGGAAAATATGAACCTATTTCATAACAAAGATAAGTAGCAAGAATAAAAGAGATAACCATTGAAAGAATTGCAAAAATCCATGCTTTTCTAATTGATATGGTACCAGATATTAAAGGTCGATCACTGATATCTTTGTTAAGTTTATCGATTTTAGAGTCAATAATGTCATTTAGTACGAAACCATAAGAATGACCAAAAAAACCAATAATAAAGAGTAGAAACAGGTGTAATATATCAAATTTTCCCATAGCAATTGCACCCATTACAGGAGATAATCCTGTTAAAAATGAGTTAAAAGATCGCGCAAGTTTTAGGTATTCTCGTATCATGTGGTATAAATAACATGTAAAGATAAATAGAATAAAAAATAATCGCTAAAAATAACTATTTTTCATTAAATTATTTAATATATTAGAAAAGCTCAAAAATAAATTATTACTAATGGTCTTGATGAGTAGTATTATATCAGACTATGTTAAACTTCTAAGGTTACCCGGTCTTGGAGGATTAGCCACACCTGCTATTTTTGGTGCGATAAGTGCAGGTGTAACAGATTTACCAATTCTCGCAATTCTATTATTAATTGGAGCATTTTCTGTGATTTATGGTTTTGTTTTAAATGATTATGCAGATGTAGAAATTGATAAGCTTACTAGCGAGCTCCATGAAAGACCTCTTGTAAAAGGTACAATATCAAAAAAAACTGCTGTTTTCATATGTTTTTTATGTGTTATTGGAGCATATTTAACTATTACTTTACTCTATTACAAAAATGAGATTACTTATTTCAGACTTTTAGCAGTAATATGTATTACATCAGCAGGAATTCTAGGAAGTATTTATAATTTATATGGTAAAAAAATAATTGGATCTGATTTTCTTGTTGCAATTTCAAATGGATTACTAGTTTTATTTGGTGCGTTAGCAGTTACACAGGAATCAACGATAAATATTGTTACTTGGATCATCTTTCTATTAACCTTCAATCAATTACTATATATGAATGCAATAGAAGGTGGATTGAAGGATGCGGACCATGATTATAAGATAAATGTAAAAAATATTGCATTAAGAACTGGAGTTAAGGTTGATAAAAAAGATATGTTTGTTGTTCCAAATATATTTAAAGTATTTGGACTTGGGATAAGATTTTTTTCGGCATTTCTCGTTTTTGTACCATTTGTCTTCTTTGGATATCCATATGAAATCTGGCAAATAGCTATTCTATTACTGCTGATAATAGGAGTATTTTACTCTACTATCAAAATGTTAAATATGAAAAAATTTAATAGATCAAAACTAAGAAAATTAATTACTTCTCAAGCATATCTCCGATATTCCATGGTCCCCATAATGCTTGTATCAATTATTGATATCTGGGGTGGTTTAGTATTGATATTTTATCCAATATTATGGTATATATTGTTGGCTCCTTTATCTGGTGAAAAGCTTTTCAAACCTAGAATGTAAACAAATAATAAAAAAAATGAATTAATACACTGGAAAAATTCTTAAACAAATGAAAAGTTCAACTTATATAAAACAAAATTTACTGGTTAAAAATGAAATATGATGTAACTATTGTTGGAGGAGGACCAGCAGGTTCAACTGCTGCAAAATTTCTATCAGAAAAAGGATTTAAAACATTATTAATAGATAAATGCAAATTTCCACGTGATAAAGCATGTGGTGGTGGTATACCAATAAGGGTTTTAGATAGATTTAATTATTTAAAAAATACAGATTTAATTAACTCATATTCATATGGCGGCATTGCTTTTTCTCCATCTCTTAAATATAAACTAGAATTAATAGAAAGTAAACCATTTGTTGCAATGATAATTAGACGAAAGTTTGATCATGGTTTACTAAAACTGGCTGAAGATAGTGGTACAAATGTTTATGAAGGGAAAAAAGTAGTAGATATAAAAATTTCAGAAGATACAGCAAAGGTATTTTTGGATAATGGTAGTATTATTGATACAGAATTTGTAATTGGAGCTGATGGTGTTTGGAGTACCATTGCAAAAAAAACTGGATTGCATGACAATAATAGAGGTCTTGCAGTATGTGTTTTAAAAGAGTATAAATTAGACGAAGCAACTGTGGATAAATATTTTGGAAATAACAGATGTGGGCATTTATATACAAGATTTAAAAATATAGTAGGATATGGATGGATTTTTCCTAAAAAAGAGCATCTTAACATTGGTATTGGAAGTATTATAAAAAGCAGCGATGATTCGAATATTAAGGTAAATTTAATAGATTTATTTAATAACTTTATAGATACCCTGAAAAAACAAAAAATGGTACCAATTGATCTTGAAACAGACGGAGTTAAAGGTGGAGCTTTACCTATTTACCCATTAGATAAGACCTACAGTAACAGAGTTATTCTTATTGGTGATGCGGCAGGTGTAATCAACCCCTTAACAGGTGAGGGCATTTATTATGCTATGAGCTCAGGCGAGATTGGAGCAAATGTTATTTCTAAAGCCTTAGAATCTGAAAATACAAGTGAAGCTTTTATATCTAAATATCAAACTTATTGGAAAAAAGATTTTGGAAAAGATTTGGATTTATTAATAAGTTCTTTTAAAGTAAAACAAAAACAATCCACTGAGAAATATTTTAAAATGGCGAGTAAAGACAAAAAATTAACTGAACTTTTAATAAGAAGTATAACCGGACAAATAAGTATAAAAGATAATAAATGGAAGATAGCAAAAAGAATTATCTTGGGATCTATCAAGCCATATTTAATTAGAGATTAAATCTTTTTTAGATTTTTAAGAAAATTTTAAAATATAACAACAGCTTCCGTTGAGCTAATAATTATGACTAAAAAAGTGTGTATTATAGGTGCTGGAATCGGTGGCTTAACTACTGGGGCATTATTATCTAAAAAAGGCTATAATGTAACAATATTTGAAAAGGAAAAAATGCTCGGTGGAAGATCTCTCTCCTTTGATGGAGATACACTTGCACTGGAAAATTATAGAAGAACTCTTTCAAAATTTTCTATGAGCGTTCCATTTTCTGAACCTATACTTGAGGAAATTTTTAATAAAAATATGTTAAAGGGATATACATTGGATTTAGGGTTCCATAGCATTGAAGGAGGGACAATGTCTGATGTTGGTCGAGCTATAATAGATACCGGCAATAAAGTTGAAATGGTGGGAACAAAACTTGGTTTAATTAGAGAAAATGGATTTATGTTTCCCTTAGTTACAACAAAAGACAAGTTACGTTTCCTTCCTTATATTTTAAGACTTTATCTTTCTGGCGAATCAACGATGAAAAGGCTAGATAAACAATCAATTGCTGAAACAATTAAAATGTATGCAAAAGGCAAAATGATTACTATATTAGAACTATTGCCCAGAGTTGCAACAACAGTAAATGATCTAAGCAGAATATCAACAGGGGAATCATTTAGGGCAACACAATCAAATCTTAGACGTGGATCAACCCCAGTTGGTTATCCCCAAGGGGGACTGGTTAGTCTATCAAACGCTTTTGCCAATGTAATAAAAGGAAATAATGGGAAAATTCATCTTGGAAGTAGGGCAAAAGAAATCATTATTGATAATGGAAAGGCATCTGGAGTTATTGCTGATAATAAAGAATTTAAATTTGACATAGTTGTTTCAAACATACTAGTACAAAATCTCTTAAATATCGCTTCAGAAAAACATTTTCCAAAAAAATATGTTGATAATCTAAAATCCCTTGAGGGAACTGGTAGTTTATGTGCCTATTATTCATTGAATAGGATTGATCCCAAATTAATGGGTAAATCTTTTCTTTTTATTGAGAGAGATGCAGGTATCAAAGGTAATGATGCAGTTGGTATGATTGAATTTGTGACGGCCCTACCTGAAGCAGGTATTGCACCGAGTTCAAAATATCTTGTTCAATCTTATATTATTTGCACTCCCGCCGAAGCGAAATCTAAGAAAATACTTGAGAATCTTAAGGAAATTCTAGATAGAAATCTTGAGATCCTAATACCTGATTTTCATTCAAAATTAAATTGGGCAATTTATCCTGCTGTATGGCATCTTGATGGAGTTGCAAAAACTATTGATAATATTAAGCCAGATATAAAAACTCCAGTTGAAAACTTATTTCTTGTTGGAGACTGTGTAAAAGCTCCAGGTATTGGAATAAACTGTGCAGTTAATTCAGCACGTATTTTAGAAGATATGTTAGAAAAATCTTAATAATTTTCAAACTTTTTTTATTGATATAAGTTATGGAAAAAACATTTAATACAAGTTAATATACGAGTTAGGCAATGAGTAAGTCTGGTTTAGAAAAATCAGAGGATTCAATTGGAAAGCTCACTATTAAAGAACCATATACAAAAACTAGGTTTCTTTCAAAACAAGCAAGAGGTGTTATTGATCTTTTCCGAGCTTTTACTTTGTTTCCCCCTCTCGTCGTTTCAATGGCTATAATGACTGCAAGTCTTATTTTTAATGATATTCCGATTAAGGAAGATTGGTGGATAATAGTTGGTCAGGCTAGTTTTACTATTACCGTAGTGAATGCCGCATCAAATGCATTAAATCAAGCAACAGACGTTAAAGCAGATAAAATATCAAAACCCTATCGTCCTATTCCAAAAGGAGTTGTTAAAGCTGAAGGTGCTCAAAGCCTTGCTTATCTTCTTTATTTATTTGCACTGCTAAGAGCGGTCACAATAAATGTATGGTTTGGTATTTTCATATTTCTAATTATGGTTTTTACAGTTACCTATTCACTTCCACCAAGGATGAAAAAATATCTTATTATCAATCAGATATGGATTGCTATTCCTAGAGGTATGCTTGGAATTCTTGCTTCTTGGAGTGTTTTTGGAGATCCCTTTACTCCAACCCCCTTGATAATTGGAGCAATCGCTACAACTTATTTAATAGGTGGAATGGCAGCTAAGGATATTGTTGATAGCGAAGCCGATAAAAAAACAGGCGTTCATACAATGATTAACACATATGGATGTAAAAAAACAGCTTTGATGACCTTACCATTTATAGTGTTTCCATTTGCATTTATTCCAATATTTATTAATCATGGAGAGTTAGCATACTACCTTTTTCCCTTGACATTGTTAGTTATTCCTAGTTTCTTTGTTGCATTTTTGATATATAGGGGAACTGAAAGTAAAACACTTGAAAACGTTCACGCATGGGCAATAATGTATATACAATACGTTGTTTTTGCTATGGGATTTTCACTCTTGACAATTTTTAAGGATATATTACCTTACTAATCAAGCTAAAGTTTAATATATCCAAAGTTTTTTTCTTATTACATGGAAAAGAAAAATATTATTTTGGAATTGTCCTGTGAATTAATTGATAAAATCGATAGACTAAATACATCTGATGATAGATCTGTATTTATATCAAGTTTACTTGAAAAACAATTGGAAGAAAACGAAAGAAATATTATTAAAGCAGGCATGGAATTTCCCTCGATGATGAACAATAGTGAAAGCCCTTTCGGATTTAGTGGAATAATTAATATGGTAAATAACCAAGGTGTTTCTCTGGGTAAATTTAATATCAATACCTTAGAAGGTTTTGAGGAACTAACGAAAAAAATTCAAGAAATCTCAGAGGATCCAGCAGTACAAATCAGAGCAAGTACACTATTTTAGATTAAATAGAATATAGAGCGTAGGAGTTAGACTTATTATTTTTTAGTAGCTCTATTGTATATATAGAGGAGAAATTATGAGGCGGAAAGACAAAGAAATTACCAATCAATCTGATCTTGAAGACATTCTTCAAAAAGCTCAAGTTTGTCGACTAGGTTTACTTGATGGTGATTTACCTTATATTATCCCTGTTTATTTTGGATATCATAAAAAACATATATACATTCATTCAGCAAAAGAAGGTAAAAAGATAGATCTCATTAAAAAAAATCCTATAATATGTTTTGAAGTTGAACTTGACCATAAAATCATTGATACTGGTATTCCATGTAATTGGTCTACTTCATATAAAAGCATCATAGGATATGGTAAAGCATCACTAATTACTGATATTGAAGAAAAAAAACAATCGTTAAGAATTTTAATTGATCATTATTCTCCAGGAACTGTTTATGATTTTTCTTCTAAGATGGTAAATTCAGTAGCAGTAATTAAAATTAGAATTGATTATATGACTGGTAAACAATCTTTCGATTAGATAAAAGAAATATATATTCTAATATGTTTTATAAAAGCTAACGATGTCGGGGGCGGGATTTGAGCCCGCGACCTCCTGATTTCTTAGCGCAAGGCTAAAATCGAACCCTTTAGCTGAGCTTATGAGTCAGGCGCTCTAACCAGGCTGAGCCACCCCGACAAAATAACATGCAGAATATATGCCCAGGTTATAAAAACTTTCTAAACAAATTAACCTAAAACAAGCCTTTTTTTTCCACGCAAAAAGATAGTTTGTAAAGATTCTTTTTTAACTCTAATTCTTAATTCACGATCATTTGTTACAACTATTGCTTGTAGTTTTTTTGCTAAAAAAAGGACAGAGTCATCGCCTTTTCCTTCTGAGTCAATTATTTTATAATTTTTAATTAACTCTAAAGCAGGCTTTGCAAGACGTTTTTTCCTTCCTTTTCCATTTTTTGATAGGTGTATCAATTCATCAACAATTGGTTTTGGAATTAAAATATTGATTTTACCAAGAAGACGTGTTAGCTCATCTTCTAAATTTATAGAATATTCAAAAGGCATCATAATAGAGCTACTATCAAGAATCACTGTTTTTTCTTTTGGATTTCTCCATACCCTATCAGATGCCATCTACCGTCAATCCTTCTACTTATTGCTATTCTTTGCCCTTCCTCTGCACAGACCGCTAGTTTAACTTTTACCCCAATTATTTCACCATGAAATTCAGATACAATTCCAACTGTAGTTGCAGTACCTATTGTAAGCATTAATGGCTCATTTGTTTTAATTGGTTCAACAGTTTTTTCTTCAATTGTTCCAACAACTCTTTTTAATAGATTTATCGATAGATCAAAACTCTCCAATGTAGGAGGTAATTGTCCAACTTTTCCAACAACTTTTCCGGCATAAGAATCTGATTTTGTTCTAGCAGGATCAAGACTGGTACCAATTGCAATTAAACCACCAGGTGTTGCTTCTTTTACTGATTTTCCTCCAGTAAATAAAGACTCTGCTTTGGTTGTAATTGGTTCAATTATTTTTCTACCCTCAACCTCTGTTCTTCGTCCAGGACAAATTTCAATCTCTTCTCCTTGTTTAAAAACACCTTGAATAAGTGATCCTCCAATAACGCCACCTCTCAGGTTATCTGGTCTGGAACCAGGCTTATTTATGTCAAAACTTCTGGCAGTGTACATCAAAGGAGTTTTTTTCAGGTCCCTTTCAGGAGTGGGGATATGATTTTGCATAGCCTCTATTAGAACATCTATATTTACATCTTGATGAGCACTGACAGGGATTATTGGTACACCTTCTGCACAAGTTCCCTTAATAAAACTTAATATTTGTTCATAGTTTTTAATAGCATTTTTTTCAGATACAAGATCAATTTTATTTTGGACAATAACAATATTTTTAATTCCCGAAATATCAAGAGCAGCTAGATGCTCTCTAGTTTGGGGTTGAGGACATGTTTCATTTGCTGCAATAACAAGTATCGCACCATCCATTATTGCAGCACCAGAAAGCATAATCGCCATTAATGTCTCATGACCTGGTGCATCAACAAAAGAAACTACACGAAGTAACTCTGCTGCACTTCCACATGAAGGACATTTATTTTTAATACAGTAACATTTAGGTCCTTTACAACTTACACATTTGTAAAAAGCAGCATCTGCATATCCTAATTTTATTGAAATTCCTCTTTTGAGTTCCTCAGAATGTTCATCAGTCCATTTGCCAGTAAGTCTCTGAGTTAAAGTTGTTTTTCCATGGTCAACATGGCCAATCATACCGATGTTTACCTCAGGTTGGTCTGGAAGACTCATTCTTGCTCCTTTTTCTTATCTTCAGCAGGTTTTTCTTCCTTTACTTTCTCTTCCTTTTTTCCTTCAGTTTTTTCATCACTTTTTTCTTCGGCTTTAATAAGATTTTCAATTGGTTTTGAACTGTATTTGACTACCTTCATATTTATTTGTACTACATCCTGATTTATTGTATTCCCTCTGATAGATTTTTTCTTTCGCATTCCTTCTTCTCTTGCCTTAAAACCCTTACCCTTACTAATTAATAATCTTCTACGTCCCATACCCGGAAGATCATATCTCATGGCAAATCCATCCTTATCTGTTCCACCAGTAATTATTAGTTTATATCCTGGAAGGGACACAAAAATGCCATCTACTTCATCACCGATTTTTTTACCTATCAATGAGTTAGCATGATGTCCACTAACCGATACATTATGTGATTTGCCGTTTTTTGTATCATTTACGACTACTTTGAACTCTACCATGTTTTCTCGGTAACAATATTATGTATTAATAGCTTTTTGTCAACTCAGTAGTTCGGCAAGCCGATAATGTTATTTGACAACTGGATAACTTTTCAATTCACCTATTTTAATTTCAGATTGAAACCTACACAAAACTATTGAAATTCTACTGTTTCTAGGAGGAAAGCCTGTTTTTTTATCTGGCT
>DAOVGR010000022.1 GCA_030672305.1 Thermoplasmatales archaeon | reverse complement strand
CTTTATGCTCGCGCGAATAACATCAGGATGCTTTCCTGCTTTGGGAGTCTTTTATATCTCCCCGATGTTGCTTTTTCTCTCCACTTAGTAGAACATTTGGCAGTACTACCGTAATGCTCCGCGGTGTGGTTTGAAAAGACCTCTTTGCAGTTTTCATGAGATCATTACCCTACCCTGCTTATGGTTCTATGCGTAATAAGCAACGTTTTTGAACCATAAACAAAACTAATATAAAATTTTATTAAATAAGATAAAGAATGAGGGACAGGTTCTAACTTATCACTGAGGGCGGATTTGCGGACCGGGCAATCTTACTGGCCTGTGGGCCCGGTCCGGATACAACAACAAAAATATCCGCCAGATGCCATATTATTTTGGATCGATGGCTATGATAAATCAGCATACTGTCTAACATTTCACGTTCGTACGATGAACATATGACGCCAGGATGCTCTCCTGTTTTGGGAGTTTTTCTCCCCGCATGTACGTTTTCTCTCCCTTGTGCAAGCTATCATTAGTGCGCACTAGTGGTCCATGCCAAGTTTGAAAAGACCTATTTGTATTCTCATAAGGTCACTACCTCATCCTTTTTGCTTGAGACCGCCTATGGTAAGCCTCAAACAAAACTATAAAATCTTTGTCTTCAATTATTAATATTTTTAAGGTCTTAACTTATCTGCCAATATTAGGAATCCACTGATTATAAGTAAGACTACCACCCATGCCCAATTAATAGGATCCATAAATGATTCTGTATGAGTCATGTTCCATGATCGAATATTTAAATATATTATAATTCCTAACATTGATGTATAACATATGATATTTTTTAACATAACATTCTCCTTTTCAAGTTCCTTTAATATTATAAACAAAACTATAAAATCTTTATCTTCAATTATTAATATATATAGAAACCTATTTTTAAAATGAGAACAAATTAATGAGAAAAACTTTTTAATATATAGAACAAATAATTAAAAAAAGGAGCGAACTATATGTCTGAAAATAATGTTTTGGATAGCAGTGAACCGCATGCTTTAACTATTATAATTGCACCACATCCGGATGATGAAATTATAGGATGTTATAAATATTTAAAGGAGGCAAATCTTATAATCTACGATGGAGACACTCCTCTTGAAAGAAGAGAGGAAGCCCTTAATCTAAAAAATCATTTTGAAGTCAACCAACTTTTCCTAAAATCAATCCCGCCAAATTTATATGATACAAAAAATAAATTTTTCTTTCCTGATCCAATTTATGAAATACATCCACTACATAGGAGCTGGGGCTTTGTTGGAGAACAAATGGCAAGAATTGGACTTGATGTAACGTTTTATAATACAATGATGAATGCCCCTTATATTCATGAAGTAAAAGATACTAAAGGGAAAGAATTATTGTTAGATAAAATTTACCCAAGTCAAAAAAGTCTTTGGGAATATGAGAAAAAATATATACTTTTTGAGGGTTATAATAAATGGTTATTCTAGTACTTAGTATTATATCTCTTATAACAACTCTTATTGGACTATACTTACTTGGTGAAAAGAAAGCAAGTGGTTTTTTAATATTTACTATTAGTTTGTTATGTCAGACGTGGATTTTTTATTTACAAAGTAATGAATTTTTATTTATTCAGATGATAATTCTTATTATATTTAATATTTGGAATTATTGTAAATGGACTAAGGAGGTTTAAAAATGGAAGTAGTTAAGATTACAGAGAATGAAGATGGAAGTGCTACTTTAGATCTTAATTTAACCGAAAAAGAAATTAATATTTTTGTTGGTTATGCTGTAAATGATATATTAAAAAAACAAATTGAAAAACTTAAACAAGATAATATAAGATACTGTTTTAATTGTGATGAAGAAATTGATGATAATACACTTTATAAATTTCCAAATTCTGAACTATGTTTAGAATGTATAGAAGAGATGGAAAGTCAATAATTTAAAAGGAGATATTAAATGATTAAATCGCTATGTATGAAACCATCAGGAGTGCAGTTACATAAATTTATGGCAGAGGTTGATGTTGTAGCTCGCAATTCACAAACAAATAATATTTTAATTAAAACATGGAATAGATTATATAGAGAGTTTTCTTTTTCTGAAGATGAAAAATGTTGGATACCTATTCAAGAATTTCATCAGTATCCAGACACTGAAGAAAAGTGGCATAGATTAGTAATATGAAAAGAATCATTTTTGTACCACAATACCCAACACCAATGAGATATCAAGAATTTTGGTTTAATGAGTTTCCAAAACAATTTACAAAATTTGGATTTGATGTTTATACTCTTGGTGATAAAAAAATAAAAGTCAAAAGAGGAAATATAGAAATGTTTTCTCCTATTAATACTGCAATTGAATTTGAATGTTCTCAAATAGATGAATATATGAATCTAGAATTACGACATGATGATATTCTATTTGTTGCAGATATTAGTTTTCCAGGATTTTTTATGAATGTTTTATATCATAAGAAGCCTAGTAAAGTATTTTCATTTTGTCATGCTACGAGTATTAATAAATTTGATTATTTTGAATCTGTTAAACAATATAAATATCCTATGGAAACAATTCACTCTAAAATGTGTAATAAAGTTTTTGTAGGAAGTAAATATCATGAACAAAAACTTCATTGGAAAAATACAATTGTAACTTATCTTCCATTCCCACCATTTAAAACATTTCCAAATGAAGAAAAAACAATAGATATTATTTCTGCATCTAGACCAACTCCTCAAAAAGTTGACTTAGATCTAGAAAAAGAAGTTGAGAAAAAATTTGGTAAAATAAAAAGAATGGAATGTGATAGTTGGGAACAATATTATAAATTTCTGGCTCAATCGAAAATTTTGTTAATAACTTCTTATGAAGATACATTTTGATATCAAATTGTTGATGCTATATTAAACGGGTGTGTACCAATTGCTAGGAATTCATTAGCATATCCAGAGATTTTATCTCATGAATATTTATATGATAGCAAATGGGAATTGTTATATATAATTGGAAAAGTATTGAATAAGGATTATCATTACCAATCTCCAAAAATATTATGTGAGAAACAAATGAATAATTTTTATAAAAAAATAGTGAATGAAATGAAAGGAAAATAAATGGAAAGCCCATATACTGTTTTCTCAAAATGGTTATTTGATGGAAGTAAGTCAAGTCCAATACCAAAACCAACAGAAAAAATAAATCTACTAAAATATAACTCGCCCATCACCCCAACCTATTTAATTTCAATGTTTGTTAAAAATGGTCCGTTAAATCATTATCTTGATAAACATTTTAATAATATGGGACTTAGATATCTTGATAAAGAAGAACTATTCAAATTTATTAAAAAGTGTGTTTTAGATTTTAGAGTTAGAAGGAATGATATAGGTTACTTTAGATATCATCATCAAACTAAATTATTTAATACATTAAGAGAAAAATTACCAACTTTAAAAAATAATGATATTGCTTTATTATGCAAGCTTATTGATAAGTCTGAGAATAAAGCATCTATATATCAAACTTTAAATATTGAGGTAATGAAAAAGAAAAAAGTAAAACGAGGCACAAAAAAAATAAAGAAAAAGAATATTTCATTACATGAGTTTTTAAAGGAAAACTTCTCCATTATTGAAAAGGAGAAGTTTTCCTAAAAAAATTAAATAGATTCTCGAGCAAGTTGAGTCATCGAGGCATCTATTGTGGAGTATACCGTTCTTACTGGTATTTTATGTGTAGTATAAGGAGGACTGGGTGTAAGAGGATCTTCGTGAACAGCTGGTTCAGTGTTAATTATTTGTGCAAGCTTATTTGATAAAACAGGATTAACAAATCTTCTTGGGGTAACTGGAAATCCATAACCATAACAATGTGGACATTTGGTTGTGGAATAAATTTTACCTGTATATCTAAAATCTTTATCTTTCCAAGATTCAGATTTTTTTAGATTTGTAGCGCTTCCCTTACCTCTACATTCTCGACAAAGAACTCGAATTTTCCCTTTATATTTATCACCATATTCTTCGGCAAATTTGGCACAATTACATTTAACATTGATTATAAGATCTTTACATTCTTTGTCTTCATTTATATATCTGCCGGAACCTTTACAGTTTTTACACACAAGCCATAAATGACCAAGACCATTACAAAAGGTACAAGGTTTTGTGAATTTTTCTTTTTCCAGTTTGTATATTTCACCAGTACCATAACACCTTTTGCACTCGTCTTTATAAGGAGATTTGATATCCCAGTGACCTTGTTTTTGAAGCTGTTCTTCAATCCATGTTCGGATTACAACATTTTTTGCTTCCATTAACTCAGAGCGTGAATGATCTGTTATATCATCATTTACAATCATTGAACGAAAATTAATTAATGTATGCGGAACTGTAATATTCTGTTTATTCAATTGTAAGATTTGTATTGCTTTTTGATAAGAAATGTTTAGCATAGTATCCTCCAAGATAAATAGTTAAAAAATAGACAGGGTTTATTTAGAATAAAAAATGGACATATTGACCTCCTTTCTTTTTTAATTAAAGGTAATATAAAATGTTAAATACGACTATTCATTTATTAATATATATAGACATTAATTTTAAAAATGGGAACAAAATATCAAAAATAAAAAGGATTATGTATGAACTCAATAAAAAAATCTTTTGCGAATTGTTTGGAATGTGATTTATTAGATTCTCCTTCTTGTGTTTTGGAAACGAATTGTGAGAAGGATTTAAGTGAGGTCGAAGTTTTATTTATTGCAGAAAATCCCGGCAAGGATGAAGTAAGAGCTAACCCACCACGTCCTTTAATTGGGCGTAGTGGGCAAACTTTCCGCAGATTTTTTAAAATATTCAAATTGGATAAACTTAAATACTTGATCACAAATGTTGTTTTATGTCAAACAATTAACCCAGATGGAACTACAGGAAACCCGACTGATGATGTAATTGAGAAATGTAAAGTTAACTGTATGAATTTGATAGAGATTTGTAATCCAAAATTAGTTGTTTTATTGGGTACAAGTCCAATGAAAGCATTTGATATTGCTAAATCAGGTATTACTAAAATTCATGGAAATATTTTTAAATGGAAAAACTATAATATTTTTATAACAGTTCATCCATCATTTGTCAATAGAAATCAAAAAGTATGGATGTCAAAGTTTGAAGAAGATATGGCAAAAATTGCAGGAATAGTTAAAGGTAAAAAAATTAAAGTTAAAAAGGATAGTGGAGTAAAGAAATTAGGAAAAACAGGTATTCATAGATATAAAATACCTGAAAAGTTTTATACAGATAAGTATAGATTGATTGATGTTCAATATCTTAATACAAAAAAACAAGTTTTGTATATTTTTAGAGATGGTAATAATAAGAAAGTATATCATACAGAAAATGATGATTATATTTGTTATCAAGCTCCTGCAGGATTAGAAACAAGAAAAATTGTTCCGTATAATGAACTAGATCAAGTGTGTGTTGCTTTTAAAGATCAGGCAGTATTGGATCCTGATATAACATATGAAGGCGATGTTAAAATTACTATAAAGCATGCAATGGATTATTATCATTTTAACCAAGGAGAAGCTAAAAAGACAGAAAGTAATATTAAATTTTTTGATATTGAGATTGATACAGGAAAACATAGAGGGTTTCCACATGCAACAGATGCTGCATTTCCAATTAATATGATTTCAAGTATTTATAATAAGAAACAGATTAGTTATGTGGTAGATAATAAAACAGAACCGATTGTTGAAAAGAAAGGGTTTGAGTCAAAAATCTTTAAAAGTGAATTTGCAATGATGAAAGAATTTATTAAAGATTTTAAAGATGAAGATCCTGATTATATTGCAGGGTGGAACTCTATTAATTTTGATCTTAGTTATATATTTAATCGTTTACCAAAATTAAAAATTAATCAAAGAAGCATGAGTCTGTTTAATGAATTCTATGTTGACGGTCCAAAATATTTTTGTAAACTAGCTGGGTGTATTGCTATAGATCAAGAGTTTATGTATAGAACATTTACATTTACTAAAATGGAAAATTATAAACTTGGATTCATAGCACAATATGAATTGGGAAAAACAAAAATTCAATTACCATTACCAATGAATGAAATGTATTGGAAAATGTTAAATCTAACAATTGATTATAATATAAGAGATACAGAAATTATTAAAGAAATGGAAGATAAACTTCAACATATTAATTTAATAAATGAATTA
Source organism: Thermoplasmatales archaeon (assembly GCA_030672305.1). Classification (GTDB taxonomy): domain Archaea; phylum Thermoplasmatota; class E2; order DHVEG-1; family DHVEG-1; genus SG8-52-3. The sequence goes on along the minus strand of DAOVGR010000022.1, from coordinate 42,293 downwards.
AGGATTGTCTGTAAAACAAGTTTTGAAGGGATTTCATCATTTTCACAGATTGATTCTTTAATGCTTAATCATCTTAAGAGTAAGGATTGGGCATCTAAGAATGCAGATATGTATATTAAGAAAAAGAAATACCCTGGAGCTTTTGTATTTGATCCAATCCCTGGAATTTATAATAACATTACAGATTTTGATTTTGCATCTCTATACCCAAATATTATGATAACTTATAATATTGGAATAAATAATTTTGTTATGAAATTTGATGACCCAACATTGGGATATGATCTAACATATCATCCAGAGAATTTACCAGAAAAAATCAAAGTTATAATAGATCCAACATATGCTAAAAAAGAAGTTATAATAGCACCAGATCAACTATTGAAGAAAATAAAAGAACAGAATTTGGTTTATACAATTAATGGTTGTTTCTTTAAGGCACATGACAAAGAAGTTTCTGTTTTTAGTGATGTAGTTGGTGGATTAATGTCAACAAGAAAAAGCTATAAAGATAAAATGTTTGATTCAATTGAAGAAAAAGATAAAACATCAGAATTTTTCTATTATACCAGACAGTTAGTATATAAAGTTTTGGCTAATACATTATATGGAGTTGTTGCTAATAAATCATTTAGATTTTTTGATATATCATTAGCAGCAGCAGTTACATTAAGTGGACAGGAAGCTTTAAAGGCATCTATTATTGAAGGTGATGCCTATATGAGACATCTTGACACAAGGAAAGATTATGTTAAACCATTAGAAATATCTAAAAAAGAAATGTATGAAAAAGAAATGCCAACCAGAAGTCATGAATATATTGTCACGGGAGATACTGATTCAATTTTCTGTTGTTTTCAAAATTTCTCTGGTGATAAAACAGTTGAGAAAATTCAAAATTGGTGTGAGGGGGTTCAAAGTTTTCTTAATAATGATATTATGACTAGTATTGTAGAAAGACATAATGTTCCTTTAGATTATAACAAGTTAGTTTTGAAAAATGAGTTGATTATTTCACGGGGTTTATTTTTAGCTAAAAAACGATATGCAATTAGAGTTATTAATAAAGAAGGAAAAGATGTTGATAAAGTTGAATACATGGGGGTTGAAATTAAGAGATCAGACTATCCTAGTAAATCAAAAGAATTTTTATCACAGTTAATTGATTTAATTTTAAAATCTGAAAAAGTATCTTTAACACAATTATTAAAATTTGTTAATAGAGAAAAATCAGAATTTGTTGCTTTGATAAAAAAGGGAGATAAATCAATTGCTAGACCAGTATCATGGGGGAAGAAACTTAAAGATTATAAATTGGTTCCACAAGGTGTAAAAGCTATGCTTGCATGGAACAATATTATGTATGATATTCATAATACGGGAAATAAAGGTTATATGTATAGAGTAAGCGGAATTGATACAATGACTGCTCCACCAGAGATAGTAAAGAAATATGAGAAATTTGTTTCTGAACATGGGAAGCTTGAAGTTATAGCTATACCAGATGAAGAAGCACGACTTCCATCATACTTTTTCCCTGATATAAAAGGAAATTTAAAATTCTGCTTTGAGGATCGTCATGAATTAATGCTAAAACCATTAATGGATTCTAAACAAAATATGGAGGTAATAACAATATAATGAGTAATGATAAGTATAAAAAATATCTTGATCCTTCTTTTTCTTTACTTGAGAAGTATAGAGAAATAGCACCAGGATCATATAAACATTCCCAAAATGTTGCAAATATTTGTGAGTCGATTTCTATTGAATTAGAACTTGATGTAGAACTTATGAGATGTTGTGGAGTTTACCACGATATTGGTAAAATGAATTATCCGTTAAATTTTTCTGAAAATCAATCTTCAAAAACAAATATACATGATGATATTGAACCAAATATATCTTATCATCTAATTACAAGGCATGTTTCTGATGGAGTTTTGATTCTTCTACAAAATGATTTTCCTCTTGAAGTTATAAAAATTATTAGCGAACATCATGGTGATACTCTTTTAAGACAATTTCATAAAAAAGATGAAGAATCTCCAGAAGATCTTTTTCGTTATAAGGGTAGAAAACCAACTTCAATAGAATCAATTGTTCTTATGATTGTAGATTCTGTAGAAGCAACATCTAGAGCAATGATGATACAAAGAGAAGATGACGAAGAAAATGGAGATTTCATAAAGAGAGTTATACAGTTAACTATTGAAAGATTAGATGATGATAACCAGTTAGATCAAATTTTACATGGTGCTATTAAGCAAATTAAAAGAATTTTAACTAAGGAACTTGAAAGTATTTATCATAAGAGAGTTTCTTATAAAGATGATGAAGAAAAAGTCAATGAAAATAAGAACAAAAAGTAAATGAAAGGAGAGTGTTTTTATGGAAGAAAATCAAGTAAAACTTATTGAATTTTTTAGAAGTTTTCAAGGAGAGGGGGTAGATAGAGGTCGGTCAATGATCATTTTAAGATTTAAATATTGTAATAAGAATTGTAGTTTTTGTGATACAAGTGTTAAAATGAGAATTTCACAAGAAGGTATTTATAATCTAGAAGATATTCAAAAAACTATAGATAAATATAAATGTGGAATTTTAGTAACAGGTGGTGAACCAACAATTAAAAAACATTTTGATGAAACTCTGTTATTACTAAATAAACTTAATTATCCAATAGCAAATGTTGAGACCAATGGATATGATCTTCTTAGACTTATTCCTTTATCAGATCCAGAGAAACTAATAAATTATTCATATTCACCAAAAATATTTACATCAAAAGACCTGGATGATGAAATGAAAATAACCGAAAAATTAATTAAACATCGAAATGTTTATTTTAAAGTTGTTTATGAAGACAGAAGTCTGGTTAAAGCTTATTTAGGTTTTTTAGGTGGGTTTGATATAAATCAGCGAGTATATTTAATGATTGAGGGAGTAACAAGAGCAGATTTAATAAGAAACTCTGGTGTAGTATTTGATGCTTGTGAAAACTACAAATTTAATTTTTCATCAAGAGATCATATTATATATGGGTTTATATAAAGGAGGAAATGTGAATAATATTAATAAATTCAAAAAGAAATCTATGTTTGTTGTAATAAGACGAAAGGGTGAAGATATAGAATCTTTAATTAAAAGATTTAGAAAAAAGTATTCTAAAAGTGGGCTATCTAGAGAAATCCATCAACGAATGTTTTTTGAAAAACCTGGTGACAAAAAACGGAGAAAAAAAGCATATTATATTCGTAATATAAAAAAGGAAGAGCAAAAAGCTTTAGAGAGGGAAGAACAGTATAAAAAAATGATAGCTAAAAAAAGAAGAAAAGAAAAAAATGAACGAATGAAACACAAGTATAAAGTAAAGGAGATGATTAAATAATGTATTATACAACTTCTGTAAGTTATAATCAACATGGAGGAGGACATAATCATACCCTTCAAGTTAATGATTTACCTTCCCATAGTCATGATATGATTGGGGACTCCAGTATGAATCTAGCTTTTGAAAAAAATGATTTTATAATTAATATAGATAAAGGAAATATGGTAGATATAGGATTTTCACATAATAAAATTATTGATGATGATACATTTTTAGATAATATATGTGATTGTGTTGTTGGTAGATTTATTGATCACAATATTAATTTATTTAAAGCAGGTAATAGTAATGAACTTAAAGAAATGATATTAAATTTTTTAAAAAAGGAGACATAATAACATGAATGAATTAAATGCAAAAGCAGTCAACGACAAAATCATAGTGAAAATATTAGAAGAGGATAACAAAACAGAAGGTGGAATTATTGTACCCGAAGTAGCACAAGGTAACTTAAAACCACAAGAATTGGGAGAAGTAACATCAGTTGGTGAATTAGTAAAAGAGATTGAAGTAGGAGATACAATTATGTTTAATAAACATGGTGGTATGGCTATAATTCTTGACCGTAACTTATGTAAAGTTTTAAAATATGATGAAATATACGGAATTCTTAGAAAGGCAGGTGAATAAAATGTTGAATACTCAATTTATTGAAGCAACGAATTTAGGAGATGCATGGTTTCAAACTCTATTTAGAATATTAGAAGAAGGTAGAGTATTTAAAATTGATCGGGGATCTTATGCTGGACAGAAAAGACTTGAATTTGATTGGGTTACTATAAGAGTTCAATATCCTAAAAAATTGCCTTTGTTACCACAAATTGAAGCACATTATGGTATTCCTAATCCTGTATCTGATGATTACTTAGATGAATATCTTCCTTATTTAATGACAGGTGAATTAAAACCTGGTGAATCATATACTTATGGGCAAAGACTCTGTCAAGAACCTATGGATCCTCTTTGGGTTAAGGCATATAAAGAAGAAGTCTTTAGGGGTATTTTTATTCAAGATGAAGAAGCATGGGAAAATGATAAAATTGTTCAGAATTTACAATATTCAAATCCATGTGGAAGTTTAATATTTCAAAATTTTTTAAATCAAATAGAACTTCTTATTTGGACATATAAAAAAAATAAAGGATACAGAAACAATCAAATGGTTTTACAAGTAGCACAACCGACTGACATGTTGCTTCAAGACCCACCATGTTTACGTCAGATTGATACTAGAATTCAAGATGGGATGTTACACTTTTTTCCATATTTTAGATCATGGGATTTATGGGGTGGATTCCCTGCAAATTTAGCTGGAATTGAATTACTTAAACAATATATTGCAACAGAAATTGGAGTTGAGAATGGCGAAATAATTGCCACAAGTAAGGGATTACATATTTATGATTATTCATTTGATCTTGCTAAATGTTTAAGAATGAGAGACGATATGAAATTAGAAGGAGAATAAAAAATGAAAAAAACATTGAGAAATAATATTGAAGAACTTATGGTATCAAGGGGAGAAGGTGATTATAATGCTATAGCTAACCAAGTCAAATATTGTTATAATTACTTTGGAGCATGTGAACTAGATACACTCCTTGAATGGTGTGAAAAAATACATTACCTTGATAAATTTGAAATTCATGGACCAATTCGTTTTGGATATGCTGATACATGGGATCCATCATGGCATTGGGCAATGGGTGGTGTCTATATTGTAGCTAAAGAATGGTTCATAAGTTGTACTGTTCATAATATGAGAGGTAAAGCATTGGATAGATTAGTATTAGATTGGAATATAATGCCAAGATGTCCACATAAAAAATTTGTATTTGATGGAAACAAAGAACCATATAAAATGAACATATCATTTAAAGAATGCTATTCTGATAAATATGGATATGAAAAATAAAAAGGAGAATAAGATGGATACAGTAAAAATGACTGTAGAGATGCAAGTAACACCAGCCCAAGGATTAGCACTACAAGCAATGTTTGAACATTGGAATTTTCTTTCAAGTATAGGTAGTAGTAGAGATATTGGTTTTCATGTTGATGGTGATGGTAATTTTCATCCAAAATGTTCAGTTAAATTTGATAATAATATACCAGATCTTACAGATGAATTTCGTAAAATATCAGTTATAAAAGATCATAATGGCAATCGAGTTTATGATTTTGATCCGATTGCTTGGAAAATCAATCATTAAATTAAAGGGGGAATAATATGTCTACTATAATTGGGATTATTGATAATGGAAAAGTTTGGATGGGTGCTGATAGTTATGCTACTAGTGCAGAAGGAGAAAGAAGACGTATAGTAAATAGAAAAATGTTTTTTAATAACCCTTATCTTATTGGTCATGTTGGTACTATAAGAACTGGTCAAGTAGTTAAACCAGAGTATTTTGAACCTCCTGAAAATATTTATGAATTTCCTGATAAGTTAAGGGAACAATTGGAAGATAAAGGTTGTTTGGCTACAAATCCAGACGACCAGACTTCTATGCAAGCATCTAATTTTTTAATAGCTAATCTAAATGGGCAATTATTTGAAATTTTATCTGATTTTCAAATGAATGAAATTATAGATTTTGTAGCTATTGGTTCTGGAGCACCATATGCTCTTGGATCATTATGGACAACAAGATCATGGAGCGATTCTAAAAGACGAATAATGGCTGCTTTAAAAGCGGCAGATACATATGATATGTCAACTGGTCCTCCATTTATAATTGAGGAATTTTTAGAATGAATATTATACTAGAAGAAGGTGAAATAATATGTCCTGTATGTAATGGTAATGGGAATCTTAAAGATAGTGTATATGTTTGTGGGAAATGTGATGGTAGTGGAAAAGTTGATTGGGTTTCTAATGCTATAACGAGAAATAAAAAAAGGTCATCTTTGGATAGGATAAATGTTAGGATGATAGTTAGTCATCTTAAATCGTTAGTCAATGACCTACAGTTTGAACCTGTTGATGATATTACTATGAATACTTTAAGGGAAATGATGGGTAATTATCTAACAACATTGAAGGATAGAAAAGCAATTGATGATTATCAAATTAGTAGACCATTTGCAGGAGGATATAATTTTGATGTTTCAATAAAACTAACTAGATCTATCGAAGTAGTTAAGATGAATATTATGATCAAATGAGGTAAATAAATGAACATTAAATTAGAAGAAGGAGAAGTAATTTGTGACAAGTGTAATGGAGATACCAAAAGTTTTGGTGAGTCTGTTACTGTTTGTACGAAATGTTGGGGTACTGGAAAACTTGATTGGATTGATTTATGCGTTGGAAAAAAGACTCCAGATAGTGTATTTTTTATGCCAAAATTAAGAAAGATGTATCCAAAGTTAATGACAAAAGAAATACTTTCAGTACAACCAATGAATGAGTGGGTAAAAAATGAATATTAAATTAAGAGAAGGTGAAATGATATGCCCTGTTTGTAAAGGAACTGGCAATGATACAAATGATATTTATATATGTGGAAAATGTGATGGTATGGGAAAGATTGACTGGGTTTCTAATGCTATAATAAAAAGTAAAAAAATGTCAATTTTAAAACGTATAGATGTTAGAAAAGCTATCTCAACTATTAAACAGATAGCTTGGAGTGAAGATTTTGATAATATAAATATTTTTAATAAAAAAATGAAAGAACATTTAGAATCTTTACAGGTAAATAAATCAATTACTGATTATGAAATTAAATCAAGTTGTATAAATAAATATATTGATATTAATATAAAACTGGTCAATACTACTGATAATATTACTTTAAATTTTACCATAAGATAGATGATTATAGATGAATTTGGAACAAAATTAAAAATATAAATGAGGTGAATAAATGGTTAAATCTGGTTACATTTTAGCAGGATTTGAAAGCCTTGCTTCAATATTAAATAATTATATGTTAGGTAAAAATGGTCGATTCTACGACAACTTTACCAGAGATCAAATTTCTGATTTTCTTGGAGCAATCTGTTCAGGGTTTCTTCATTCATATGGTCAAAATTTTGCTGGTAAAAAGAGATATAAAAACTATAATAAAAATGAAGAGAATGTTTATAATAAATGCCGAAGTTGGGGTTTTTTCAATTCGTCAAATTTGATAGTTGACTCAGGTGGTTTTCAAATATCTGTTGGTCGATTGACTAGAGCAGAATCTGATTTACTTGGTAAAATGTATTATGAATGGATTGAAAATCACCATCATGTTATAGAACGAGCATTTATTTTAGATATCCCACCTGGCCCAAATTGTGAAATATTTGAAACATTTAAAGATGTGTATGACTTAAATTTAGAGTCATATAATCGAGCCAAAGAACTTCCTGATAATATTAGGAAAAAGATAATTTATATACATCATTTTAGAACACCACAATTATGGAAACTTTATACAAAAATACTTCGAGAGGATGATATGTTTAATTCATTTCAACACCACGGTACAGGTGGTATTGTTGCAAATATGTCTTCGGATATGGTTATTCCTTGTATCATATATGTCCTGCCAATAATTCCTTTATTAAATGAAGCTAAAAGATGTGGAAGAGATTTTTTAAATTTTCATATTTTAGGTGGAGCTAATTTTCGAGATGTAACTTTCTATGAATTATTTAGAAAAGTTGTATTAGAAAAACATAATATAAAATTGAATATCACATATGACTCTTCTGGTTTATTTAAGTCTTTAATGATTGGTAGATATTTATGGGTCGATCATCCAGATGGGTATCTTCAAAAAATGGATTTAAGAACTCCAAATCTAAATAACATGTTTAGTAAGTTTGTGAGAGTTCATGAACAGCTACAAATAGTTTTAGATAATTTTGCAGGTGAAATGAATTTTAAAAAGATTAAAGTTGATGAAATTTATGATCCAAAAACAGGAACATTTTATGAAGATGTTAAAGTATATTCAATGTTATTTATGTTATGGCAATGGGCAGAAATTCAAGAAAGATCCAGAAAAATTGCAGACGAAATATATCCATTATATAAGTCGGGCGAAGCGGGAGAATTTGAAATCAAATGTGCAACATTAACAAGAAATTTAAACAGTGGTAAAATGACAAAGAAAGGTGTAAAGAAAGCTTCTAGTATTAAAAAGTCTTTAGATATGTTAGTTCAATTAGATGAAGATTATTGTGAGGAATTAGTTAAAAGGTTTTTAGCTAAGGATGAATTTATTAATTTAGATCATGAAACGGAGTTATTACCTATATGAATAAAGAACCAGTCTATTACAGAAAAACTGAAATAAAAGAATTTGAAGATTTTAAAGATGGTGATTGTATATGTGAGCTTTGCAATGGTTGGGGATATTTTTATGATTGTGAAGATAATAAAGTTTCTAGTTGCTATCATTGTAGAGGAGAAGGAAAACTTGATTGGATAACTAATGTAACTGGAGTTACCGGAAAGTCTGGAACTACCGGAGGTGCTAGTTTATCTGGAAGTTCTGCATTTGTTGGAAGTAGTGGTACAAGTGGAGTTGGAAAAATTTCTATCAGACCATCATCACAACCACCCCCACCCCCAAAGAAAAGGGTAGTTGGTAGAAAGACTATTTTTGATAAAGTAACCGTGCAGCAATCTCCTAAAATTAAAACAATCCCTTATAAAGAAAATAAAAAAGTAACATGGAAAACTAAATTCATGAATGCGGTGGCTGACAAATGATATTAAATGAAGGTGAAGTAATATGCGATAAATGTAACGGTACAGGATTTTGGGAAGAAAATGGTCTAAGGGGGTATCAATGTTATAAATGTTTAGGTAAAGGAAAACTTGATTGGGTTACAAATGTCATGGGTGGTAGAAGAAAACCTATGGTAGCAAAATGGGGAACAAGTAGTATATCAAGTAATTCAGTTGGTACAAAAATTCAAGACAAATTTATAAAAGAAATGGCACGAGAAATGGCAAAAAAAATTGATGAAGAAATATTAGCATCTCTTTCAGACCCAATTTCTTTAAAAAACTATACAAGGAGAATAAAATATGATAACTGATTCATTTCTTAATTCATGTTTTACTTTACTTTTGAATAAAAATTCTAAAATACGAAAGGTTAAAGCATTATATAGAGATATTTTGGATGTATTGAAGTTCAGTGAGGGACAAAAGTCATTTGATGTTCCCTTAGAAGTTCAGAATAAATTAGAATTGTTGAAACAATTATGTGGAATGTTTCTAAAAGATAAAATTGTTGAAAATGCAATTGATAGCATAATGATTGGAGAAAAGTTCAGGCAACATATTGGGTTTATAGATTTGAAGATTAATGAAGATATAAAAGAACATGCGTTTCAAGATATTATTAATCAAATTAGGTTGAGAAAAAAGATCAATGCTTTATTTCAAAACTATGATGAATTAAGCGATGTTTTAGATTCAATTAAAGAAGGGTCATTTGACTCAATTGATAATTTAGTTGAAGATTATGAAGTAACTATAAAGAAATTATATTCCAATTTAATGGAGAGTAATAGATCAGTTACTATTGAAGCATCGGCATCATTGGATTTGGTTAAAGATGATTATGGTCATGTTGTTGAAATGATTAAGAAGAAATACGAAAGACAAAATACAACTTCAACTGGATTCCCAATTTTCGATAATAATATAATGCTTGGAGGTTATGAACCATCTAGGTTATATGTTTTTGGTGGAGGGTCTGGTAGCGGAAAATCGACTATTCTTAATAATACAATTTATAAATCAGCAATACTAATAGATCCTAATAAACCCATAATAAAACCTGATGAAATTAATAAAGTTTATATATATGTGACTTTGGAAAATACAATTGAGGAAGCCTTAATTAGAACTTATCAACCAATGTTTAATAAAACAACTCCTCAAATGCTTCGAGAACTTACAAAACAAGATTTTGATATTAAGAAAAAAATAGTTAATAAATTTAATAAAACTGGCTCAACAGTTATTATGAAGTATTTTCCAGCAATGAGTATAAGTGTTGTTGATCTAATGGGTGTGGTTGATGATGCAATAAATGATTATGGAAAAGAAGCGATTGCCGGATTGTATGTTGATTATTTAGATTTATTAAAAGCAGATACGGGTTATGATATGTATAGATTAGAGTTAGGACATATTACTTTATCATTAAAAACTCTTGCAGTTCAATATAATATCCCTGTAGTTACGGCAAGCCAGCTGGGTCGAGCTGCATATAGAATACAAGAAGCAAATCAATTAAATGTAGATCAAATGTCAGAATCAATTAAAAAAGTAGAACATGCAGATTTTGTTATGTTAATGGCAAAAGATCAAACAGACGATACCAGAGTTTACGGAAAAGTTGGCAAGAACCGCTCGGGTAAGAGTGGGGTATCAATTAACTTTCAAGTAGCTTTTGATAGATTTAAATTTCTTAATGCTAATTTATTAACAAATGTACAAAAAGCAGATTCAACACAAAATGCTCCATTAAGTTTTGCTGGTTGTGAAATTTGAGAAACGAACTGACTTTTTCAAGGAAATAAAATTAGAACAAAATAAAAATGTATATTAATGTAAAAAAAGATAATTTTCACAGGAGGAAATTAAAAATGGCTACGACGAAAAAAGTTTCGTATAAGAATTTACTAAAGGAAGCAATCTCAGAATTTACTGATGTTGCGAAAAATACAGAAGTAAAAGGACCGTTTCTTGATGGTATTATGAAATGGGACGGTGGTGGAGAATTAGCTACACACAAAGATGCAGCTAGTATTTTAGAAAGATACTATTTCGAGGAAGATCAAGATGGTGATGTTGAAATCACAACCGAAGAAGATTTAGCTGATGATGGAAAATCTGGTGGACCTAGTATGAAAGATGCTGAGGGTGCCGGAACTTCACAAGCTGGGACTTCTAAAGCTAATACAGTCCCAGCATCAAAAGATGAAAAAGCAAAAGACATTGCTAAAGAACAAGAAGAACTTGAGCCAGAAGAGGAAGAAGTAGAAGAGCAAGAAAAAGTTAAACCAGAAGAGGAAGAAGAAGAGGAAGAAGTAACAGAAGATATTGAAAATGCTGTTATTGAAAAACTCATTGCTGAGATGGAAGAAGAAGATGAAGATGAAGAAAAAGTAGAAGAAGCAGAAACCATGGCTGGCAAGAAAGATTTTGAAGGTCCCGCTGCTGGCATGGAAGCACCAAAAGAAAAAGTTTCTAAAAATCCAGAAGAAGATACCACTGGAGCAGGAACAGAACAAGCTGGTACGGGTACAGACGCTGGACAAGTTCCTGATAGAAAAGATGTTGCTGATTCATTTGTAAAACCTAAAAATTATACAGAACAAGAAGAAGCTCCAGAAGAAGAGGAAGAGGAACTAGACGTAGATAAAGAAATAAAAGAAGACGCCGGAGTTGGTGGTGGACCCATAAAAGCTAAAGGCGCAATGGGTAAACCTGGCATGGGTGAAGACGAAGAAGATATAGAAGAAGCATTCCAAATTTTCAAAGAACAAATTGAAGATGAAGAAGAAGAAGCTCCAGAAAAAGAAGAAGTCCCAGCTAAAAAAGAAGTAAAAGAACAAGAAAAAGTTGAAGATGAACCTGAAGAAGGTGAGGAAGAAGAAGTAAAGATTTAAATATTAAAATGTGAGTGGATATTTTTGAATGTCCACTCACATTATGAAAGGAATCTTCATGAAAAAATTACTGAGAATAACTATTAAGGGAGAGACTATCATTGCTCATGGAAGAGTTGTGAGAACTCCAGTTGATATTAAACTTACAGATGATGAATTTAGTAACATTAAACTTCAACTAAGATCTAAAGGGATATCAGACGAATATTATTCTTTTGGGCCTATAGTGGTAGAAGATAAAAAAGCAATAGTAAAAGATATACCTCAAAATGATAAAGAACCAGTCGTTGAAGAAATCAAACTGCCTGAAGATTTATCATATTTAGAAAGGTTGGCAATGAAATGAAGACGGTAACTATACATCAAGAAGGTGCAGAACCAATTGTCGTTGATGATAATGATGATGAAGAGTTAGTTTCATATACCAGAAAATTATCTTCAATGTTTGAGCATAATAATATATCTATCCTACAAACTAAATTTACATCCGTAATTACCAGACCAAGTAAAATAATATCTATAGTTGTTAAAGAGCAGGACGTAAAAGAAAAACCTGTAAAAATAAAAACCAAAGATGTTATACAATCCAAACAACATTCTAAGAAAAAAGAACCAGTCGAAAAAGATGAGTATACCTTAACTGATGAATAATAAAAGGAGAGCATAATGTGGTGGATTAATGTAATAATTGGAGTATCATTTTGTTTGGCAATGATATTTATTTTTCGTTGGATTTATTATGACATTAAACGAAATTATGTTACAAAAAATTTTGTTGATTATAGAGTTACTCTTGAATACAATATGGAGAGAGCTTTCGACTTAATATATAAAGATAGAATTTTAGTTTATTCTTTAGATGCAGTTAAAGTTAATGAAGAAGATATTGATAAAATTTCTAAAGAATATGTACAATTAGTTCAAAAACTTATCGGACCATCTCTTCAAAAAGAATTTTTATTTTTATATGGAAACATTGAAACTTTTACATTTAATCTTTTAGAATATTTTAATTTAAGATATGAGAATGATGAAATAAGAAAAGATTCAATGGATAGTTTAATGGATGGTGATGATACAGAGGATAAATAAATGGAGTTAGATAAAGTTAATGGTTTAGTCGATACTATATTAGACGAAATTAAAACAACTTCAGCGAGTGATATAACAAGACAAAGTAAAATAAAAAGATCTGCTGGGCAGATGGCAAGTGCTCAAGCTAGAAAACATAATGATCCGCTTTATAAAAGAATGATATATTTTAAAGATCAATACTACAAATTCAGAGAAAAAGTTCATCAAAAATATGGTCCACGTGTTAGAAGTAAAGCAAGACGATAAGGGAGTATAAAATGGCAGAAATACAAGATACGTTTACTAAATTGAAATTAGCGGTAATGGGTACGCGGACTCAAAAAATTGATGCTAAATTAGATCAAGTTGTGAAAGACATATCAACATATAGAAGTAATAGTGGGCGTAATGGATATATTGACCTTGTTAAAAGTTTAATATCTAAAAATGCTAATGTCCAGATTGGTTCATCTAGTGGTCTTTTTTCTCAAGGAGGAGCTGGACCATCATCATTCGGACAAGGTGGTAGAGTTCTTAGATATAAAACTTACCAAGCAATTGTTTCTAATATTAATTATTGTCATAGAGCTTTACAAGTTCTAGTTGATAATATCTTATCTCCTGATGATATTACAAAGATTTCTTTGGATATTAAAGCATCAGATAGTTCTAATGATAGTGAAGAAGTACCAGAAGAAGCTCAAGTTAGAAGAGTTAAAAATGTTATTAAAAAAATAAAACTTGAAGAGGATTTAAGTTCAATTGTAAAAAATACATTAATGTTTGGTGATTTTTTCTGTGAAATTGGAGATGCTGTTACTGCTTTAACAAGCAAGTCATTACTTTCAGAAAGAGAATATCTATCTGCTGTTGAAACTTCAAAAGAGCGTGGTGATATTGATTCGTTTAACCAAGAAAAATATACTTTCTCAATTAATTATTCTGCTCTTAATGAAGATACGGTACAACAAGATGATAAAAAATCTAAAGACATGAAAAGTCTCAAAAATTTAAAGTTAATTTATCATGAACCGCAATTTGTTTTAAGACTACAAAGTTCTTTGTTTCCAGTTTGTTTCGGTTATTTAATTTTTCCACAAATAACTGTAGTTCCTGGAACTTCAATTGCAGAAGATGCTATTAATAATATTGTGCTTTCAATTCTTAAAAGTCTGGAGAAAAAAATTCCACAAATGAAAGAGTTTAAGAATAATGATGATCTTAAACATATTATTGCTCAAATGTTAGCACAATCTGAATATAATAAAGCAATAGAAATAAGATATGTTGCTCCAGATAAAATGGTTCATTTTAAAATTCCTTCAAATAAATATTATCCATATGGAGAATCAATATTTGATAATGGACAGTTTTCAGCAAAGGTTTTAATTGCTCTTGAAACTGCATTAGCAATTCAGAGATTAGCAAGATCAACTGAAAAGAGAAAGATTGCAGTTGAAGTTGGTCTTCCAAGAGATGCGAAAAAGGTAATTGAAAAACTTAAAGAAGAGTTTAGAAAGAGAAAAATCACTCTTGATAGTTTTGGTACGGTTGATACAATTCCAAGTATGATTACAACTTTTGAAGATGTTTATATTCCTCAACGAGATGGGAAACCATTTGTGGATATTAGTACATTTAATGAAGGCAATGTTGATGTTAGAAGTAAAGTTGATGAACTCAAATTTATAAGAGATCAACTTGTAGCTGGTCTTGGTGTCCCACCTGGATTTATTGGGATTGAAGAAAATATTTCTGCCAAGAACACATTAACTGAAGAAAACATATTGTTTGCAAGAACAATTATAGCACATCAAAAATATTTGACACATCAGGTGCAAGAATTAATTGAAAAAATATTTGACATAATAAGTCCGGAAGAAGCTTTAACACTGTTTGATACTGTTCAAGTTTCATTTCCACCACCAAAATCCTTACAGTATGAAAGAGAAGCTAGATATATGAATGAAGTTACTGGATTAATTGATGGACTTGAAAGAGTTGGAATTCCAAAAGAATATACAAGAAAGAAATATCTTCCACAAATTGATTGGGATGAAGTTTCTAAATATGAAACTGATGTTAAAATTGACCAAACTCTTGATCCATCTAAGAAAGAAGATGAAATGGATCTGGGTGGAATGGGCGGTATGGGTGGTATGGGCGGAGCGCCGTATTAATATAGGAGATAAAAAATGTTAAGTAATCTAAATAATTTAAAAATATTTAGTTTTTCATATATAGCAGAACATGATAGATTAACAAAAGATGAAAAGTTACAACTTGGAGAATTTGTTAAAGTAGCAAATAAAGATCAAGTATTAAATCTATTAATAACAGGATATCCACAATCAAAAGCTATTTCAGAAAAATTTGTTAAAGAAAATGAAGAATTAGTTTCTGAAGTGGATCCATATCTTGCTGTTGGAGGGGCTATTATTATTGGAGGGACAGTGCTTGCTATGTCTATAATTAGTGCAGCTTATCATGTTTATAGAGATCATATAAGTAAAGTTGGAAAAAGATGTGTTAAATATGATGCTGGTCCAGAGAAAAAATGGTGTATGGCTAAAGTTAAAGCTGAGGGTTATACCAAACAAATTAAAGCACTACAAGTAGGTATGAAGAAGTGTCAAAAAACAAAAGATCCATCTAAATGCACTAATAAAATAAAACAAAAAATTATAAATCTACAAGGGAAGGCAAAAGTTCAATTGGCAAAAGCAAAAAAAGAGAGTGAGAAAAGATTATATAAAGATAAAGGTTAATGGAGATAAAAATGCCTAACGTAACAGATATTATAAGCAAATTACAAAATATATTGTTTATGCAAAATGAAGTAATCACAACTCAGAGTCTAGCAACTCGGAATATAACTCTTAAAGATCGAACACCCCGAGATGATGTTGACCCTGTTGATGTTCCCTTTGTTCCTGATGATGAATATACTACACATAGACCATATGGAGAAAATGAAGAAATAAAAGAGCAAGAAGAAGAGGAAGAAAAAATACCAGCAGAAGTTCCAGAGGCTGAACCAGAAGCTGAACCTGTTGAACCAGAAGCTGTTGAAGGCGGTGAAGAAGCTGCTATGGGTGATATGGGTGCTGAACCTGGTATGGATGTAGGTATGGGAATGCCAGGTGAAGAAAAAGAAGAACCATTAACCCCAGGTCAAATTGGAAGAGTATATGAACTTAAGAAAATATATACAAGATTAACAGCATTAGAGAATATGTTACAAGATGTTACCGATATAGAAATGATGGAATTGAGAAATTTAATTTCAAAAGCAATTGATTTATTCAAAACATTATCATCTAACTTCGAGGTTTATAAAGATAAACTAGATGATATTATAGTAATATTTTACAAATTTCTTGATATTTCGTATAAAAAAGTTAGAGACTATTTCAAAAGTAATAAAAATAACGAGGATTAAATAATGAGTTCAAACTTAATTATAGAGCAGAGCGTTTATTCAGAAGCTGAAATTATTAAAAAAACACCAACAAGAGCAATATTCAGATGTCCTATGCAAACAACAGATGAAATAAATCAAAATGGCAGGTTGTATCCAAGTCCAGTTTTGGGTGAAGGTATGGGGCATTGTGATTCAAGAATGAAGAGGAGAGCATTTTATTCAGAACTTGACCATCCTTTACCAACAGGAAACGATCAAATTGATGGTATAAGACAAACAACAGTTTCACTAAATAATGCTTCTCATATTATAAGAGATTATGAATTTAGAAAAAATGTTTTAATAGGAGAAATGGAAACATTAAGTAGTAATAGTGGGCAGACTTTATTTTCATTATTACAAGATAAGACAGGTGTAGGTTTTAGTATGAGAGGACTTGCTGAACTTGAAAGACTACAAGATCATAATATTGTAAAATCTCCATTAACAATTATAGCATTTGATGCTGTAAGTATGCCTTCACATAGATCTGCAGTTGTTGACTTCAATGAAATGAGATTTGAACAAGAAATGTTATTTGAATCTGATAGTGGTGTAGTTTGTGTAAATGGTCGCTGCTTTATGCCAGATTATTTTGATAAACTAATTGAAACTAAAGTAATAAACTTTTTTGATAGATGGGTCTAAGGAGAGTATTTTATGGCTAATACAGTTGACCAATATCTAAATTATATAGATGAAAGTTATATAATAACAGAATTTGAAAGAATGGAATTATTGTCAGAAAAGTTATCATTTGATAAAATTATATCTACTACAAAAACAAAGTTACTTAAAGTTGAGCAAATAGTTGGAAAACACACTGACGTTTCTAAAATTAAATCAGCTGCAAAATCAGTAGTTGGAAAATATAAGTCTAAAGTTATGAAACTCCATAAACAAGGAATTAATCCTGAAAAAGCAGGTTTAGAATTATCAAAAGAAATCGGTAGAGATATTAAAAAAATAATTTTGAAAACTAAAGATGATTTTCTGGAATTGGGAACTGGAAAAAAAATTGCAATAGCTCTTGGTATGTTTGTAGTTTTAATTTTTCTCAATACATTAATATTGGCAGTAATATTTTCTATAATTAGAGAACCAAAAGTAGTTACATATATATCTTGTGTGATTGTAGCTCCTTTAACTGAAGAACTATTAAAACAATATTTTATTCAAAAAGGAATGCCATGGGTTGGAACTGGTGTTATTTTTGGTATAGAAGCTGTTATATATGTAGCTAAAATGATGATGATTGGTATGAACATTCCTAAAGCTATTATTATGAGAATAGCAGGACTTTTAATGCATTTTACCACAACTGCAATTCAAAAAACTTTTTATGAAGAAGATGAAGCATTAGCTGGTTGGATAATTGCAGTTTTTATTCACGCCTCTTGGAATGCAATAGCCATTTCTTATAATGATGAATTTATAAATTGGGCAAAATAATTGGAAAGGAAACAAAATGAAAATTGAAATATTAGAAAAAAAGAAAACATCAAAAGAGATGTTACCACAAGTTCTTGAAAGAATATTTGCTATTTGTAAAACAGATCCAGAGTTTCCATTAAAAGATAAACTCGAGTCTGTGGAATATGTAATTGAAAATTTAAACAAAAAAATTAAAAAGAAAAATCATTTATATAACCAGGGTCAAAAAATTAAAAAAGATTTAGAAACAAAATTTGAACTAATAAATAATTCAAATTTAGAATTAAGAGTACGAATATTAGAAACTTTAGGGAGTGAACTATGAATATAATTGAAACTAAAATACCTGATGTTCATGAAGAAAATATTAATCAATCAAAAGTTGTTTTAGCTGATAATATTATAAGAAATATTTACCCTTTATTTGATGAAATCTTCAGTACCAAAGTTGAACAAGTTAATAAATTAGAAACAATATTAGAAAATAAAAAAGTAGAAGTATTAGAATCAAAGAGACATCTTGAACAAGGTATTAAAGATTATAAGAAAAAACAAAAAGAATCTAAATTACTAGACAGGATTAATAAGTTAGTATCTTCTGGACTAATTTATGATGGTAATTTAAAACATGAAATGACAATTCTATTAAAAATTGTTAATACTCTTTCAGAAGAAAAGCTTGATTATCACTTATCAAACACCCTCAAAATTATAGGAAAGAGATTTTCTAGATAGAGTAAAGGTC
The DNA here is from genome assembly GCA_030672305.1 of Thermoplasmatales archaeon. GTDB lineage: Archaea > Thermoplasmatota > E2 > DHVEG-1 > DHVEG-1 > SG8-52-3. Next base: position 23,549 of record DAOVGR010000022.1, on the reverse strand, counting down.
ACCCACCATGGATGACCTTATTTTGAAACTCTTATGTTAATAATGAACTGTTTAGCAAATTCTTTTGGAGTTGTTAATGGTGGTTTGTTTTTTTGAAAAATTCCTCTATTTTTGAAAGAACTGAAACAACTATGTTCCCAATATATAATTTTTCTTGGGAATACAGCATTTGTCCATAAGCAGAGAACAAAATCATCTTTTGACGCATATCGTATTCCGTCTTTTATTTTAACATCATAAAATAGATCACTAAAGACAGTAACCCCCTTCTTTTTCAATTCTTCATTTACAGATTCAATAATTTTGTCAGAAATTTCTTTATTTTTCATCTTTAAACATACCCTCCTTTTAATTTTTATACTTTAAGTTTATTTATAATTTTTTATATTATTCTTTCCATTCAAAAAATATCAATAACCTTGTTTCATTTATTAATATATATAGTTATATCATTTTAAAATATTAGTTTGTTTCTAAGAATATTGAGAAACAAACTACCCATAATCCCTCCATAGGCATAAAACTAATCCTCCAAATATTTTAGAACATAATTAAAATAGGAATAAATTCTTAAATTTAAATACATAATTACGGAGGTAACAAATTAATGAAAGAAATACTAAAAGAAGTCTATCAGACTACTAAAAAGTTATCTGGAATTGATCCTTCAAAACCTGGTAATATGAAAGCTGTGTTGGTCGATGACGCCGCTTTTAATGCTTATGTTACAGGGTTAGCGGAATCAATCGAGGATAAGAAAGATCGTAAAACTTTTACACAACTGGCAGAAAATACAAGAATTAATCTTTTAGAAAATTCAATGTTTCAGATTAATCCTTATGAAAGTTTAACACTGCCTATTTTAAGAGTGTTCTATCCTAAACTGGTTGCTAAAGAAGCAGTTACAGTTTCACCAATGGATAAACCTGAATGTGTAAAAGCTTTTATTAAAGCACAATTCTCACCATCAAACAGCTCAAGTCTGTATGATGCACCTACTATGACACCTGATATTTCTCAGGGTGCTGGAATTGGTACTCCAGTTACTGCTACTGTGTCTGTTCCACAAAGTGCATATGATATTCTAGCTGTTGCTGGGTTATCAAAAACTCAAGCTCATCTAGAAAGAGATTTTGAAATCACAGCTGTTTCTACAGATGGTACAGCATGGACAAGCGTTTCAATCGTCCCAGCTGTTGAAGGACATTTTAGTTCAAGTGTAACAATCGGTGCAAGTTCAGACGTACTTTCAGGTATGGTTGATTATTTAAATGGTACTTTAGCAATTTCTAATACTACAGCAGTTGCAGTTCATATTAAATATCAAGTGACCACATCTCTGGAAGAAAACAGAATCAATCCTTCTGTGACTTTAAGTGTAGATAAAGTGCGTCTATATGCTAGAGATCGTCAAATCTCTGCTAATTGGACTGTGAATATGGAGCAAGATATGAGAGCTCTATTTGACGTTTCAATTCAAGCAGAAATCGTAAATATTCTGGGTCAGCAAGTTGCTCTGGATATTGACAGAGAGATTATAAATGCTCTGATTACCGCTAATACAAGATTAAATGCTGGTACACATGCTAAGACATTTAATAGAACCCCGCCTGGAACATACACTTGGGGAACTAAGTATTGGCACGAAAATATTATCGTCCCACTGAATGAACTGTCTGGTCAAATTTATACAGATACTAACATTGATGCTGGAAACACAATCCTTGCTAATCCACTTGATGTTGCTATCCTTGAAGATCTACAGACATTTAATTATGTTGGAACTTCTTCAGTTGACGGTGATTTAGGCTACAGATCAGCAACAGTTGCTGGTGGAAAATGGAGAGTACTAACTAGTGCTGTTGTTCCTCAAGGTACTATGTTAATGGTCTTCAAACCAATGGAAGAACTGAAAGCTATTTATTTCTATTCTCCATATGTCCCAGCTGTTCTTCACCCGTATCCACTTGGTTATACACCAAGTCTGACAATCTTAAGCAGATATGCTACAGCTCTTGTTAGATCAAACGGTATTGCAGCTCTGACAATCGGTGCATAAGTTATAAAGTAATAAAAACGACGAAAAAAAGACTCAGTCATTTATTTATAGATGACTGAGTTCTTTTCGTTAAAATTAATTATTTTGTAAGTTCAAACTTTAAACTTCCACAACCAAAAATTCTATGATACCCTTCACTTAATCTTAAAATCCATTCAGGAATGTCTTTAGGTTCATCTGGTCCCTTTCGCATTTTTTGTCTTGGTATTCTTTTCATTCCACCATTTACATACCAATAATCTAAACATGTTGGTCGTATAAATGTAAACCCTAATTTATAATATAGATTTCCATTTGACCATCTTCTATCTGCATGTGTAGAAATTTTTAACCAAGAATAGTTTCTCTTAAAATATTCTAATAGTTTACCAGCGATGCCGGTTATATGAAAATGATAATCTGAACAAAATCTATTTAAATACCAGAGACCTTGTTCTTTTTCATTTTTATTTTTATATCTAAATGTCATAACTGCTAATAATTGATCTTTATAGAATGCCCCAAGTCTAACAGGGGATCCAATATCAGTTCCTTGGATGTGATAATCGACCAAAAATTTATCTTTGATTTTAGATTCAATTGGTTTGATTATACACTTTCTTGCGTAAACTTTTTGTGAGTTGGAAACTCCTAAAATATTCTTTAATCTTTCTTTCGTTATATTATTTTTATAATACCATTCATCTGCAAAAATATGAATAAGTCTAATACCAATTTTTTCACATGCTATAGTTTTCTTAATATGATAAGATTTACTCATAAATTCTTCACTGTGACGATAAAATCCATCATATTCTATTGCTAATTGTTTTGATGGAATATAAATATCCAATTCCTTTGGACCTATAATTTTTTTTGAATTGGCAACTATATTAAAATTTAAAGATTTAATAAAATCTCGTACTTCTCTTTCTGGTTGTGAATCCCCCATAAAACGTGGAAAACATTTTGGACAAAGATAACCTTGTTGTATTGCATTCCAAATTTGATCAAATTGACTTCCACATTTAGTACATTCCCAAGTATGTTTAATATGAGCACCTAAATATTCTGGGTCTACTAATTTTACATTAAACAACTCTTTGCCTTTTTCAAAAGATGGAATAAATTTTAATATTTCTTTTTTAGATTTTTCTTCTTTTAATTCTTCAGCTTTTTTCTTCCCATGTATTTCTCCATACGTTTTATTTTTTAATTTTGATGGTCTTCCTGTTATCTTTTCTGACATGGATTGTCGTCTTAAAACACTATCAGGATTTTCCTTACTCATAGCATTATTTTTACCCCTAAATTTATTTCGACCTTCTTCAGTTTTCATATAATTTATTTCACCATATTTTTTAGCTGATGTATCTCTGGATTTCTTAGCTAATTCTTCGTCAGCAAATCCTACTTTCTTACCCTTCTTTTTATAAGTATCATTTATTTTTTGTTGTGAATCTTTTCTTGCTTTACTTCTTTTCTCTGATTCTGCTTTAGTCATAGTTGGAGTATCAGGAAATTCTCTTTTTAAATCTTTGAGATTTTTTCCATGAATCCTTAAATGATTACCTCCCAACATGTTTAATGATTTACCACAATAAGGACATATAACAGAATCTCTATCTGTTAATATATATTTAATCAATACTTTCTTCCTCCTTCTTTATTTTTTCTTTTATTTCCATTATTAATAAATAAAGAGAATTTATGAAATCCAACTTCATCTCTAGTCGTTCAGATGTGGACACTTCTTTTGAATTTTCTACAGCAAATTCTAAAGAAATTGTAAATTTTTGATATTTTATAGTTTCAATATAAACAGAGTATGAAGAAGGAACCATAGAAGCCTGTTTAATTTCTGAAATAGTCCATAAATGATCCAAATCCTTATTAACTTCAAAACATAAATCTCGTAAATTTTCAATTGATAAATTATAGAAACCATTATCTTGAGTTGCGAAGGTAATGTAAGGATGAGACAAATCAAAAGGATGACCTTCACAACTTGAGCATGTTTCTATACCAAGATTATTAAATATTAAAATTAATTCAGCTAAATTTTCATCAACTGAAATAAGATTTCCTCCACATGAAACAGTAGCATTTGGGCAAAAATATGATCCATTATATTCTTTTATTTTTTCTTTTTTGTATATGTTTTGACATATCATACATACTAAAACCTGACTCATTTTAATAATTCTCCTCTCCTTTTTATTTAATTGTTTGTTCTATAAAATTTAGTAAACGACTATATAAGTCATTGAAATATAAAAGATTTTTATAGTCCATACGTTCCGGGTTTAATAGGGTTTAATAATAACCCAATAATTTGGTTTTAATTTTTTTACGGTTTTTAAAGAATTTTCTAAAAACTCTTTTTCAATTAGTATAATCTGCTGGGTATCAATAAATGGTTCTGATTCATGATCCACCCATTTTATTCTAACTGTATTTAAATATTTGGAGTTAAGATAGCTATTAATTTTTAGTAGAAATTTTTCAATAGGCTGTTCTGAAAATTTATGGTTTAGAACCTCCAAGTCTAATTTTACTTCCAAAATTTTATCATGTATTATTTTAAGTTTATCGTATCTAATTTTTAAATCATTTAAGGAATAAAGATATTTATATACTTTTTGTTTTAGAATCCAAAAATCTCTATATCTCGATATAACAATACTACAATAAACAGGAACCACAATTGCAAATATTATACTTATAATTAATTTTATATATTCTGCAATTATAGCATAAATAATAAACTGAAATATTATAACAAAATGTTCCATACTCTTCTCTCCTCCCTCCACAAAAAAACAAGGGCGACCACTCAACTACTATCCAGGTCACCCCTGCTTCTTCTTATTTTATTTTAAAAATACTAATATGTTACAGAAATAAAACAACCACCTCCTCCACTATTACTATTAGGAGGAACAATTGGGGCTGTATGATAAACAAAAACAGCTTGTATAGTTTTATTTGAATCCATAATAATATCTATTGGATTTTCAGTTCCAATATAATCACCAGTCCATTCTTGAAAATTCCAACCTGAATCAGAAATTGCTGTAACTGTAACTATTGTTCCTTCAAGATAATTTCCACCGGTAGGATCAACTACACCACCATCGGTAGTATTTACAATTAAATCATAATATATATTGGGATCAAAATATGGTGTATTTGGGTGTGATTCTATTAAGAAAGGAATGTAATCAGTATAATAACCATATTGTAAAGAATCATTCCTATCAATTATCATTTCATCTATAATATTTGTATCTATTGTTCCCCACCAATTATTTTCAACAAATATTGTATTCATCATGGTAATTTCAAGAAAAGAATTATGTCTTATAATAACATTTGGAAACACATCTCCATGAACCCATGTTTTATAAAAAACATTATTTGTAATATAAAAATTCCCTGCATAATAATGAGTGGAAAAAGCTACTTGTTCTGGTTGGTTGAAAATATTTCTTTCAACATAAGAGTCTTCGTCAATTTCCCAATCAGAACCATCATTAAACGATTTTAATACTATACTTGTTAAATGTAAATCATCAATATCTTTGGTAAAAACACAATCTGTTAAGTTTAAAATACAACCATTAATTGAACATTGATGAAAATTCGTAAATTCAATATAAAGTCTGGGTCCACCACTTACTGATCCATCATAAACATAAATATTTACATAATTGAAATGAATTTTATTATGAGGTTGGCCCAAGATATTTAATTGAGCATTGTCGTATATACTGATATAATTACGTAATTTATAATCTCCTCCACTTTCTATACTTCTTACTTCAACACCTGGTTCTATCATTAATATAATACCCGGAGCAATTTCAACAGGCTCAACAAGTATATATGGTGAGCCAGCTAAATCCCAGGTAGTATCAACATCAATAATACCACCGACATCCGTTGCACCAACCACACCAACCATCCCAACTACCATCACCATAACCATCAAAATTCCTACGATTAACTTTTTCATTCTTAAGTCTCCTTCTCTTTTTTTAACTCATTAATTTTAGTATTATAACAATTTATATAAGAATGTTCCCATTTTCCGCTATCTATTTTAAGTCTTTTTATAATATCCTTAATGGATTCTTTTATAGAATCTACCATTTTCTTTTTTCTCCTTTTCATTACATTACTTAGGTGCTAATAAAGTCTCCATTCTCTCCTTAAAAAACAAGGGTGACCTTCACAACTACTATCTAGTTTAGGTCACCCTTGTTTAAATTCTATTATAATGATTTAGCTGCAGATATCAATTTAGCAACCTTATCAAGATCGTCATGATTAAGATTGTTTAATTCCTTAATAAATGAATGATCGCTAAACTCTTCATAGTGGGTTTCGTCTATTAAACACGATATACCATTTCCAAAATATTCAGAAATAAAATCACTAACTTCAATAGAAAAGAAGTTTTGAACTGCATACTTATAGAAGTTCTTATTATTCTTTATTTCTTTTTGTATAGTTTCTTCCTTGGTATTAGATAAGAACCACCTGAGACCCCAATCCATATTTTTCGGATCTAATTTTTTTAAAAGAAGATATAAACTTTTAATCTCTTCTGTTGAAAGTGTTAAATTTTCAACTTTTTCCATAGCCCATTTATCAGCAATTGTTGTAGACATTTTAATATTCCTCCTTTCTATAGTCGATTCTATTTAATTAAGTAACATCAGTGGTAGTAATCTAGTTTTTAGCATGCCGCCAGTTCAATAGTCTTTGTGCGTTTGAACACTTAAGTGAACAGAATACCCTTTTGAACTTCCAATTTGTTCCCGGTTTACCAGAATAAAAGAATTTCCTACAATTATCTCTTTTACATCTAAGAATTTTAGCAGGGTTAATTTCTAAACCTGTTAATATACATCCAAATGCCAATCGTGCTACATTTAATAGGGAATCATCATCAGGAAGTACTGTAGTTTCAAACTTACCTGCTCGTTTATTAGCGTGCATATCAATCGAACAATTCTCTATTTTATAAAAGAAAATATCAATTTCATCATCCTTATTGTCTACTATTTTAAGAAAGTTTTCAAAGATAAAATTACGGATAATAATAAGTTGAGATAATGGATCTTTATGTTTTTGTATTCTAGTAATTATATCTTTCTTTTCATAAAATAATTCACCTACTGAAAGGAATGTAGCAACCATGTCAAATAAATAGTGTTTATTTTTAGGAATAAAGTCACTTTGAGGAAGCCTTGATAATTCCATCATAGCGTCGAATGCATCAACAAAATAATCTGCAATTAAATCTTTTTTGAAGTTCTTAATATATAACATTTTATCCATAATTATACTCCTTTCTATAAGTTAATTCTAACTAATTAAAAATTCTTCATATCATTTATTAATATATATAGTAACTTAATCAAAAAATAGGAACAAAAAAAATAAAGCAGAGATAACTTTTTCATATCACCCCTGCTTCAAGTTATAATTTTCTTTATTTTATTATTAACCCTCCAACGGGCACATTTTTATTTTTCAATTCACTCCTTTTTACTTGTATTGCTCCGACAGTTCTACTTATCTTACTAGATATTGTTCTATCAGATATCTCATGATTTAATACTAACTGCTCTTCCTCATGTGTCCATCTTTTATTAGAATGGATAGCTCCCACTGTGAATTGATTATAGTATCTATTTTTCCATTCTAACCATTTTTCAGGATTCTTTTTTCTCCATCGTTTATTAGCAGCATAAGACATGATAATTCCTCCTTCTCCCAACCCTTTAACATTTCTCTATTGTTTTAACACCAAGCTCCTTTTCCAAGCTGTGGTAATATTCAAATAGTTGATCATCAGATTCAAAATAAACTCTCATGCGCGCATGTTCATATTGAAATTCCAAAAATGAACTATGTGCTGTACCTATATTTGAAGGGGTAATTCCTCGGAGCCCTTCTTTGCTTACAATAGTATGTGATACAGGAAATTTAAAAAAACTTTCTAACATAACTTCCTCCTTTTCTTTATAGTTTTCTATGACCCTACCTCAACTTCCGAGGAATCTCAACCCAATAAAGAGTCATATTTGGATTGTTAATAGAGCTACCAAAATACCAACTACTAACTTTTCTGTTAAAGAAAGTTGAAATTTCTTTTAACCGTCCTAATTGTAATTGTCTCCTTCTATCGGTAACTGGAATACCTCCCTCAATAAAATATTCATAAAGAAGAGAGCATGTTATTTTATCATCATGTGAATTACATACTGCAAAAGCTATACAATCTTTACATGGAATCATATTTTCTCCATATTCTACGTTCTAACTCCATCCATTATTTCTTTCATAATCTCCCTGTCATAATATTATCTCTGACTCTTGTTATTTCCATACCGAGCCAATTAAGACCTTTCCAATATTTTTTGACTAAAGCTCTTGGATTATATTCTGCTAATCCTATACCCCATATTTTATCAGTTGGTGATACTTCGACAAGTGTAGTTCCTACCGTGTCTAATAGAACTTTTAATAATTTAGGATTTTGTGTAAACTTACATAAATTATTATAATACACAATTTCCCGTGCCACTGACTCCCAAACTTTTTTATCAAATCCCTTGACATGTCTACCTATAAATTTTTGTTTAACAGGGTCATCTGTCTTCATAATTTTATTACACGCTTCGTTATCATTAAATAATATTGCCTTTTCCATCATCATAGCTTGTTCGGCACAATTAAAAAATACTCCTTTAACTGTCATCGGAGAGTTATACCATTGACTAAATTCTCCACCATAAAAAAATGTAAACTTTTCCATATTATAATCTCCTCCTATTCAAATATGTATCCCATTGAAAGGTTATCTCCTTTAATCCATTACATTTACTTCAATCGGTAATGGTGTATTAATAGTTTCAAAACAGCCATGCTTATTAATAATAATTGATACCAAAAAGCATTGTTCATATAACAAACTTCCTTCGAATGGAGTTCTTTGGACTGTAATAGATGTATTTTCAATTTGAGTTTTATCTCTTTTATCATTTCTGATAACTTTCCATAAACTAGAAATATCCATATCATGTGGTAATGGGCAGATAAATCTAAAATAATTTGTTTTTCCTGATCTGAATTTCTTTATATACTGATGGGTTATTTCACTCTTAACCATCTTGGTTAAACTTTTAGATACACTCTTAACATTAAATCCCATATAGTCGGCAATCTCTTTTGCACTAAGATGAGTTTTAGCTACATCAAGAAGATTAAGTATTTCTTCAGGAATACTTTTAAATAATCTAGATGGAGGAACTATAGTATAATTAAGTGTATTTGATCTTCGTCCTCTTCTTTGAAGATATTTAAAGATACGTTTTTTTGCTGGATTCATTTTAACTATTCTCCTTTACCCTTTTATAAGAAACGTTGAATAGTCTATAGCAGATATTAAATCAACAAAAGCTCTGTCGACTGCTCCACTTCCAACATTATCATTAGGATTTAAATTGTTGATTTCCTTCTTTAGATCTTCCCACTTATTTCGTTGATTACCAATATCTATTTTCATTATATCAAGTCTGAAAAGTATTTTCTTTTCCATATTATTATCCTCTCATATACCAATCTCACATATATTCAAACATTTTTATTGAGGCATCGGTATCCATTTCCTTTTTAACTACATTTATTCCCTTAATAGACTTTTAGATGATAAGGTAAAGTTTCTGGAATAACTATATAAAGCATCACATGCTTCACTACATACCATCTTTACAATACAATTTAAACATGGACATGTTAATTTATTTCCATATACATCTATACTTGGAGAATATACACAACGTGTAAGATATACACTATGCTCATAATTTTTACACCCTCTACATCTTATGTCATTTAATTTACTCATAGTTTCATAAATTCTCCATTCTTCAACTTATCCCACTTAAAAGTTATAGTCTGTGGATCATTATCAAAAGAAAATTTTTCATTACTACTAGTATACCAACTACCAAGTTTCCTTTTAAAAAATTTTGGAATCTCTTGTAATCGGTCTGATTTATAGTAAGAACCTCCATCTTTTTGTATAATATTAAATCCACCCTCAATAAAATATTTATAAAGAATTGAACATGTTATTTTATCATCATGTGAATTACACACTGCAAAAGCTATACAATCCTTACACGGAATCATATATCCTCCACCTTTAAACTTTCGTTAATAAGATCGTTAACTGCATTTTCTATTTCATTCTCTGAAACCTTCCTGGGATTTTCAGCCATTTTATACAAGGTATCAGCTTCTTTTGACTTATTAAGTTTTTCAATTAATTCTTCTTTTAACATATTAAGTCTCCTTTTCTTTTACCCTTTCATATACCAATCTCGCATATATTCAAACATTTTTATTACCCATTTATGAGGCATTGGCATCATATTAGACTCTGTTAAATATTCTGCCATTTCTTTTGGGGTTTGTTTTTTTGTTACCATTCCATCAGACATAGAAATTAAAACAGAACCTTTATTTGCTCCACCAATAAATCCTATTTTATACATCCATTTTGCATTCCAATCGGATGGTACAAAACTTTCGCCATAGTTTGGTTTACGACATACAAATATACCACATCTTACATCTTTTTCTTGCCATACATAAATCATTAGATATCCCTCCTTTAAAGCATCCATTCCCTTTCCTCAAGAAATAAAGTGTCTTGTAAAGCCCCAACCTTCTTTAATAGAAAAGAAACCCTTCTACGAGTACTTTTCTCAACCCTTTTAAAATGGTCTAAAACATGTTGTTCAAATTCATTCCAAGATCCTCGTTTAAATTTAGCAGTTGCAAAGGCTTCTCTGATTTTATCTTTATTAGCTTTCCATCCAGCTTCTGTTAGAAATAGATAACCTGTCTCGTTTCCAGTTGTTGGATACCTACGATTATGGAGCTTTATAACCCATTCATCAGGAATTTCTTCGGTTTCATATACCATTCCTCTAAAACTAACATTAGTTTGTGGTATCTGTAAACTTATTCGACCTTCAGCTGCTGTACTTGTTATTCCATCTTTAATTATTTTCATTTCTTCTCCTTCCGATCCTTATAAAAAAATGAGCAGGATGTAAGATAAATCCCTGCTCATTTTTGTACTATGCATAATTACTTATTTTTGTCATAACAGTTTCTAACTCATCATCAAAATTTATCCTTTGTAATTCTGCTTTTTTGAGATTTTCTCGTAAAATCTGTTGACGACCTTCTGATATACCTGCCTGCTTTCCTCGTTCATATACAATATGAACAGATCCCACAACTGTAATGATTATTAAAGCAATTCCTAACAAATCCATAATAATATTCCTCCTATAAATCTATTATAATTGATCTTCACATACTTGATCAATTTCTTCCTAAGTTACGTTATCATTTAACCCAAAGAAAGATTCCCAATCTATATTACTATCAAGATGATCAGACTCTTCTTTCTCTTTTTTGATTCTGGCTAATACTTCATCCATTGCTTCTTTAATTGGATCATTTGTTTTAAAACTCATAATAGTCCCCTTTTTAATTTTATAAGAAAAGTAATGAGTAAGGGCAGAACTTAATCTGTCTTGAGGTCTAACAGATACCCACTCATGTCCATAAGAAAAGCAGTGAGCAGGGGCGGAGATAAATCCATCTAGATAGGCTTTCAGAATATCTCTTCCAAAAAATCCCCATAGACACGATCGACCCCTGCTCACGCTTCGATTTAAGATGTTCATGATTAGTTAATATTGTTTCACAATCATTTTGTGAAGATTATTTCCGTATCTTTGTAGAAGTTTTTTAGCTCTACTGGGCGGACAGTATCTCCTTTCAACATGTTTATTGATATGTCTACCTACATCCAACTCTATACTATCTGATTCAGGAAACTTTTTACCACATTCTTTACATATATATTTAATCTTCATAATGTTCCCCTTTCTATAAAGATACCGAAATACAAACTCCTTGCACCGTAAGAGCAAACCAAGGTTTATAACTTCTACCTTTGCTACTTTTATGCTAATGGCGACAACGTACATGCAGGAGTAAGTATTCGGCGCGTCCCTTAAAACGCTTATCTCGTAGAGAAGGGTAATCGCCAATACCCTATAACACTTATTAATATATATAGTAAAAGATTATATAATAGAACAAAAAAATTAATATGGAATGAAACTTTTTAAGGTCTCATCCCATATTTTTTATTCTCCAAATTTGAATGTCTGAGGATCCATTTTAAATATTTCCACTTCATATTTATCCTGATTAATTCTGTATATTCCTGGTCTTAGAAAATCTTTAATACTACCCTTTTTAGACCTTATAAAACCAACATGCTCTTTTGGAATTACAGTAACTTTATGATATATTATATCATAATACCATATATATTTTGTTAGCATGGCAACTTCATCATGATCAACCTTTACAATAAATGGAGGTCTAGTAACAAAATGGTGACCAGGTTGTAAAATAGTTATGTTATCGATACCTTCTTCTGCTGACATAAACATGTAGATAAAGAAAGATAGAACACAGAATAGAAAAACTACCACAACCCGCGTACCTTTTTTATTTATTGGTTGATTTATTATTTCTTTTTCATCTTTATCTTTAACTAGGTTAACAATTACTATACTTCCTGCGATTACGAAACCTATAAATGCAAATACTAATGACATATCTATTTCCATAATATTATCCTCCTATAAAAGTAGTTTAACAATTTGACAACCATAACCAATAGACATAATTATTACACCGCATATTACTGCAAATGGAACTCCCATATATGATAAGTTAGAGGTAGTAGAAACTATAGCTAATATAATAATTCCTGTATATACTATAGTTGATGATGTTGAATCTAACTTATTAATATATTTAATAAATAAAGCACCTCCAGCAAATGCAATTAGAACCAAAGATAAACTGAAACACATTATAACAAATTTAAATAATACTTCCACTTTAATATCCTCCTATAATTAAATTAATAAATTTACCTTATATCACCTATTAATATATATAGTAAAAAATTATATAATAGAACAAAAAAAAGATGAGGTTTTAAAATTCTACCTCATCTTTTTTATTCTTTTACAATTACCTTTTTCTGTAACATTTCCTTAGTTACGAAATAATTTGATATATACTCCATCTTTTTTAAATTTAAATTTTTCTTCCACTATCCCGCCTTTATTACCAAGACCGATTGTAATTCTATTATCTTCTATACCAGCATCTAAATAACACTCTTGAACCTTTAATACATCTTCTATTAGTTTAGTATCATTTTCTTTAGTTAGTGTTTCAACATAACCAAAAATTTCAATTTTTAATTGAGGATTATATTTAAGTTCTTTAACAGTATTCATTATATGAGCAGTGTTTGCTGGTATAAATTTATAATCTTTTGCTTCTGCTGTTTGGATTGATAATGCGATCATTAATAAAACGCCTATCAAAATACCAAACACAAAATACAACTGTTTGTGCATTTAATTCTCCTTTCTATTTTTTTATAATAACACAGTTTTTAGAATCCAGTGGAAGACCTAATTTATCACTTACATCAGAAAATAAACGGATGCCTTTGCAAGAAAATTCTAAAATACAACCTCCTAATAAAACACATCCATTATCAGCAACAGCTACTAATTCAATTCTGTTATTTGCTTCTCTTAATGTAAAATATTGGGATCTATGTTCCTCAGTTACTGGATAGACTTTAAGTTTCATATCATACTCCTTTTATTTCCAATCAGTGTTTCCTTTATTTAACCAATATTTATCACCGATCCATTTGAATATCATTCTTCCCATATATCCTTTAGTGTCGATAACGGGTTTTACAACTATTCCTTCTATCGGTTTTGTCTTTGGATCTAAAAAGGAATGATCGGAGTTTGCTAATTTATTTACAATTTCATAATCATATTTACCAAAATATAATTCCGGTACAATGGGTAAACCTCTATTATTACAAAATCTTTCAGCATCAAGATAATCAAGATATTTACCATCAATCATTACATCCATAACAGCCATTTTATGTTCATTGTTTTTACAACCATAAGTATAACCTTTTTGAATTCCAGAACCATAAATTTCAGCATAAATTACTTCACCATTTTTAAGTATATTTTTTAAGTCATATTGTTCAGCTATTTTATAATAGACATTTTTTCCATAAAAGGTTTTATTTTTCTTTCCTTTTTTTGTTAATTGAACATTATGACTTCCATATACAAATTCATATTGATATTTATTAAAATATTTACCAATAAAATTAAGGAATTTATTCCATATATTATAAGCATTAAACTTGACATATCCAGATCGAAAATTTGTTCCATGTATTTTTTCAGTAACTACTATTTCTAGATCATCTAACGCATTTGAATAATATTTAAAATGATTAATATCAGTGTATTTTCTAAAGTTAGGATTTTTATGACGATGTTTTACTGCTTGCATTTGAGAAGGTTGCCCTTTTGCAGGAGGTGTATATTTTTCTATTCCTAATTTTTTTGCTACATCAGTTCCTACTTTTGTATTGGGAGCTAGTCCTAAATTTTCTAATGAAACAAACATTCCTTGCGACATAGCTCCCCTGATTTTAATAGAACGAACACGTGATTTTTTTAGAGTTATTTTAGAATCTTCTCCAAACAAGATTTTTTCAACATCCATGGGGAGAATTGAATCAACTGGAATATAAACTACTTTATCACCGACTTTATGTATTCCAATTTGTACACATGATTGCCACCCATTTTCTCCCCCGATATATGCAAGTTCTAATTTGTCTGCATTTGGATGGTCTTTAATAGCATCGATTTTACACACTTCAACTTTCAGTTCAGCCATCTACAACTAATTCTCCTTTTCATTTATTATAATTGTTCTAACTTTTTATTTTGTTATTAATACCTTTATTAGTAACTTCTTTCTTCTCTCCAATTTTCAATATTAATCATAATTTTCGATCTCCTGATCGTTTAACTGGTGTGGATTCTTTTTGTATTTTCTCTATTTTTTTCGGTATTTCTTTTTTTGATGTTTCCTTATCTGAAACATGACCGTTGAGTACTACGAATCCATCAATTAAATCTTTTTTTGCTATTAGCAGATCACCTGATACAACATTTTCATTTTCAGCAATCTTAATACCTCCTATATAATAAGTGAAGTAAGTTGTCATACTAACTTCTGTATTATAATATATGTGTAATCTCATAGTAATATTATCTTTATTTTCTTCAAAATATTGTAACATTTTATGTGAAAGATCTTCTAATTCATCAGCAACAAGAATATCACCTAATATATATTCTACACCAACTGAATCACCAATTACATAAATTTTTGGTTTTATTTCATTTGTTATTTCAAATTTAGTACAAGAAGCTACTATAAAAACACATAGGAATAACATCAAGATTTTTTTCATAATTTTAGATCCTTCAACAAGCTTCATTTTTTACCCCTCATAATTCTTTTAATTTAGAAGTTTTCTCATCTTTCTTCACTTCAATTTTTTTATCGGTCTTACCTTTTTCGATAGTATTATCATTTAGAACTAACCACTCAACATCTGAAAAACTATTAGCATTTCTATATAGAGTGCTCCAGTTAACTGGATTAGTTTTTACTTTAATATTACCGTAGTTATAGTAAAAATAAACACCATCGATACCATCACTGGCAACTATTTTAAGATTAAGTTTTTTAATTCCCTCATCTTTTGATAAAAATAAAAGTTCGGCAATATTTAGTCCTTTCCATTCATCTAAAATTAATAGGTCTCCTAATTTATATTCAACAGCTATCCTATCTCCAATCATGGTAAATTTTGGTGTAATTGTTGCTTCAACTTCAAACCTATTGGATTCACAACTACATAGACCAATTAAAAAGAATCCAATTAAGAATCCAAACATAAATTTTTTCATATTCATCCCCTTTTAGTTTATGGCATAAATTCTTTAAACATTGATGATTTATTACTATTTATATAATGGCGTACATTACTTATAATATGATTAACTTCTTCATCTGAATAGTCAACTTTCTTTAATCCATTTTGAAATTGTTTTAATAATATCTCTGTTATATCACTAGACAGAAAGGGTTCACTACCATACGCTTTTAAGAAAACTTGAAACATAACAGGGATGGCTTGGTATTTATACGATAAAGCACCCCTGCTTCGTTTCTTTATGTCCTGTCTCCAGCTATTTAAATTACTACAACATCCAGCTCCGGCATATAATTCTTTTCTATATTCTAGTCCTATATTTCCTGGTAAAAGCATTAAACCACAAAAGTATCTACCTTTATCTTCATCCCATTGGAGTTGTGGGCATATATCAGCGCTTTTATATAGTCTAATAGATACCTCACATGGAGCAGTCATACAACAATAACCGCATCCATTACACTGATCAATTTTCATTTTTTTTGACTCCCAACTTTTGGCCAATAAAGAACTTCGGTGTTGGCGGGAATCTTTCTGTTGATACTTGTTGATTGAATAAATACATCAAATTTACCATGATCCCCAGGAACTAATCGGACTATATCAGTTGCTTGACCAATACCAAGCATATCACGAGCTTGCTGCCCACAATAAACTTTTCGAGATGTCTTGACTCGGAGAGCAACCAATTTATAAGGATGAACTCTTTTTTCGGTTTTAATCAATTGATAAAATGCGGCACCCTTAATCCACTCAAGACCATTATCAAGAATGCATTGGCGAATCTGGCATGTCTCAAAAGGTATAATGAATTGAACTTGTTTGGTAATTTCGGAAAGTGACGACCTTGCTTCTCTTACAGTCAGATTAGCAGTATCGGAATAAAATGATTTGGTAGAACGTATTCCAGCAGATTTTTCCTTGAAGAATCCACGATATGCCACAGAGCTTACAATAAATGCTTCCTTCGTTCCCTCGGCAGTTTTTGTATCCCATCCCTGTACGTTTCCTCTTGGGATATTATAATCAACGGAAAATTTATCTTCTTTGCCGTTGGGTACCAAAAATGTGAATGTCCACCGATCAGTTGCTGTTTTTTCTTCAATCAACCTGACAGTTACGGGAACGCCTGGATCACGGGAATTATTTTCTTGTCCATCTGTAATAGCTGATACAACAAATGATGTACCTTCTTTTCCATCATCTAGTTCTTCCAACTTTTTAATGGCCCGATATACCGAATCAAATAACGGAGTTAACCCTGATGGGTTGAAATCTTTATAACTCAAAGGTTTAACAGTCTGAACTTGTTGGCCAGCATAAAGAATTCTATGATGCAGAACTCTATCTCCAAATGCAAGGGCAGTCATTGATGCTTCCTGCCCTTCATCTAGTACAGAGCTCCGAATATCAGTAACTGTTTGATTATACGCTTCAACGAGAGGTTTAATAATTCTGGAAACTGACCCACTTTCATCAATACAAAATGCGACATGTGTTTGTAACATTATTTTCTCCTTTAAAATTTTATGTTGGGAGGGACATAATTATCCCTCCCATTTTAGAACGTTATATTACTCTTTAGATTGAGGTACAATCGCTGTTTGTGGTTGTGTTTTCATACCCATTGTAAGATTATTAGCTCCCAAAATTGCTGCACCACCTTCAAGAGCACTTGCGCCCATAACCAGAGTACCTGGGTATTTAACTATGTTAGGATTCTCTTTAGCTGCGGCGAGAACTTCTTTTATATACGAAAGTTCAAAAGCTTTCTCTTTACCAAGAACATTGGCTTGAGCAAGCTGCCCTTTAGCAACGTTTGTCATATACAATTTCTCACCTTCACCCTCTTTCTTACGTGCCAATTTGTTATTATCGGCAACCTTAATACCAATCTCAGATTTCATCAAACGACCCTGTTGATCAGCACGGGCACGTTCTTTCTCGGTTTGAACACGCTCAACTTGTGCAGTCTTTTCCGTCTTATACGTAGCCATCAGCGCTTCAGCAAGTTGTTTTCTCTTACCAGGAATCAGCAATGAAGGTGGTACAGCAGGATCGCCAAATCTTACCCACTGAACAGTAAGCCCTGCTTGAGCACCAGCGGGAATAAGTTTTAAAGCCACTTCCTTTTCTAATTCCTCTCTGTGATATAGAAGGTCAAGAACTTCTCGAGGTCTTGATATGGTTTTCATTTTAAAACTACCATCCTTGAGGGTAATTTTATTCCCCTTTTTATCAAGAACTGGTACCTTAACATCTACATTCTTAGATACAACATTTCTTAGAATGGACCGATAGTTTGGAGTAATAATTTTATTTTCAACTGCTTCTAAACTTCCAACAGAAGCAACAACAAATGGTGCATTTTCTGGAGTAACTTGAACCTGTACTCGTGAGTCTTGAAAAACATCCCACCCTTGGACTCGAAGAACAACCGCCCCATCAGCTGCATTTTTGGGAACTGGTATGGCTTCTTCATGCATGGTTTGTTTCATTTTTCCATCGTCCCCGATTGTTAGATCAATCCATTTACGAGTATAACCACCAATATATGGCCAGGTTTGAACTCTGGTATCCATAATAGTTATATCAAATGCTTTCTTGTTAAGGTAGTATTCACCAGGATTATATACCTCATTCCATACTCCACGATAGCCTTTTGGTACAATAGGGACAGAAAGATCAGTCATTTCAATTCCAGTTGGAAGAATTTTTGGGCCTACATAATCTTCACCAACATTGGACTTAATAACTGCAACACGACCAGCTGGAACAGCTGTTGATTTTCCACTATAAATTTCAAACAGATAACGGTTGATCCGATAATCTCCAGGAGGCAGAACAGTTAACTGGGGGCCTTTAGTACCTTTTTGTGAACCTTTTTTATAACCCAAAAATTTCATGGCATCAAGCATGTCAGATATATCTTCCCACGCTGAAGCAATAAACTGCCCTTGTGGCATTGGTAGGCCATCTTTAGCAACGAGAAATCCATATGTACCTTGATCGACTGTAACCATATCAAGTCCTTCTATATCATGTGTAACGCGTATAAAAGGAAGTAAATGGAAGCCTGGAGGATAAACCTTTGCTTGTGGTCCATTTTCATTGGTATTTGCAATGATTTGACCTGGGGGCATCGCCTTTCCAAAATAAATTCTTTTTAAGTGACCGACTTTATCAGAATCTATGATAAAACAACTGGTCATAAGAAAACACATAACTGCAAATGTTCCACCTACACTTCTCAATGTCCAACGTAACCAACCATATGTTTTGGGGGTTCTCTTATGACCGTACCCATCATCTTTAAATTTTGCGTCGGCGGGATCGTCATCTTTAAAGAAACGCGGACCAATTATTGCTATGGCAATAAATAAAACGATAAGAAATAATAAAAACATGGTATTCTCCTTTTCAAATTTGAATTAATTTATTTAAAATGTTAGTGTCAAAGTTTTAAAACTATTTTAATATCACCTCCTTCATAATTTTTTTATGTCTTCGCTTTGTTTAGTAACCTCCTTTTGTTTCGGAGCAACCGAAGGTTTTTCAATTGCTACCTTTTGTTCTTGTTGTATTGAGATTTTTTCTGGAGCACTAACCTCACTATCAACAGCGCTTTTTATTATAATTGATATAAAAGTAGCTGCTGAAACACCAATTATAAAAATAACAATCATTAACTCAAATAACGTAAATCCTTTTCGATTATTTGATCTTTGAAATAACATTAATATTCTCCTTTTTTTATTCTAACCATTTCCACCAGTTAGTTTGGCCTGACATATTTAAACAATACCATTTTGTTCCCATCAACATACCAGTTGTATATGTATGCCAGTGACCAAAATACCACAAGCCTGGTTTGTAGGTTTTCCATAATTCTGATAAATAATGATTTGATGGATCATGTTTTTTTCTATAATCTACTTTTATCATATCAGATAATAATTCAGTTGGGCAAGTATGTGTAATAAATATATCAACTTTTTCGTCTGGTAGATTTTTCATATCTTTTTGAGTGATAAGCTCTTCTGGAAACCAATCATATCCAGGAGTTCTCCATTGTTTATCTATCGAATGAGCCCCACCCATGAATAAGATATTTCTTCCATCATCTAATTTATAAGTAGAACCTCTTGGCATATAGAAAACATTTGGGGCAATTTCATCAGATTTTCTATTTAGTAAAAAGTGATGATTCTCATGATTTCCATCACAAAATATAATTTTTATTCCTTGACTTTTAATACCTTCTATAGTTTGATTCTTACCTTGGGGCCATGCTCCGAAATCACCGCAACAAATAATTAATTCTAATCCATGCTTTTTCTTTTTAGAAATTAATATATTCAAGGCACCAAAATTTCCATGAACATCTCCGGTTACTATAACGTTTGTTTTCATAATAATTATCCTCATTTATAAATAATTAGAAATTATCCAAGCCCAACATATTATTGCAATAACGCTTTCTTTCCGTATTGAAAAATTTGCTCTTAACCCCATCGCCTGATGCATTAGTTTATCTGTTTCAGTATAAAAGATATAAGAAATCATTCTTCTAATAATAAATAATGTAGATAGTATTGCAAATACCCATGCTAAAATATCTATAAAATTTATAAATTTTTCCATTTTTTACACCCCCATATGATCGTTGTTATATTTTTTCTTTAACAACTCTTTTGGCAATCTATAAAAACCAATAAATATAAATATTATACCATACACTGCTACAAATGGAATGCCCTTATATGATAGATTCATAAAAATAGTAACTAGAGTTATTATACCAAATCCAGTATATAGTATAGTTCTTACTGTTGAACTTAATTTTTGAATAACTTGAAAACATAAAGTGAATCCAGCCACCCCAACCATTAAAAATCCCAAGATAAAAAACGTTAGTGCTATTTTAATAATAATTAACATGATTCCCCCTTATTAAGGATTGTCAAGTTTTCCAACATTTACATATTTATCATCAACATCTGGCCATGTTAGAACTCTAACCATTTCACGTTTAAAGTCACTGACAATCATAGGCGATTTTGTTATAATATCAACTTGCTTTATTTTATCAACTTCAGGATGACCTTTTAGTCTGTACATGAACATCCGTTCTTCATGAACACTCATCCATGCTTCAGGAAACACAAATGTTAAAATTTTGGATGGATTGAATGTTGTATGATATAAGATTGGATCAATATCGAGTTTTCCCATATACTGGAAAAATTCAAAAAACTCATGGCGCGGTGGACGATATTTAACAACTCCCACCCTTGCTTTAAATGGATAAAGATCATTATCATCAATGTCTCCTAACATTTCTTCAAACATTGATCCTTGATTTATTATAGTTGTCATAATTAAATTCCTTTTCTGTATTTTTCTTTTAAAGCTTCCGGTTTGACCATTTCAATTATTGCCTTTTGTACTTTATATTCATAACCAAATTTATAATGTAACCATCTTACAGGAAACCACATGATAATAACCACAATAATAACTGTAATAAAATATGCTCCATATATCATCAAATTTATTAACCAGTTAGGTAGTTCCTTTTTTTGGTTTTGAATTATTCTCTTTTTTGGGGATTGTTCTTTTTTTAGTTTTACCCGATCCCTTCTGATGTTCATTGGATTCATAATAATTTCTCCTTATATGTTATGTATGGGGGAAAGAAACTCTTTCTCCCCCATGGTGGTTTAAGATTATTGGTTATATTTTTTAAACGATCATCAAACTTTAGCGTTGTTCCAAAATAATAATATTCATAAACCAATATACAACCACCCATCAAATCATTAAAAGATTTTCCTCCACATATGGGTTGACATATACACTCTATACACGGGCATTTCTTACTCATAATCCCTTACTACTTCTGCTTCAGGAACTCCAACTGGTTGCAGTGGAACTCCCTCATCTGAGTATTCAGCAAAACGAACTGTTAGCATTTTACCAATATCATTAGAAAGATTTTGAAACATATCTCGACGATCCTCTACTGTACCCCTTGGACGAGCATCAAATTCAAGACCACTTTCGGTTATACATCTATATACAATACAACCTTCATCAGTTCCGCTTCCTTCTTTTCCTCCAACGATTTCAAATTCCTCTGTTTTATAATCTTTAACTTTTTCAATTTCATTTGATCTATACTGAAACATATATAAACCATGTTTATTTTTTAACATAGCTCCTTCAAAACCATCTACAACACATTTATCATGAAAGATTTTTGCTTCATCATAATTATAAACTAATTTTGTTGGGGTGAATTTAATAGGGCACTCTGGAAAGTTCCTTGTTATTAAACCGATTATTTCTTGTAACCATCTCATTCTTATGTCATATGGGGTATCCATCCAAGCAATATCATACAACCAGTATTCTAAAAGATGTTGATCTGGTTTTATTTTCTTGGTATATGAACCAATTTTTTGAAGACTCCATCCGTGTTTATATAATTCTCCATGTAGTGGTGCTGGAGCATTAAGTTTATGTATCCATTTATCAAGATGACTAAGAGTACTAAAGAAATGTCCACCTTTTGTATGATGAAGAATTAAATCAGGTGATGGAGAAAAATAAGGTGGAACCATTGGAGGCTCAGCTACATCACAAACTCCATTTAATTTAGGTTGAATATAACAAGGATATACAATTTTTCCTTGTCCTGGACCTTTGGCTAATTGAGGAAGCATAAGTCTTGGTATATAATTATTAGGATCCATTTGATCAAGTTCATAATTTTCATGACGTTTGGCATTCCACTTGGATTGGATCTCTGATACAGCTTGTTGAAATGGAGTTGTTTCATTTGATTTCCCAATATTTTTCCCTTTCTTAATCAACTTAGGACTTTCTCGAATCTTTCCACCAACATATCCTGATTCAACTATAATAGAAGCTGTTCCGTTGTCATGTTCTTCAGCTCTTGCTTGCCATTGTTTTACTTTTCCTACACGACTTACTCCATAGAGCATTGGTTCTATATGTTGCATATTAAAAAATTCTCCTTTATTTTTTTATTATTCTCCCACACAGAGGACATCTTACTTGTTTGTCTTTTACTTTTTCTTCAGGAAGTTCAAACTCAATTTCACATTTGATACATTCAAATGATACTGTATATTCTGTGTTCTTATACATTCCATCATAATCATCATCTACTGTTTTGTGTCCTAATGGACCACACCTACCATCTTCACGTTCCAACCATTCACGGTCTTCTTGACTAATATGTCCTAAGAGTCCAGCCATATCATTCTCCTTTCAGCGTCTACAATAATCCCTAAATTCTAAACATGATTCAACACATATCATTTTAATTAAACAATTTGAGCATGGACATTCTTCTCCACGTTTATTAATATGTTCTACACATACAATGCACTCTCTATTTTCACATATAACGCTTTTACACCCCTTACATATTCTTTCTCTGAGTTC
>DAOVGR010000067.1 GCA_030672305.1 Thermoplasmatales archaeon | reverse complement strand
ATCTGCTGTTTCATTAATTCAAGGCGATCTCCAAGACCTTTCACTTTTTTATACTGTTCTTCTAGAATAAAACGGTTAAAACTCATCATCCATCACTCCTTATACAACAGGAATGATTTAAGAACATAAAGAGGTTTCTATGAGGAGTTTTTCAAAACCCTCTATTTTATAATATAACAACCTAATGATTTATTTTTTTGTTATATTTTATGTTGAAATAAGATCTGTTTAAAAACAGATTAAAAATCTCAGATCCTATTTCATAATATCTAATAATCTGCTTAATATTGGAAAATGTTCTAAGAGCCATTGGAACAAGTTATTTGCTACCATTTTGTTTCTTGGTATTCTCACACCAAGTTGTCCCCAGTCACCAATTAAATCATCAGTATCCTTTGCCCTTGCCCATATAGTGAATTCTCCCATCATCATCCAGGTTTTAGTTACAGATACTACTTTACCTGATTCAAATGGACCAAACCAGTCTTTACTTTCTCCATCACCCCAGTTGATTTCATAATATACGTCACTACCTTCAGGATCTGTTGTTACAAATGTATATAAATAAGTTACACCAACTTTTCCAGATGTAGGACCATCAATTTCTGGAGCGTATGGTGGAAGATTTTGTCCTCCTTCTTCAGGTCCAAAAACTAAGAAATTTGTAGGATCATTTTGATTATTATATTCAGTTACAATCCAACTAGAATCCCTATAGATATTTGAAATCCTTACCTCATCAATTATACCCTGGAAATAATTCTGCTCAGTATATCGTCCAAGCTCAAGAACAGCTGAAGTAGTAACAGGGGAACTAGTAAAAGAACTAACATTAGTCTGTTCTACACCGTTTACAAACAATTGCATACTGGTACCATTCCATGTAGCGGCCAAATGAGTCCACACATTTAAAGTCAAATCATCATCTGAATCTACAATTGTATAACTTGAGCTGTCACCAAGGAAGAACTGTACAACATCATCAGCTGGTTTATACCTAAGTTGATACCTATGATAAGAACTCCCTTTCCGACTTATAATTCCAAGATATATACCTATTCCATCACCAGTCCGATTTACCCATGTCTCAAGAGTCATCTCATCAGGAAGATTAAAACTATCATCATTCCCACAATCGATCCAATCATCAGTACCATCAAAACCATCAGCACCATCAATATATCCAACCGCATTTTGATCAGTTCCATTAACACAAGCACCATCATTACCATAAACAGAAGAATCATAATGAATACCACTAGTCTCATCAAGATGTTGAACCATCACAAAACCACTATCCCACACACCAGAAGGATTTTCCTGACTATTGCAATTAGGATTACCATAATACATATACAAAATAGTATCCTGGCTACTAGATAGACTACTAATATTCACCCAACAAATAAGCTCACCAGAAGAACCATCAAATAATTCGATTTCATGAGATAATTTATTTGGAACTTCTGAATTATCCATAAACAAAATATCGTCACCGTCATCCTGAGCCTTAACTGCTATATCACTATCAATGGTATTAATTAAAATAGGGAAGTTTAAAAGGTCTCCTTCAACCATTTCATGATTAATTGTAATCTTTTTTCGATATTGCCATTCCTCCAAATATCCTATCTCCATACCAGCAGTTAAGAAATTAGAAGAATCATTTTGATTATTAAATTCAGTTGCAATCCAACTAGAATCCCTATGAATATTAGAAATCCTTACCTCATCAATTATACCCTGGAAAAAATTAATATCAGTATAACGACCAATCTCAAAAACAGCCGAAGTGGTAATAGGTGAACCAGTAAATGAACCAACCTCAGTTTGCTCAATACCATTAACAAACATATGCATATTAGTTCCATCCCAGGTTGCTACCAAATGAGTCCACTCTCCTAAACTTAAATCATCATCTGAACATACAATTGTGTAATTTGTATCATTTCCAAGGAAAAAATGCACAACATCATCCTCATGTTTATATCTCAATTGATATCGATTGTATTTAGGTGCGGTAGTATCAAGAGCCCGGCTAATAATACCTAAGTATTTGCCAAGTCCATCTCCACTACGATTCACCCAAACTTCAAGAGTCATAGCATTAGACAGATTAAAACTATCATCATTCCCACAATCAATCCAATCATCAGAACCATCAAAACCATCAGCACCATCAATAAATCCAACCGCATTTTGATCAGTTCCATCAACACAAGCACCATCATTACCATAAACAGAAGAATCATAATGAATACCACTAATCTCATCAAGATGTTGAATTAAAACATAGTTTGAATCCCATGTATCAGCAATTTCTTCTTGATTGTCACAACTCGGATTTCCATAATACATATAAAATATAGTATCCTCAATACTTGACAAACTACTGACATTTACCCAACAAATAAGCTCACCAGAAGAACAATTATATAATTCAATTTCATGAGATAATTTATTTGCAAAATCAGTATCATCCATAAACAAAATATCATCACCATCATCCTGAGCCTTAATACTAAGATCAGAATCAACGAGATTAATTAACACTGGGAAATTCATAAGATCTCCTTCTACCAATTCATGATTAATTGTAATCTGTTTTTGATAGAACCATCCCTCTACAAAAGGATCAAACGAAGTAAATTCTATAAGTACAAATTCTTGTTTATAGTTATTTCTAACACTGCTTATATTTGGTACAATACCTGCTGCTACAAACAATATAATTATCCCAAGAACAAGGGCTTTCCTTGCTTTAATTTTTTTCATATTCTTTCCTCCCCGACTTTACTATAATTTGTAATATGATATTTTTATTTAAATCTATCTATAACAATTGTTATTTAAGAAATATATCATTTATAACAAGATTCCAGAATAATATTTATATCACAAAATTTAAATTGGTTTGATTTAATAATAAGAATTTGTAACAGATCAGCCTAAAATTTCATCCCAATCATAGGGGAAATATCTGTATAAATCAGAAACTTCCTTTATTGCTAGTAATTTTCCATCTTTTGATATCCAACATACAGCTACGATATCTATCACCTTATCTGAAACATACTAAAAATAACTAGATTATTCTATTATCTTTAGCATACCTCCTGCCCTAAAACTAAGATGTAATTAATTTTCTAGTATTTAAAATTAACATTAAATAAAAAGAGGTACATACAAATGAATATCTTGTAATAATGATTATTATTGTGAAGGGGGGATATAGAGATTTAAAGTAAATTTTGCATAAATTTATAAATTTAAACTAATAGCAGGAGGAAAGGATGAAAAAATTTAAATTCCTACTTTGCAATCTCTACTACCCCCATATTAGGAAGACTTACTACCTTTTTTGAGACTCTATATGCGAATATATGACGAGTATATTATTTCTTAGTCTCCCTTAAAATTAATGAATGATTTCATATTATATATAATTTTTCATAATTGTTATATTTTAATTAACAAAAATTAAAAAAATAATATCAAAATTTGAAATTTGTGCAATTTTATTATTTTTGAAAATATCAAAATTTTTTAAAAATTGTTACTTTATAAAATCCTAGTTACTCTATCAGATTCTGTTATCCTAAATCCATTTTTTCTAATAGGTCCTATTGTTTCTAGAAGATCTAACCGTTCAACATATTTACTAAAAAATTTCAAAATCTTGTTACAAAAATCTTTTGCATATGAAATATCCGCTGCTGTAAAAGTCGTTACCCAATCAAAATCACCATTAACATAAAAAGTATCTTCAAGATTTATTTTAATTCCTGGTATTAGATCAGTTCCGCTGATTAGCGGAAGCTTTTTTAAAATTTCCTCATCAATAGGTAGAGTTGTTCTTCTAATAAGAAGAATAAAATGTTTGTGATTCGTTTTGTCAGGGTTAATTATTGCCGAATAACCTAAGATTGTGTTATTTTCTTCTAATTTTTTTATAAATCTTCCTACCTTGTACCTTGAACAACCACATTTTTTCCCAATTTCATCAAGATTTAATCTGCAATTTTTTTGCAATTCATTTAGAATTCTTTCTTCAATATTTGATTTTTGTGCATTATTTATGATCATTCATTTAATTATTCAACTCCAATTAGATAATTATTGTTAGCTTATTTAAATATAATATATTAAGAATTATGCATATTAAAGATATCCCAAAAAAATAATCATTAATTTTCTAAAAACTGATGTAAATTTTCCTAATAATATATTATGAATAAGTTATACTTTTTATAGTAATATAATAATTTTCTTAAAATTTATACAAATTGTAAACAATCTATATGGAAATATTTAAATTTAAATATTTTATTAGTATCTTGTAAATAAATGTTAAGTGAGGAAAAATAATATGAGAAATAAAGTTATGTTATCTTTAATATTCATAATGCTGATAACTTCATTTATAATTGTTTTACCTGTTGAAACTGTAAAAGTAAACAGAAATACTTTGTATGTTGGTGGTGGCGGCTCTGGCAACTATACTACTATTCAAAGTGCTATATATGATGCAAATCCAGGTGATATGATTTTTGTTTATAATGGGACTTATGTTGAAAATGTAATTGTCAATATAGATAATTTAAATCTGATTGGTGAAAATAGAAATTCGACAATTATTGATGGTGATGGTCTTGGAGATGTAGTCTATATATCAGGAGATCAGGTGACTATCAGTGGATTTACTATACAAAATAGTGGCAGTATTTGCTATAATGGAGGAATTCACATTAACTCAGATTACAACAATGTCTCAGGTAATAAAATATCAAATAATGCTGAAATTGGTGTTTGGCTTGATTCATGTGATGATAATATTGTTTCAGATAATATTATCGAAATAAATGGCTTGGATGGATTGTGGCTTGATTCCTCTAGATATAATACGGTTTCAAATAATTTTATTACTTCAAATAGTGATGACGGTATAGTAATTAAAAGTTCAACTCACAATACTGTTTTTGAAAATATCATTAGTTTCAATGATGATAATGGAATGAGTATCATTTATCCAAGTAATAACAACAATATTATTAGAAATATAATTCGCTCAAACAATGATAATGGTTTATACACTAATGCATCAAATAATAACATATATCATAACAGCTTCATTCATAACCTGGAAAATGCAAATGATGAGGGTGGCAACAACTGGAACGATGTTTATCCTTCTGGCGGAAACTTTTGGTCTGATTATTCTGGAGATGATGACTTTCATGGATTAAATCAAGATTTACCTGGGCATGATAGGCTTGGTGATATTCCATATGAAATTCCATTTGATCAAGGGACAGATTATTATCCATTAATTGATCAAGATGGTTGGTTTAATGAAGAACCTATTGATCTTACACTAACTGGACAAACCTATGGAACTGCAGGAGACGAACATTATTATACTACAAGTGCAAAAGATCCTAATGGTGATCCGATTTATTATAAGTTTGATTGGGGTGATGATTCTTATACTGATTGGTTCGGACCATATATATCAGGTACTGATGCATCAGAGTCTCATACTTGGAGTGAAGGTATTTATGATATTAGAGTAAAAGCAAAAGATACTAGAGGTTTGGAAACAAATTGGTCAGACCCATTTAGAATTACTATGCCAAGAAATAGAGTCACTCCTTCAAATTTCTTACATTTAATAGAGAGATTTTTAGATACATTTCCAATAATTAGATACCTATTAGAGCTTTAATAACCAAAATTTATCTATCTTTTTATTTTATAAATAACATTATAAACTATAAATAGATTCAAAATTGCAAAATAGAGGGATGAAAAAATTGATTTTTTGGTACCAATGCAATTCTTGTGAAAAAAATTTTAGCTGGGTTTTTACAGGCAATAATGATTGTGGAAAATGCAGATTTTGTAATTCTACAAATATAAAACGAATTGTAAAATCAAGTCGAAGATGGTGAATAATTTTTCTATTCATCTATTTAGAAATAAATTCAAAAAAAGTAATTATTTCATGATTTTTAATGATTAATATATAACATTTAAATATTAAATGATGTTTTGATTAATTAGGGAGTTAAAAAAAATTATGAATTTAAAGAAAATTGCAATAATTTTTTCAATTTTTTTTATAACTTGTACAATTCCAGGAGTAGGAAATGTAAATTTTGATGATACCAATTGTATATCATTAAATGAAAATATCGGATTGGAAAATGAAAATTCCTCAATTATTGTTGGTCCATATCCTCAGAATCCAGAGCTAAATTCTATCATAATTGTTTGGGAAACAAGTATTGCTACAACAAATAACAGTGTTCATTATGGACTTACTCTGGATTGCAGTAAAATTATTTATAATAACTTTTCAAGTAATTTTCATACTATAGAATTAAATGAGCTTGTTTCATCTACAAAATACTATTACCAAGTTATTTCAGATTATATAGAAAGCAAGGTTTATTCATTTTATACTAAATTTGAGAAAGATGATTCTATTAAATTCATTGCATATGGTGACTCTCGTGGGGTATGGGATAGTTGGATAAATGCAAGTATAGTTGCAGATAAAATCGAAAAAGAGCAACCATATTTTGTTTTACATACTGGTGATTTAGTTAATAATGGTATTAATATCGAGCAATGGATAGATTTCTTCTCAATTTCAACCTTCATACATAACTATACTTTATATCCAACATTAGGTAATCATGAAAATTATGGAGAGTCATATTTTAAATATTTTTTACATCCTAATAATGAAACTTGGTATTCTTTTAACTATGGACCTGTTCATTTTGTAAGTTTGGATTCCAATGTCAGGAATTCAATAAAATTATCGCAATTATTTTGGCTTATAAAGGATTTAAGTTTGAATATACAGCCTTTTACTTTAGTTTTTTTCCATCATCCACCGTTTAGTTCTGGAAATCATGGTTCCACATTTTATCTTAGGTTGATTTGGGGGTTTATCCTAGAATATTTCGATATTGATATCGTTTTCAATGGTCATGATCACTGTTATGAACGTGGAAAAGTGAAAAGTGTATACTATATAGTAACTGGAGGCGGTGGTGCCCCACTTTATAATGCGGGGAATAATTGGTGGACTATTCATTCTGAAAAAACATACCATTTTTGTTTAATTTCATGTGACCCGGAAGAATTATCTTTTAAGGCAGTTAAACCAGATGGTACAATATTTGATTCTTTTGTTATACAAAAATGAAGTTATTTTTAAAAAAAACAGTTAAACAAATTATTATTATTTATTAAAAATAAAAAAATTAGCTAGTATTAAGGAAAAATTTATATTAAATTATTATATTACATTATTATAAATTTCTAATTTAATGGGGGAATAGGAGATAATATGAAAAAGAAAATAATAGGTATATTAATTTGTACGCTGTTGATTACATCTGCTGCTGTTCCAATCACGGGTCATGTTTTGGAAAATTTTATCTATGAATCAGCAAATGATAGAGGAACAATATATGTTGATGATGACGCAGATCCGAGTTGGTATGATGCAACTCATGTTAAAACAATCCAAGAAGGAATAATCAATGCAACCATTGGAGATATGGTATTTGTTTACGAGGGTACATATATTGAGAATATAATTGTTGATAAAACTCTTGATCTAGTTGGTGAGGATAAAAACAATACAATTCTTCATGGTTTAGACGAATCAGATAATGCATTAAAGATATCTTCTGATTGGTGTAATATTAGCGAGTTTACTATTGAAAACGGTGGAAGTAATTCAGGAGGTATACGAGTAAATGCTAATCATTGTTCAATATTTGACTCAATATTTGATGATAATATTGATAAAGGAATTTTTGTTGAATCCTCTGATTATACCCAAATCTTAGATAACACATTTTCTGATAACAATCAAGGTATCTATATTTATATGTCAGATTACACAACAATTTCATCCAATGATATATCAAACAACAAAGATAATGGTATATTGTGCCTTTCTTCTAAATACAATGACATTCTCGGCAACACAGTTGAGTTAAACTCAGGAATTGGTATATATCTTAATAACGAATGTGATTATAATGATATTATAAGTAACACTGTTTCCTCAAACGAAGAGGGCGGTATCCGTCTTTACCAGTCAGATGAAAACACAGTTTCTGGAAATATAGTATCTAACAACGGTGGTCCTAGTGAAGATGGAGGTATTGTGTGCTTTTATTCACACAATAATGACATCTTTGGAAATACAATAGAATCAAATTTCGATCAGGGCATTTTTATAGAATACTCAAACTCCAACATGATTTATGAAAATGACATATATGACAACGATATGTATGGTATTAATTGTGATTCTTCAAATAACAATGTAATCTATAATAACAATATCTATGACAACACTCAGAATGGTATAGATGATAGTACAAATACTTGGTATAGTTCAATGCTTGAACAGGGAAATTACTGGGATGATTACACAGGAGAAGATGCTGATGGAGATGGTATTGGCGACTCACCTTATGATGTTCCAGGTGATGGCAACCAAGATGAATACCCATTGATGACGCCGTATGGCCCTCCCAAAGCAGACTTCACACACTCAGTTGATGAGAAAAATGTTTCTTTTGATGCTTCTAGATCATATGATTATGACGGTACAATAATTTCATATGAATGGGACTTTGGTGACGGAGATTCGGGTACAGGACTGCTAGTAGATCATACATATGATGGGGACGGATTATACGATGTAACATTAGAAGTAACTGATGATGACGATAAAATCGACTCTACCGTAAAATCAGTCCTA
The DNA here is from genome assembly GCA_030672305.1 of Thermoplasmatales archaeon. Classification (GTDB taxonomy): domain Archaea; phylum Thermoplasmatota; class E2; order DHVEG-1; family DHVEG-1; genus SG8-52-3. Next base: position 20,875 of record DAOVGR010000067.1, on the reverse strand, counting down.
GTTGACAGTACTCCACCAGAGGTAATAGACAATACCCCCGATATAGCAACAACTGGTGATATCTTTACATTCAATGCAACTGTTACAGATAATGTTGAGGTTAACCTAGTAACTGTAATCTACAAGTATGATGATGGGGACGTCAATAATGTTGATTTGTATAATACAGTCGGCGATTATTGGGAAGGAAGTATTATAATTGAGCACACTCTTGAAATAATCTACTATTTCATATATGCTGAAGATACTTATGGGAATGGACATTGTTCTGATCTTTGGAATGTAACCATTTTAGATAACGATCTTGCAGAAATTACAGATCTTGTTGCAGATCCAGCAGTACAAATGTCAGGTTATTATGTAAATATTTCAGCTGTAGTAATTGACAATATTGGTCTATCAGAAGTAAATCTTCATGTAGAATATCCAGATTCAACTGAACAGATTTTCCCAATAATAGACAACAAAATCGGTGACACTTATAACTCAAACAGGACCTATATTCCGGATGGAACCTACTCATTTTACATATTGGCAAAGGATACAAGCGGTAATGAAAATGTATCTGAAACTAAAACCTTCAATATTGTAATAGGTTCTGCGCCTGAGAAACCACAAATAAATGGTCCATCTAGTGGAGGCAAAGATATACCAATTGAGTTTCAATTTAAATCAATAGATGGAGACGGCCATGATGTATACTATTACATTGACTGGGGGGACGGTACATATGAAGATTGGTTCGGACCATTTTCTTCAGGTACATGGCAATCAAAAAGCCATACATGGACTGAAAAGGGAGATTATACAGTAAAAATTAAAGCAAAAGATATAACAGACCTGGAAAGTGGTTGGAGCGAACACGCAATCAACATACCAAGAAGCAAAGAAGATATACAGAAATATCAGGTAACCCCAAACAGTGAAAAAACAGTAGTAAGAGTAACAAGAACATCTCACTAAAAAAGTAAAATATACATTATACCATCTTTTTTCTTTTTTTTTTTAATTTTACCTTTTTTTTCTTTGTAAATTTTGTTTCAATTAACATTTATATAGGAAATATTTAAATTAGAATATTTTATTATAATCTCTATAAATATATCTCTTAGGGGAGGAAAAATATGAACAATAGTCTAATTAGAAAAGGTCTTGTTTTAGGAATAATTGTTATATTTATTGGAACTTGTGCCATATCATCTATGGGAGAAATTATTGATAAAAGTAATAATTCCTCCTTAATAAGTATTATTTCTCGCGGAATTATCTTATATGTCGGAGGAAGCGGGCCAGATAATTACACAAAAATACAGTATGCAATTGATAATGCATCTAATGGAGATACTATCTTTGTCTATAGCGATTCATCACCATATTATGAAAATGTTGTGGTAGATAAATCAATAAATCTGATTGGTGAGAATCGGACAAAAACCACTATTGTTGGTAATTATTCAAGTAATTCAGTCTATGTAAATGCCAGTTATGTAAATATTAAAGGTTTTAGTATTATCCGTGGTAACATGTCTGGTATACGTTTATGGCAATCTGAAGGTTGCTCTATTGTTGATAACATCATCGAATTAAATAAAAAATATGGTATATATCTCAGTAAATCCAGCAACAACACCATCTCTGAAAATGTTATCCAAATCAATGATAATGGTATAATACTTAATTTTAAATCCAACTTCAACACCATCAAGGATAACAATATAGCAAGTAATGAGAATGGCATATATCTAGAATCTTCTAGTGAAAACACCATCACTGAAAATAAAATATTACAAAATAAGTATGGAATTAAACTGTATAGTAAATCAAGATACAACGCAATACAAAGCAATACCATCTCAAACAACAATCTAGGTATATTTCTCGGTGGTTCAATATATCCAACTTTCATTATTAATATCCTTCTAGATGGTTCTATACATAATGAAATCATTAAAAACAACTTTTTTGATAATTCACAGGATGCATTTTTTCAGAATTCAAGAAGAAATAGATGGTGGAGGAACTATTGGAATGAAACACGGATACTGCCAAAACTAATTTTTGGAGAACTTTTTATTTGTAGACTCCAAGGAATGCCCCCAACTGCTGTTGAACATCATATTCCTTGGATTCCAAGAATTGACTGGCGTCCGGCACTAAGACCATTTACAATATAACTTTTTAAGACTATTTCAAAAATTATAACTTTCTAAAAGAATTTAAATACCTATACTCTTATTTTTATAATAATTTAGGTAGTAGATATAATGATAAAGAAAAAACTTACAATTGGAATCATAATCCTATTTATCATCACAGCTGTCACACCAATTGCATTTGGAAATGATGTAAAACAAACACTTGATAATTATAAGACTTTATTAGAAAATGATTTTCCAAACATAATTCTGACAGGCTATTGGAATCCAACAGGTCAAATGATTGCATCTTTTAGCACAGATCCTTATTTAAATCCTGATGGATGGAAAGGTGAAAATTGGGAAGATAGAAGTTATGATATCTACTCATTTTTCCCTACACCAGGTACATACAATGGCACATTTGAAGTAGATTATCAAAATACCTGGGATGATTTTTGGGATATTACTGCTCAAATAAACCCAATAGCAATCATAAGTTTTGGTGCGGGAAATGGACCATGGGAAATCGAATATAATGCACGTAATCTTGATAATTGGGTAAATGACTACAATCCACCATATCAACCCACTCCTTGTCCTCCGGATGATACTGTACCTGTAGGACATATCCGTCATTCAACACTTCCAGTTCAGGAAATCGAAGATGCAGTAAATGAACAAACTTCTGTTAATGCATGGGTTGATTGGGATGGTAATCCTGGAGCATTTTTATGTGAATACATGGCATATCTTGGAATGTGGTACCAATCAATTCATAAAAATGATAGTACAGATCCATGCAAAGTATCAGGTTTCATTCATGTAAAAAATACTATTACAGTTGAAGTTGCTATGGATGCAACAAATGTAACAATCCGTGAAACGATTGAATGTCTAAATTGTGAAAATAATCCTCCAGAAGCACCCATAATTAATGGTCCAACAAGTGGGAACCCAGATACCTCTTATAACTTTACATTTAATTCAACAGATCCCGATGATGACGATATTTATTACTACATACTGTGGGGTGATGGTCATGTTGAGAATTGGGATGGTCCACATCTATCCAGAATAGATTTTGAAATTGCTCATACCTATGCAAAACAAGGTACATTTACAATTGAGGCAAAAGCAAGAGACACAAATGGTTATGAAAGTTATTGGGGAACCTTAGATGTGAAAATTCCAAGGACCAAAGCAAACAGTTACAACAATAATCTACTTTATTTATTATTAGAACGATTTCCAAATATATATTCAATTCTTAGGCATATTTTAGTTATAGATTAGTCAAAATCTATATTTTTTTATTATTAACTTATGTTGTATTTTAAACTATTTTTAACCAATCCTCTTGTGAGAAACCAGGAATACTTCGACTAATTGGAAAAAGCTTTTTTTCTTGATATTTCAATACTTGTGAGCGAATAAAATTTTTAAATGGAAGATGCCAATATATTGTTTGCAATAAAAGATTTTTATTTAGATTTGATTTAAACTGTTTAAATTCTTGTAAAGCCTTTTTCTTTGATATATGGCTTATCGCGGCAATTTTTCCAGAAATAAGAGCACCATTAATTCCAAAACCAAAAAAAGGATCTAAAAAACCAGCTATATCACCAGCTAAAACAAATGTTTTTCTTGCATATTTTGTAAACAATTGTACTTTTTTAGGAAAATGTGAGATAGTTGAAGACCAATTATTTAATTCAATACCTTCTGTTTCTTTTACCAGTTCAGTAAATTTTTTTAAATTTTCTTGAGAAAGATTCAATGGTCCTGAAAGTTGAGCAGAAATCATGCCATTTTTTCCTGAAATATATCCATAGTCAGATGAATAGTTACCGAAATAAGCAATAGCAATATTTCCAATATCTATATTTTTATGTATGTCGAATTGTTTGTATGTAACGTAGGGTAAATTAAGACTGCTAACAAGCTTTGAATATCCTGCTGTGGTAATTATTGAATTTTCAGGAATGTTTTCCAAATTTTCTTTTGTTAGAGATTTGGAAAATTCAAAATTAACTCCTTCTCTTAGTGCAATATTATAGAGAAAATAATCCAATGAGGTTTCTCTTGGACCTCGTTCAACAATAAATAGGTTTTTTGTTGAAAATATATATTTTTTTGAGCCAACATAGCCTCTAAATGTATCAAGTTGTGAAAAACATGTATCAATTTTTATTCCAATATATTTCTGAATATCTTGAATATGCATTGGTGTCATATGAATTGAAGGATGACATTTTGCTGAACCTCCAATTCTAATTTCTTTTTCAAATACTGTAACAGTATATCCATTTCTAACTAGATTTATGGCAGCGACCAGTCCTGATAGACCCGCACCATATATATGAATATTTTTGATTGTCATAAAAATCACTATGTTTTATTTTTATTATTGAATAGTCTATCTACAGAAAATTCATGGCATATTCTAATTTTTAATCCAACAGTTATCACTTTCAAAATAGTCACCTGTGCTATAGAATGCACGTGCTCGACAACCGCCACATACATCTCTATATCTACACATTCCACAGTCTCCTTTCAATTGCTTTCTATCTCTTAGTTCCTTTAAAACAATGTTACTTTTATTAAACCAGATATCTTGAAAAGTCTGTTGTTTTAGATTTCCAAGTTTATGAGGTAGAAGATAACATGGATGAATATCTCCATTACTTGAAACATGGCATGTCCATCGTGCTGTAAGACAACCCTTAAAAAATTCTGTTAATCGTCCATATTTTTTATAAAAATATGTATCCTTTCCACATGCAGAATTAATAGTTATAGAATATGGATAGGGGTTAATTGACATATTACCTGAAGCTGCAAAATTTTGTAATCGCTCAAAGAGTTGTTGTCGTTGTATTGAATTAAGTATTTCATTTTTTAATTCATTACCACGTCCAGCAGGAATAAAATCATAAACATACCATCCATCTATTTTAAGCAAATTTAGTAGATTAAATAAATCTTCTAATTGATCGATATTGCTATTCATAAAAACAGTAGATACCTGTGTATTAATACCTGCATTAGCACATTTTTTTATTCCATTAATAGTTTTTTCATATGTACCATTTTTATTGCGAATGTAATCATGTGTTTCTGGTTTTGCACCATCCAGACTTATACAAACATGATCTATTTTAAGTGTTTTTAAACGTTTTATACAATCTTCATCAAGTAGTATACCATTAGTAGATATCGAGGTATAAAGTCCAACACTTTTTGAATAAGATAAAATATCAAAAATGTCATCTCTTAATAGTGGTTCTCCTCCTCCAAAATCAATCATACCAGCACCCCCTTCATAAAGATTGTCAATTATATGATATACATCATTTAATTTTAATTCCTCATGATAAGTCGTTGAATAGCAATGGATGCATTTTAGATTACATTTTGCAGTTATATCAAATACAACATAAAGTGGAGTACCAATTTTAATTGCTTTAAGTCCATATTTACCTATTCCACGAAAAAGTGAATTGATTAAGGGCATAACCTTATTATCTGAAGATAAATTGCTAATATCATCGATATTCATTTTCATGAAAAACATAATTTTTTTAAGTAGGATTTTCCCAAAAATAATTTGATTTCTACATTCTAGACAGGAGGTTTTTTCATTATTACTTTTTATTATTACTTCAATATGAGATGTGTTGCATGTAGAGCATTTTTTGTTGTACCATTTGGCTAATGCTTTTAAAAATCTATCAATCATTTTCAGCCCCTCTATTTAATTTTAATTTAGAGTTGTGGGGCATGGATTTTTTACTAACATAGTCTTTTTGATATGCTGTAGCAACAAGATCATAAAAAATATCAAAACAGAGAAATCCTATAAAATGGATAGGTTGAGCAAAACCGGCTACTACTCCAATAAAGGCAAATACTTTCAAAAAAAATCTATGTTTAAATAAAAAGGTAATACTTCGTTTATTACTTTTCCACTTTTCATGTCCAAATTCATCCAGATAAGATCCAATTGCAGCAACTGGAATAATATAAAATGTTGTTACTTCAATGTTTATTAACTGTAATAAAAAAGCGATAAAAACCAAGGCTATAAACAAAATTATACTTACTAAATATGCAGGGTGGTTTATTTTGCCGGCTATCATCATTCCAAGTACTGTACCAACAACCATACCAACCACTGGTTCTTCAGTTAAAGCTAAATATGCCATAGAAGTTGGTATAAATACAGCCAATGGTACCATCCAAATCTTATATGATTTAATTTTAATTTCGTCAATAAGTTGATCCATGATTTTTATCGCAATTCCTAAAAGTATGCAGATTCCCACAATTAGAAATCCCATAAAAATTGGATCTTTAGAGTAATAAAAACCAATGAAGATACATCCAATACCTGTTATTGAAGATAATAATAAAGTGATAAACAATTTTTTCATAATTTTTAAAATGTATACATAAAGTTAGTTTATAAATATGTCTTTATGCATATAAAAAACTGAACATTTGTTATATTATTCAGATGATACAATGAGAAAAATTAATACGAACAATATTATGATATTTTTACTCATCATCACTGGAATATATCTAATTCTTGGTTTAATTCTAAATATTAACATAACTAACACAATTTTTATGACAGGAATTATACTGCTTTTTTTAGTTTTAATACTTATTCACGGATGGAAAACCTTAGGACTACGTGAATTGTTGGTCTTTTTTTTTATTGCTTATTCAATATCATTAATTTATGAATATACTGATGGATTAGGATTTGGTGGACTAGTAAATTGTAGATCATATTATAGTGATATATTAGGACCGAAATTTTTTAGAAAGGTCCCATACATGATACCACTTATCTGGTCAATGTTTCTATACTGTGCGTTTTCTATGACAAATATTATTTTCAACAGAATCAATACAACTCATAAATCTAAAGATGTCATTACCCCCCAATGGCTTTTTAAAATTTTTGGGATGGGTATTGTATCTGGTTTGATTATGACATCCTGGGATTTAATTAATGATCCAGTTATGGTTAAAATGGGCGCTTGGAGTTGGTCATACAGTGGATCCTATTATGGTATTCCATTATGGAACTTTGAAGTTTGGATTGAAATATCTGCAATAATTTTTATTTTATTTAGCATTTACCTATGTAAAATTAAAAAAAATCAAATTTATATTGGAGGCGACCAGCAATCGAGTTACACTCTTTTTATTGTATTAATTTACTTAGCCTTATTACTTATCTTTATAATTTATGCAATTTATGAAGAAGTTATTTATGTGATTCCTTGGGCTGCAAGTACAATGGGTTTATTTTCTACCATTACAATAATTCGTTTTTACCTAGTAAAATCTAAAACCAATAGGATTAGGCGGTAATATTAAGAAAAATTAAGCAAAGTTACTCACTCATTTAGAATTTGGACTGAACCCCTATTAGTAGACACATAGTTAAGCTAATATATTTTTTTACAATAACTTTATTGTCCCCTCGGTGAACTAATGAATTACGTCATCGTATATTGGTCAAGATACGGGAATGGAAAAAAGATAGTTAATAATCTTGCAACAAAACTTAATCAGAAAGGAGGAGAGATAAAGATTTTAAAAACTGACGAAGCAGATCCAGCGGCTATGCCTGAGGCAGATTTATATGTTTTCTCTGCTCCAACAGAAGCATTCAATGTTCAAAGGAATATGAGGTCATTTATGAAAAAGCTTAAGGGATTGGAAGGAAAGAAGTATGGTATAATAAACACTCATGGAATGGAAAGGAATTGGCTTAATAAAATGGAAAAACTATTTTTAAAGAGGAATATGGTGAAAGTTGCAGGTGTTGAATTCTAAGTTGGAAAAGATGCAAATACCGGAAATGGACTTATGGATGGTTGGGAAGGAAAAGTAGACGATTTCGCAAGTAAATTATAATCTATTTTTTACTATCAAATTTTTTTATTTTTTTCTAATAAAATAATTTATCAGTATACTTTTTTTTATAATGATCGAACAATTTGGGGAAGTTCAGATGGTTCATATAAGCATTGAAGATTTTTTTTATTCATTGACCAGGGATTAACTAGATTTATAAAAACTGTTGAAATGATTTGTGCAATCAATGGTTTTACTTTCCATTCATATACAATGAAAGGATTTTTTAGGAGTTGTTCTGCAGTCCATTGATACATGTCCATTGCGGTTTTTACAGAGATAAGATATCGTTTTGGCATAAAATGATAACCTTTTTCTGCTGTTTCTAACCAATAACAAAATCTTGCAATATGTGTTTTTATAAGATTTGAAAAATTTTCAGGATGTTTTTTAATATACTGATATTCAAGGCTTTTCAATCCATGTTCCTTGAGATCATCATTAGGAATATATGAACGACCTAGCTTGATATCTTCTGCAATATCTCGAAGAGCATTTATACACTGCATTGACCTTCCTAGGAATCTAGCATATGGGTATGCATCTTTATTGATTCCTAAGATATTTGTCATATATAATCCCATAACCTCAGCTGCACCATATACATAATTAAGGAGTTCTTCTAATGTTTCATATGTTTTTTTTGTTAAATCCATTTCCATAGAATTGAGAAATGCTTCTGTCCAAATTGAATCAAAACTTCTTCTATGCTCCAAGTCTACAAATGAATCTATAACAATATCTCCAGTTTTTTTACCATATTTTGCTTGTTCATACTTTTCTTTAAACCAATAAAATCCTTCTTTATTCTGAGGGACCTTATCAACAAAATCATCTGCTCTTCTTACGAAAGCATAGCAAATAAAGACATCATTGCGTATCTTTTTTGGGAAAAAAAGACTACTATAAAACATTGTTCGACTCCCTTGTTGAAAGATAGAGTAAATTGTTTTATTTATCATATTTAGTCATTCCTAAAATATTATTGTTTATTAAATCTGGCAACAATAGTGAATTAATTTATACCTCTGTTATTTATAATTATTATACTATAACTAACTAGTATTTAAATATTTATGTACAAATATTGTCGAGAATAATTTCTTGATATATTTTATTTAATAATTGTTCAACATTTAACGGGTCTGCCGGGATTTGAACCCGGGTTAGAGGCTCCGGGGGCCTCTGTGATATCCAAACTACACTACAAACCCCTTAGTTAAAAATTTAATATAAAACTTGTGTTAATAGATTTATTTACAATTGTAAAAAATAAAGTTATATAGGAATAATTAATACATAATATCATGGACTTGGAGGGGATATTTGAGAGGATACCATCCACTGAGAAGTTGTTAGGTGTTGGATGGATAGTCTGTTGGATACTTGCTATTTGGGTTTATCATCTTCAATTTTTTTTAACAGGTCTCTTTTTTCTATTTTTAGCTTTTGTACTAATTGGTGTTCAGGATAAAAAAGAAGGAAAACATGTACCTAAACCACCAGCCGTCTTTACTATGGATAGGAGCAATAATTCTCTTAAGGTGCAAAAAATATATGAAGAGAATCTAAAATGGAATGATCATGAAATTTGTTCGGGGAATGCAACTCTTCCTTCTGGACAAATAAAGAAGGGTGATGTTGTAAAAAATTGCGAAGGTAATGTAGCAATAAGACATAAACCGACTAATACACTATTTGGTGGATTTAATTTTGAAGAGTAACCTTGCAGAGTTTGATTTATTGAGGTTTTTAGAATATGGGTTGGTTTAAAGACTGGATTGAAAATAGAAAGTTAAAAAAATATATGAAAAAAAGCCCTAAAGAGGAATATGAAATCTATAAAAGAAGACTTTTAAGAGGTGAATCTGAGGAATCTGCTAGAGCTGGTTTAAAACATGTTAAAAAGAAATAGAGTATCCAGGGTACTCTGGCGGAACCAATTTAGAGATTGGATAACCTGCATCCTTCCAAGCATCAAAACCCCCTTCTAAATTGTAAATTTTACCATAAACATGATTAACAAGTATTTTACAAAAATCTTCTTCTGCAACAGTTCCATCTTTACTATAAATCAATAAATTCTCAGATGTATTATAATGAACATAAGGATTTTGATTTAAATAAACAAAATCAAAGTCTAGTCTTCCCTCACTTTTAATCTGACATGATCCACATCCTTCTAGACCTCTACAATCTATAATTACAAGATTCTTTGTTTTGTTAATTAAATTGTAAGCTGCTTCTGTATCTATATTTTTGTATGAAGAAGTGAATTTAATTTCTGTTTCCTCTGGAAATAAATAAAAAAATGTAACATATATTGCTGCAAATGCTACAATGATAAGAAGAATTATTGTAAAAATCGTTTCTGTTTTAATACTTTTTTTTTGAATAGATGCAGGTTTATCCATTTCAACACCTATAATTTATTCTTCTTAATAATTATCATCTAATGAATGTAAAGTCCACCATTGACATTAATTGTTTCACCTGTTATATAATCTGATAAGTTAGACGCTAAAAATAGACAAGTATTTGCAATATCATCTGGTGTTCCAAGTCTATTGAGTGGAATTTCTTTTATTCTTTGCTTTCTTATTTCTTCTGAATAATTTGCAATGATATCAGTATCAATTGTTCCAGGTGCAACTGCGTTTACATTAATTTTTTTACATGCAAGTTCTAGTGCTAAACTTCTCATTAAACCAAGCATTCCTGCTTTTGAAGAAGCATAATCTGCTCCGTGAGAAGATCCTCTAAAAGCTAGCTGTGATGAAATAAAGATTATTTTGCTACCAGGTTTCATATATGGTAATGCTTGTTTACAAAGATTAAAACAACCTGTAAGATTTGTTGAGATAACCTTGTTCCATGTATCATACGATATTTTTTCAAAATTACTTCTTTTATATATTCCTGCATTGTTTACTAAAATGTCAATTTTTTTTGTTTCAGAAACAAAGGTATTCACAATTGTTTCTACATCTTTTGGATTTGATACATCTCCTTTTAAAAGGATTGCTTTGCCACCTTTTTGTTTTATTTGTTTTATTGTTTCCTCTGCTTTTAGATCACTTGTATTATAGTTTATTCCAACGATTGCATTGTTTTGAGCAAAATTATTAGCAATTGCTCTTCCTATTCCTCTTGATGCTCCAGTAATAATTGCTACTTTCCCTTTTAACATAGGGGTTTTGATAATTTATAATGGTTAAATAAATTATGCTAAAAATAAGAATTATAAGTATTTTTTAATTTTTAAATAAATTCATACTGAGATACCGCTCCCCTCTATCTGGAAGTACTGTAACTACTCTATTGTAATTTTTAGCAACTCTTAATGCTGCAAGCATGTTTGCACCAGAACTTATTCCTACCAAAAGACCATATTTTCTTGACAGTTTTTTTGCCATTTGTATTGCTTCTTCACTTCCAACAGTGATTACTTCATCAACTTTTTCCATATCTATTAATTTTGGAATAAAGCCATCTCCGATGCCCTGAATTTTATGCTGTTTAATCCTTACATCACTTCCTCCAAACATAACAGCTGCTTCTTCAGGTTCTACTGCTATTTGTTTTACACTTGGATTTAATGTTTTCATAACATTTGTAATTCCTATCAAAGTTCCACCGGTACCAACACCAGCAACTACAGCATCAACTGGTCCAATCTCATTTAGGATTTCTCTACCTGTTTTTTCATGTGCAAAAATATTATTTGGATTGCTAAACTGCCTTGCCAGAAACATCTTTGGTTTTTTTGCAATTTCCTCTGCTTTGTTTATTGCTTCTTGAAGACTTCCACTTTTTAAACTTAGGATAATTTTTGCTCCAAATGCTTTCATCATTTGTTTTCTTTCTTTGCTCATATTTTGTGGCATAACCACAATCATTTTGTATCCTTTAACTGAGGCAACCATTGATAAAGAAATACCTGTGTTTCCACTGCTTGCCTCAACAATTGTATATCCCTGCTTTAGACTTCCTTCTCTTTCAGCTGCACAAATTATTTCTAAGGCAACTCTGTCTTTAACACTTCCACTCGGGTTAACACTTTCCAATTTTGCATAGACATTCTTTATTTTTACAAGAGGTGTATTGCCGATTGCATCCAATACAGTCTTGTTGTTGATCCTACCTGTTGTATGAGTTTGTGTGTTTGTATCTATAAATTTAAAGGATTCATTTGTAATATTTGTACTTGTTTTTTCTAATAAAAGATTATCAATAGACTCATGGATTATCTGTAGTTTTTTTCTTTTTAGAAAAGGATTCATATTAAAGTTTCCCTCAGATTTTTAATGATACATCCCATTTAAGAAAATACATACGACATATGTAAAAATAGTTATCGGTTATAATACGTTTATCAATTAATTTGGCGATTATTGTAAAAGTATACTTACTTTTCTAATTATAAAAATAATAATAAAGAAAAAAAGATAATTAATTTTTTTCAATTATTGAAGCCAATCAAATATTTGGAAACGCTGGAAAAGTCTGGCTAAGAATTTTAGTAATAATTGATTGAATGATAGTCTACTTCGTGGCGTTTGAAGAAATACAGGTATTTCACAAAAGTTGCTTGAATCATCTGAGTTAACTATAGTTATATTTCCTGTGTAATTTTGGTTTTTATCAATTGGAGTTTCAACTGTTGCAGTTATATTTACCCAATTTCCGTCTGGAAGTCCTGTGCCACTATTTGGTGAAAAGTCCCATGATCCCCAACTCGGCCAATTATCGACATACCAGTTCAATAGAGAGTTTGGTTCACCAATATTTCCGACTTTGAAGTTACCTGATACTGTATCACCTGGTGTTATCTCTAACCATCGAAGATTACCCTCACATACAAGTTCAGGTTTAGGTGGTTCTCCATTTATTACAAATGAGAGATCTATTCCATCAATAAGCCACCAATTTGTTATAGGTTCAGATGAGAAAACTGCATTGTCCATAAAAGAATCTAGTGTTGTTTTCCAGCCGCATATATATTGATCATCAAACGGCATTTTGATTACCAGCCAGTATATATCATCAATGTATTGAAGGTAGGGACTATCAATTTCTGGAATATTTATCTGGTAATACTCCTGATGGTTATCTGGATAGTATTGTGAAGGTGGGTTTAACCATCCCTGATTTCCATCCCATGGTCCAGCAACAATAAATTCTCCTTCTTGAAACGTTTTCTCCCATAACAATTCATCTGGAATTGACCATCCATGTGGGCCTGTAGGATTATTTGACCAAATTGATACATATATCCATGGTATAGTTTGAACTTCATCATTCCACCATGAAATCCAGAAATGAATATCTTTCACAAAACCAGTTTCATTACATTTCCAGTCATCTGCAAGATATACAAGACCCCAGTCTACATCCCATCCATCAGGATCAGGCATCTGTGGGAAATGCATTTTATGACCATCTCCAGGAGACCAGTCCGCTAAAGCTATACCAGAGCTGCTTATCAACAAGACACACATTAAAACACAAATTTGTTTCTTTCTCATTTTTTGCCTCTCTTAAGTATGTAATTTAATATGAGATACGTTAATATAAATTTTTTTATTATTATTGTTAATATAACAGTGGTATCCGTATTTTACAAAGAAAATATGATAAAGAATTAAAAATTTATTTCTAATAAAGCTATCTTTTATAGCCCCCTATTTTTAAACTCGGGTCACCAAGTAACACAAAACCTTGGATTGTATGGAAATGCCATTGTTCATATGGTATTTTGAAGTGATCAGTGTAGTTACTTACAGCAAAATTCCAGCATTCTCCCAGATATTGCATGTCTTTTTCCCCATATCCATAAAATAGTCTAAGTTGCATATAGCCATAACCTGATTCGACACAGTCAGGTTCATTAATTCCATCTCCATCAAGGTCCCCACTTTCACCAGGTGAAGCAACAGGTAAGCAGGTATAACCTAATGTAGCAATTGCTCCACCACGTAATTTTACAAGTAACCAATCACTAAGTCCTCTAAACCAAGGGCCACCCCATGAATAAATTGTCATACTGATGTTAAACATCGAGGTATGACAACCACCAATAACTACTATAGGATATTCTTTGTTGAAAAAGAATGGCACATCTGTTATGAATAAACCATCCTCAAATACATCAAAGTTAAGAGGTTTATGTGATGTCCACATTAATGGACTTCCATGTCCATGAAGGTGCATAAAGATGCCACCCATCCCTAGTGCTTTTCTAATATTTCTTGCAGTTATATCAGTTTGTGATGAATATACACGTTCTTCTTCAAAATCAGATAAATATTCAATGGATTTCTCACAAACTAGTTCTCCTTCGTTTTCGTTGTTTCCGCCATATGGAATGTCATCAAAGTTATCTCCACCTGAGACAACTATTTTTTTTGAGATTTGACTGTTTTCATAAGTTATTATTTTGTTTACCATTATATTTAATTCAAATTTATACCGACATGGTAATCTGCCAAGATTAACATCTGGATAAAGATCCATCTGGTCAATTAGTGAACCTGCTTTAGGCCATTCTCCATAAACACTGTTATTATTTGTATCCCATGATGAAAAACCACCTTCTCCATTGTAAATATCTGCAAAATAAAGATCACTTATGTAACTTGATTCATTTGCCCAATAAACATTTACATACCTAACAGGCATGTACCATTTCTCTTTTAATCCTGGTATTCTACCTCCAACAAGTAGAACATATTCTATACCCCATTGTTCAATTGTATCTTTTATAAAAAATTTGATTTTTTCAGAATTATCTCTTCCGTCTATTGGGAAGTAATCTCCATTGTAGATTTCGTCAAGTGTGACAAGAATTGTATTTATCCCATAGCTGTTTTTATGATCCACTAATTTTTCAAGATTTTTTGAAAACCTTGTTGGTGTGAGTATTAATAGGTTGTATTCGGAGGATGTGGGAAATGTATTTTTTTCTGATTCTTCATAAGTTATTATTAAATCAAGATTTCCAATATAATATATTATATCCTGAGCAGGGATGTATCTTACTGGAAAAACCTGTATTGTTAAAAAAATACTATGTTTGTTGTTTTCATCAAGACCTGCACCTATAGAGTAATTTATCCAATTATTTGGATATAATTCCTCTGAGTTATAGAAAGAATCATCTATGTAATTATTTGTATAAGTTACATGTCCGTCCGGTATAGCAGGTTGAGGAGTAGGTTTGATTTTATTTGTTAGGGTTATGGAATTAATTTCTGAGATTTCATATTTAACTTTCTTTATTTGGGTTCCAAATGAAAAAGAAATTTTTTTAGTAAACATTGGAAGTATTGGTTCACCAGGATTATGTGTGCAGGTGTTCGCACCTTCTAAATCTATACTTGTATATGATTTACTTTCTTGTATTGCTGGTGCTGAGAACTTAAGGTCAATTGATAGTTCTTTGGAAATTGCTTCTTTTCCTGTACTTATTAAGGTAAAACTACTAAAAATAAGTACTGCTACAATAAAATAATGAATAATTTTCATTTTAATATATACCTCTACAAATTAAATATTATTAATTCGTTACTTTTTAATCTTTTGATGTAAAAAAATAGAGGTGGACTATTTTTATAGCCCTAATATATATTTTATTATTAAAAAAGCGTGTGGGAATCTTATAAACAATCGCTCTAAGAAACTAGATTCAACGACTTTGTTTCGTGGCACAGTTATTTCAAATTCTGTCAAATCACTTTCATTTTCATAAAAGTCTTTTACTTTTACTTTAATGAGATATGTTCCTTTTTTCTCCCATGTATGATTAAATGTTACCTCGTCTCCAGATGCATAAGGACCTCGCCATTCACCACAATGACCCTCGCCACACCAATCAATCCAGTAATATACACCATCGTTTTCAGCATCTGCTGTTGAAAACGTGTAATCGATTGGTTGATTAACATTAACAGTTGTTGGACCATCTATTGTTGGTGCTTCTGGTTGTGTATTATTTCTTATTGGATATCCTTGTGCTATCCAATCAGTTATCCCTCCAAGCATATTATAAACTATTCCTGAAAAACCTGCGTCACATAGTAGTATAGATACCAAATAACTTCGGTATCCGCCTTTACAGTAAAGGACAATATCCTTACCGTCGTACATCTCCATAAATATCGGCAACCATGTTTCATTCTGAAACAGATCCTTTTCATACCATATTGGACATTCTGGCCATGGAGTGTCAATATATCCTGAATTCCATTCATTCTCACGTCTAACATCTATTGGAATTTGAATGCCATTACCAGTATCGGTCAACATATCCCATGCCTCATGAACTGTTATATTCATGGGACAGTCATTTAATTTTTGAGGCATACTATTGTATGATAAATATTCACTTGTTGCACTAATTGATACACCAGAAGTTACTAGCATCATCCCAATTACACATATTGCAATGATTAATTTCTTCATTTCTTTACCTCCCTTTATTGGGAATAATTTTGAAATTATTTATATTTATTATGAAATTTAACAATTGTTAAGTATAAATATCTTTTGGTATTTTAAAATAGATATATTTCTGTAATATTTCTAAAAGAATTAAATTTAAACAAACTAATTTATATTTTTTACAAGTGTCACCCCTTCCACGCAATAAAATTGCGTGGCTTTCCCCTCAAGGGGAAAAAAACGCCTTTCGGCGTTTTAAGTTTAATCTCCATGCGATTCATCCCACAACTTAAAATTTGGGGATTTCTCGCTTGGATTGGTTAATAGATTTTAAAAGAGTGCAAATCCTACAAATTTCAATCAGCATAGTTTTTTTCTCTCCTTTGACTATTCGATTAGTGGACTTAGAAATTTCCTTTAAGAAATTTTTATCAGATATTTCCAGCAAACCTCTTTTTCCAGAAACATATCGTGAAACAGCTGCTTCTGTAAGTCCTAAAATATCAGCAACTTTTCTCTGAGCGAGTTTATGATTCTTTATTAAATTTTTAGCAAATTCTCTTCGAATGGTAGGTAATATATTCCAAACAATATTTTCATAGAATAATTCATTGTTTTTACATATTGTAGTTCCACATGAAAATTCTTTACTTATAAAATATCCTATGTTTTTTGAAACTTGTTCTGTTAATTTCAATAGATTACATATTCTACATGTTTCAATGGATAGTTGTGCTATCCCATTTTTAAAGATATTTCTTGTGGATTTATCAATTTCACGTAGAATATTTTCATCTGTTATATTAATACCACCTCGTTTATTTGAAAAATATTGGGATACTGCTGATGAAGTTAAATTAAGTATTTGAGCAACTTGTTTTTGATTCAATCCATAATTTTTCATAAGAGCTTTTGCAAATTCTTTTCTTATTGAAGGTAAAACATTCCATACAATGTATTCACATGGAATTTTCTCCATAAATACTGAATAACATTTTGTATATATGAACATAGCGAGTGATATTATCTAAAATTATGATAAAAATCTGAAATTATTTAAAATATAACTCTAATAAACCATGTTTTTTTAACATAAATAATAGGATTTCTTAATATAAGCTAATTTAGTAAATAAATAAAAAGAAAAAAAGTTTGAGTGGGCTAATCTATAGCCCAAACAGGTATCTAATTAATTGAAACATATGTGGGAATCTTTCAGATAACCAGTTTATTATATTATAGTTATTACTGACTGCTTTGTTACGTGGTATCTTGATTTCATGTGTTGACCAATCACTTTCTGCATAATATTCGTCTTTAGCTCTTGCTCTGATGGTAAATGGGTCTTTATCCTCCCAAGAATGATTTAATGTTACCACTTCACCTGATTTATAAAAATTAGTCCATCCAGTATTGGTTTCATCTCCCCAATCAACAAAATAACTTATAGTATTATTATCCTCATCAGTTGAAACAAAGGTAAAATCGTATACTACATCAGTTCCACCACTAGTAGGGCCATCAATCTCTGGATCGGTTGGTGGTGGATTAACCCCAGTTTCAAAGACCCATATAGGAGTTTCACTTCTTTCTCCTTCTTTATCCCAGGTGACAATCTTCCAATAATATGTCTCAAATAATTGCATATCATCATCATCATATGGATCATAAGTAGCTTGAGTTTGATTCCAAGTACTTTGAGATGGCGGATCATATAAACTGAAATACACATCATATTTCAATGTGTCACCTGAATTGGGATCACTACCATTCCAGAAAAGACTAGCATTGACAGGTACATTTTTTGCCCCATCAGGTGGTCGAGGATCTTTAGCTGGATCGGGTGGAAAATTTGATTCAGTTTCGAAATTCCATTTCTCCCCAGATGCATTTAGTCCATATTCGTCCCATGCAACTATCTTCCAAGCATACTTTGTCTCAAAATCAAGAGATCCGAGAGGTGAGGGATCATAAGTTGTCCCCTTAGACCAATTCGCCTCAACCTGTGGGGGATCATTAACTAGATCGAATTCACCAAAATAAATATCATAGGTTACATCATCACCATCAGGATCACCACCCAACCATGTTATATTAGTGTCGATTTCTTCATCAGTTGAACCGTTCCATGGATTACTATCTAATGGAGTATTAGGTGGAACATTACCTCTTGTAGTAAAACTTAAAACATCTCCGTATGTTGGTTCACTTTTGTTATTCCATACATCAATCTTCCAATAATAGTCTGTGGTCCAGTTAAGATCTCCAAAAGGATTATATTTCATAGCTGACCCATTAGTTATAACCAAAGGAGGAGGATTAGTATCACCGAAATACACAGTAAAGGTTTTAGGATCAGTATCTACACCTGTTCTAAAACCTGCAGTTTCATCCACATATTTATCATTGTCTTTATCCATAGCAATAGCAATTACCTGAATATTATCTTCTGTTATATGATCAAAATAGTTTGGAGGTTTATCAGCATCGTTATGATCCACTCCATCATAATAAATGGTTTCATTCCAGGTATCTCCAGCATCCATTGGGTCAGTATCATTATTATATGCATAGCTTTTAAATTCAAAAGTATAAGGATTACCAAATTTATCATCATACCAAACTGACTCCACTTCTGTTACTTGTACATGAACATGTCCATCATATTCGCTTGCTTCATTATTTTTAACCTCAACATCAATCTTCATCTCAGAAATTGTCCAATTTAAAACTACTTCAATAGGAACAACAGTTTCCCCATCCTCTGGATGGTTATTAACAGCCCCGAGCCATGTAACATTAAGAGATAGATCTATATCCTTTACATCTCTGGCGCCACATTGGATAATACTATAATTAAATTTTGTTTTTTCCTCTTCAGTAGAGCCACTTCCGCCGATATTATACTTATAACCGCCGTCCCAAACCTCTGTTGGAGAACCACCAACATTTAACTCATTCTTTCTTTGCCTTGAATTATTATTTACATCAGATACATAAGTAATATAATAAAAAGGATGCCATCCTTCAGCGTATAATTCCTTCAATGCTTGATGAGAATATTTACAAGGCACACAAGTTGTCAGAGTGAAATATTCTCCTAAAACATTGTGTGAATAGTCTGCTATAGGCTCAGGATCCATTGATTTTTTTTGTGTTGTTGCAGAAGTAAAAGCACCCATACCACTGGATAACACTAGCATACTAATTAAAACTCCAATTATGATTCTTTTCATAGTATACCTCCAACTTAACAAATGTTAATTCACTTATTAGTATTATAAGTTTTCGCCTGTTTCTTTTCATATACTCTTTATAAATCCAATAAATTTGTTATAATATAAAATGAACGAGGAAATCGTTCATACAGCCAGTCCATGAGATTAAAATTGAATGCTCTATTTCGTGGAATTTCAACTTTTAACTCTGACCAAACACTATAATCACCACAAAATTCGTCTCTAGCTCTAGCTTTTATTGTATATGTTGCAGGCATCTCCCAGGCATGATTAACAATTACTTCTTCACCAGAGGATATTGGTCCTTCTTCATCACTTGTACCATCTCCCCAATCAATTTCATAAATGACTTTATCTCCATCTGGATCTGTGGTTTGAAATATAAAACCATATTCTACACCTATTGAGCCTTTTCTAGGTCCATCTATATAAGGTGCCTCAGGAGGTGACTGATCCCCAATTCTTACTATAAAGGTACTTGACCAATCGCTCTCAGCACCTTGATCATCTCTTGCCTTAGCCCTTATTTCATATTCGCCTTCTGTATCCCATGAATGAGAAGCAGTTGTCTCCTCACCAGATGCATATGGCCCAAACCAATTTGTTACTTTACCATCTCCCCAATCAATATAGTAATATATGTCATGACCTTCATAATCCTCTGATACTAATGTATATGTTAATTTTTCTCCAGGATCACCACATCTAGGACCATCTATAATTGGTGGATCTGGAGGCTGATTTCCGATTCTAACAAGATACGGATCTGACCACCTACTATCATCCCAAAAGTCCATTGTTTTAGCTGTAATATTATATTGCCCCTCTTCATTCCATTTATGACTTACAGTTATCTCCTCTCCAGATGTGTATGGACCTCGCCAATCCTCTTCAGTTCCATCATCCCAATCAATTAAAAACTCTATATCATCTCCTTCAGGATCATCTGTTACAAATGTATAGTCTAATTCTACACCTGGAAGCCCACCCGTTGGACCATTAATTCTAGGTGGTTCTTGTTCATTTCCCTGCTCATATTTAATAATTTTAAATTCATCAATATATCCATCAAAAAAATCTGTTAAAGAATAAACATCCACACCCATTTTAGCTTTT
>DAOVGR010000001.1 GCA_030672305.1 Thermoplasmatales archaeon | reverse complement strand
ATTAGTAAAATAATCTCAATTCCAATAGTAATATTTGCTATGATTCCACTCATAGCATATTTCGGTGTATTTGATTGTTATGATTTTTATCCTTATAGTTAAGGGAATAAATATGCATAAGAACATCCTAACAGTTGTTGGAATAACAATCCTGTTTCTGGGAATGAGTATTACTCCACTAACTGGTAGTATTAGTAAGGCATCTTTTATCTATAAATCTAACAATCCTCCATATGAGCCAAGTAATCCTATTCCACCTGATGGAGCTACTAATGTTCACTGGAATAGTTGTGTAAGGTGTACAGGGGGTGACCCTGATGGCGACCTTGTCACGTATGATATATATTTTGGAAACACAACTCCTCCCCATAAGGTTATTTCTAATTCGTCTATAGCTATCTACTGTTCTTCTGCAATGGAATCCAATACAACTTACTACTGGAAAGTTGTATCCACTGATGAGCATGGTGCATCAACTCCTGGTCCTATCTGGAGTTTTACAACAAGAGGAAATTCTCCACCCTTACCACCACTTATGTGGACTGAAGATTTTACAACGTTCTATATTTTAATTGTTGATCCTGATGAAGACGTCATTTGGCTTTATATTGACTGGGGTGACGGGACAGGGGAATGGGTGGGTCCATATGAATCTGGAGAAATTGTATCACTTTCACATGTATGGCCTGATGGGACATCCCTAATCAAATTAAAAGCACGGGATTTGGATGGTGAAAGTCAAGAGGCAGTCTATAGTTTGACAGTCTCACCTGATTTCAAATTTCTTCATCCATCTATAGGATATGTTGATTTAACATATAAGTTCACAATTTATTTGGAGGATTTCGGAAAATATTTGTTTGATTGGGGAGATGGAACATATAGTGATTGGGTAACAGGAATTGCAGATAAATCATTTAGTTATCCAGGGGAATATGAGTTAAGATGGAAAGCTATGGATATTCATGGGTATGAAACCCCCTGGTCGAATCCTATCTTAATTACAATACTAACACTTGGGAACAATCCACCAGATACTCCAACTATAGATGGTCCGACAAGTTGTAAAGCAGACGTTTCCTATGATTATACTTTTAATGCTTCAGATCCTGATGGTGATGATATTTGGTATCACCTATGTTGGGGTGATAAGGAAATCATATACATTTATGGACCATATCCTTCAGGTGAAGAGATAACATTGTCATATATTTGGACTGATAAGGGGACTTATACGATTTCCTGCTGGGCAAGAGACGTATATGATGAACAAAGCGACATTGCTACATTGGAAGTAACTATACCAAGAAACAGAGTATCATATCTATGGTTTCTGGAACGTTTTCCAATGCTGGAAAAACTGCTGGGATTAATCAAATAAAAAGGCTGAGTATAGGAATCTAACTTAAAGTTATAATTAACAAAGAAAAATATTTACTTCGGTGACTTTTTTACAATACATTCCAATTATTAAAATAAATATTGAAGAAAAAATTAAAGAATAGAAAGAGATGGCGGATTACCAGCTCTACTGTTTTAACCATCTCCTGAACGACATATCCACCGGCACCCTTCTTGTAATGATCTCATTGCCCTCCTCATCGATATCAACAAACAGATTATGCTTTGAGAGTTTCCTCTCAATCTTTGTCATTTTTTTATTGTATTTTTCGACTGCAGTAATCCATTCTTCTCCGAGATGTTTCATCCGAGCTTGATGAGCCTGGTTCATTCTCCTTATCTGCTCAGTATGCTTTCTTTGAAGCCATAATTTCTTAAAATAAGCATAGCCCTCAACAATTATGGGCATCGTCGTAATCCCTGCGATAAATGAGGCAGCTACTTCAACAATAGGAACAATCATGTTATCACTTGTCCTTGTTTAAAAATCGTGTTCTCATCCATTGGAATACCGACCGGGGTCTGGTGTAGAGTATTCGGTCCGGTTCCTGGTCCAAAAGCTCAGCATATCTTTTTTCCAACGTAGAGTCTTCCTCCTTTAGTCTCTGCATCTTCCTCTGAAATCTCTGCTCCTTCCGTCTATGTTTCTCAGAAGCTTTGTTCAACTCTAATTGATACATTGAGCTTGTTTGTTGTATTTCTCGGTTTTTAAAATTGAAGCCCTCCAAGGCATTGTTGGAGTCCATATGATAGATCTCCAGCTTTCTGAGTATCTTTGGTGAAATCAGGAAACCGATAGAGAAACCAAGCATAATATATGGGAATCTCAAAATCAGTATCAATGCAAGCACCAGCAGGAACAATGGCATCAGAATCCATAGCATCTTCATCAACAGCCGGACTGGAAACAGGACTATATCCATTAAAAAAGACATAATAACAAATCACATCCCTCAAAAGGACAATATATGCTCAGTCCACGTTACCTGTTGCAGACCAGCTGCCAACAGCAGTATTCTGGATAACCTTGTGCCAGATGTTACGCATTCTAATCATACGATGCTGATTATGCCTCAGAGTACCTCTGATAAACAAACCATCAGATGTTTTTATAGCATCACGGGCAACATGAGCATTTCCAACACCATTGCTGAGATCATACTGATGCACCAAAGCCTCCAAATTTACAAGATGCCCATTTTTGACAATAGCAGCTCTCGGTATTTCCATTCCGATGTGATCCCGGTCTACAAGTACATAATAAGGGACTCCTTTTCTCCTTATGACCTGTATCTGCTCTCTTCTGCAGCCTCCCATACCTATTCTTTCCCGTTTTATGACTCTGTTGACGCTCTGTTTAGACTGAGCAGTTTTTACCTTGATATCCCGGACACCTTTGATTTTTACTGGTATCTTTTTAGCTTTCCTCTTCAGCTCCCTTGTGCTAATCTTACAAGGTTCCAGGAAGAACTCTCCCTGTCGCAATATCTCACCAGCCTGATACTTTTTATACTCATCATCACTGAGATTTCCAGCGAGATTCCTGAAGGCATCCTCTATTGTGTTTATCTGACGGGATTTCAGCAATACCAAATAATAACTACCACCTCTATTAGCTCCATTATCGATACTGCTCAGAAACCTCTTGGAGCCGATGCGTATAAGTGAGGCGCCTAGATGATGGATCTGATATTGCTCCATTTCACCAGTCTTAGGATTCTTTCTATTGATAGTCTCATAGGTGTCATCTGAGACATCTAGGATCATGGCATCCTCAGGCGGTATACCTGCGCCATGAAGCGAAGAGAACGGGATGACACAATGATGTGTAGGTTTACCAGTTGTCTCCCTTCTATGCCTATCAGCAACGTCTCGGGCAACCCATTGATGATTGGTTGTGCTATTTGAATAGGAATCACCATTCAGAATATAACCATTATTCCGACACTTGACCGCAAGAATGAAATGATGACCATAGCTGTACAACAGGTCTCCTTCATAGAAAATATGACCTCCTTTGTTATATTTATTACGCTCTTCCTCATTTGCAAAGAAATAGTTGAAGACAACAGCGGAATGTGTATATTGCCTCGTTATCATAAGGAGTCCACCTGCCATGCAACTGAGCAATTCCTTTGAGCTTTCAGAAAGGTACCCAGTACGTCGATACACCCATTCTCCAACCTGATTGCTCGGACTCTACTCCTTCCATCATTTCTGCAGAGCTCATCATAATGAAAATGTGCCCTTTGAGCAATCTCTTTAGATAGAGCTTCTTCAAGACGTCCTATACTTAGACCTCGGCTCATTTCTTTACCACCAGCCGACCGGGTGGACCTAATATTTCGATTTCTTTCCATTTTCTATCTCCTTACCCCCACCTCTCTTTTACACTAGTGGAGGTATGTCTGCCTCTGGGATTCGAACCCAGAACATCCCCTTCAAAAGACAAACCAGAAAAATAGTGAATGACAATATCATTCAGAGTAGATTTTAAAAAAAAGAGAACCCGCAAATGTTCAGTTTTTGCAGGCTACTCTTAAAAAAGGGTCTTATATCTTCAATCAAATGCTATCCATGCATTCCATACGTGTGCTGGAAAGCTGCTTTTTTTATTTTTTTTTTATATTATTAACTACTATAGATACTGCCGCAAAATACTTGAAGACAGGAGAATGTTGTTCTATAGAAAAAAATAGATACGATTTTTTCTTTTTTTTACCATATTAAATATTATCTTTTTTTCTCCTGTTGCTTTTATTAAAAATACTCTCCGCCCTACCTTCCCCATCAAAAAAAATTAAAAAAAATATTTTTAATAAAATAAAAAATCCTAGAAAAAAACTGTCAAAAACATTAAAAAAAACTATGGGGAAAAAAACAAAAAAAAGGTAGAAAAACACAAAATAAAGCCCTCTGAAGTGGCCTGATAGGTATGTTATGGAGGGTGTGGTGATGGTGTTGGGGGAAGAGGGGCGGAGCGGGTGTTGAGCGTACTTTTTTTTAAAAAGTGGTTTAAAATAGGGGTATTGCTCGGTATATATCTGTCTGAGGATATGTATTGGGGCTTTGCACACAATTATTCCAATTTATGTGCAAATTTCATTTCTGCACATAAATTCATTATGACTGAGAAATAATTTGATACGTGTCTACACATCGTAGCTATAAAGGTTTGCCAAATAGTAGCTTTGCCCTAAAATTCGATTTTGACTTAAAATTCCCAATTTTGACTTAAAATTATCTTTTTGTACAATTTCCTGATTTGTCTTTATCTTTACATTGACGACATAGTTCACCCGTAAGAGGATCAGTATCCAATGGAATATAATTTTTTATAGGCCAACTAGAACAATTTCTACACCAATGCCATATATTACTTCCTCTTTTTTTTCTATAAGTTACCATATTTTCTATCTCCCATTTTATCACAATTTAGGCTTTGCACCCTTATTCAAGTTTGCACCCATATTATTAATTCTGCACCCAAATTAACCGTTTATAAGATATAACAACCTGGTTAGTATTGGGAATCGTTCTAAAAACCTATAAATTTGAGCAGTTTTTACTTTATTTGTTAATATAACTAGTTTATGGCTTGCTTGATTGCTTTCATCTCCCATAGTATCTTTTGCCCAGGATTTAATCCAATAATCTCCCTTGTTTTTCCAAGAGTGACTGAGAGTTATTGTTTCACCAGAACTGTATGGTCCAATATATCCAGTTTCGTGACCATCATCCCAGTTGACCCTATAGTATAAATCGTGTCCATCTGCATCTGTTGACACAAATGTGAACTCATACTCTACTCCACCAAAGCCATATTTTGTTCCATCTATTGCAACTTTTGAAGGTTTTTCATTTTCAACAATCGAAAGAATTGCAGGTTCTGACCAATTGCTTGGAATATTATTTATATCTTTAGCAATAGCTTTTATTTCATATTCCCCAAGCTCTGTCCAATTATGAGATGCTTCACCTGTTTCACCTGAAGCATATGGACCTACCCACTCGCTAAAGTTACCATCGCCCCAGTCGAACATATAATACACGTCTTCTCCTTCGGGTTCTGTAGCGCTGGTTGAAAAAGTGGCTTCTGCATTTTGAATCCATTCTTCAGGACCCTCTGGAACACTTGGTGTTTCGGGGGATTGACTTGTATGCAGAACTGCTTCATAGGCATCAACCATTCCCCAACCATAATCGTTATCTTCTCCTGGATCACCTAGGTCATATGCTGTTTGGAATATGATTTCTTTTATTTCCTCAACACCAATATTTGGATTAGCCTCACGCATTAATGCAACTACACCATTGATGTGTGGTGCAGCCATTGAAGTACCAGAATAAGTAGTATAACCACCACCTGGTACTGATGAACGTACACTAACACCAGGTGCTGCTATATCTGGTTTTATTGCTTCGTCACCATTTGGATTACAATATGTTGGACCTCTAGATGAAAAATCTGCAATTGGCCAGTCTGGATCATTTGCATCAACTGCAGCAACTGCAAAACATCTATAATCATCAGTTGCTCGATCAGCAGGTCTACGTAAACCCTGAGAACCCTCGTTACCAGCTATGAAGATTATAACAGTTCCTGCAGCTTCACATGCATCAAGGTAAGTCCAAAATGTTTCATCACAGTCTGGAACTCCAAAAGAATCAGATAATCCCCATGAATTTGAACAAACATCTGGTACATCCCAATTAGTCGTTGGATCACCATCTGGATCAATCATCCATTCGAATGATTCTATTATATCTGAAACAAAATGAGGAACGTCCGAATATGCCCAACCTGCAGACATCCACAGGGCACCTGGTGCAACACCAATTTGATCCCCTGGAGCACCACCGCAAACAGTACCCATTGTATGGGTGCCATGGTTACCATAATCAAAAGGAAAATCATTTTGACCTCCAGATGAGTCAAGCCATGCCCATTCCGGATGACCTTCGTACCTGGGATCTGCTACACCTGCCCATCTACTAGCAAGTGCAGGGTGATTACCATCAACTCCAGTATCAATTGTTGCGACAAGTACACCTTCACCTGTTATACCCAAATCCCAGACCTCTGGTGCTCTAATAGCCTCAAGACCATTTTCAACGTCGTTTTTATAACCAGGTTCACTTTCAAAACTTTCATATGTTGGTTCAATTAATTCAATACCATAGTTTGGATACACCTCTTCAACATCATCACGCTTAGCAATTTCGTCAACAATATATTGATAAGTGTCAACTCGAATAATATTACCTACCCAATAACACTTGAAATCTTTCACAAGATCTTGACTTTTAAGATCATTTAGATATTCAACAATTTCAGTTTGCGATTCAGATGCAGTATTCTGAAGTTCAACAACTACTGTCTCATGACGAAGTTGAAGTGAAGCCCGCTGTTCATCCATATGTGTTGTAATTTTATCAAGATCAACCTGATCTTTCAAATAAACTAACACTGAAACAACTTCTTCATTGTTTTCTTCCAATATGCCACCAAAACTTGTTTCATTAGATAATACCCGCCTAGTTGATGGAACAACACCTAATCCAATTAATAAAACAATTATTCCAACTACCAATCCTTTTTTAAACAAGCTTTTCCGCATTTTTATTACCTCCATCTCATAAGATTCAGCAGCAAATTTACCATTGGAAATCGTCCTAAAAACCAATGGGTCCACGAATTAAAAGTTGCCTTGTTTCTTGGAATTGTGACTTCAAGTGTTCCCCAGTCGCTAAGAAGACCATTACTATCCATAGTTTGTGCTCTAATAGTATATGTTCCTTTCTTTCTCCAAGAATAATTACATTTAATAATTGAACCTGAAGGAAATGGACCATCCCATTTACTTGGTGTCCCATGCTCCCAATCTATATGTATCCACAATGAATCTCCATCAGGGTCAGATATTGAAAAATTATATTCATACCATACTCCTTTTCTTCCATTCGTAGGACCAGTTATAGCGGGTTTATTTGGAGGACAGTTGATTGTTGTGAGGGTTGTAATAGTGTCTTGAGGAGGTGGATCAGGTCCGTTTAATGAGATACCAGTTACATTAATCTCATAAGTTCCAGATGTGTAAAAAATTGTTACATTCAAAATGATCATTGCTGTCTCATTAGCTGCAAGATGCCAGGTTGGATTGCCCCATCCCTCTGGATAAACAGTGCCATTTGGAAGAATCAATGCTGTTGAGACACCTTCCAACAAATAAGCAGAGCCACCAATAGTGAACAAGAAGTCATCAGGTACATTTCCGAGGTTTTTCACATTAATGAAATATTGTGCAGTTTGCTCTGGGCGAACCGTTTTATTATTCTCTGGACAGTCCATAACAATGCCATACCCTCGTGCGATTACTGTGGTTGTCGTGTTTATTGAAGCCAATAGAGTTTGATCGGGCAAGAGATAGGCTCCAACAGAAGATACATAATCACCAAGCCATGCATTTGGAGTTGTATTGACAAAAAGTTTACACAAATAAGACTGACTAGGTTCTATTCGGATATGGAACCATGAAATCTCATCTTCAAAATAACAGATCACACCTGTCTCAGGCAGAAATATATCTTGAGTAGTAATATTGAAATCTTCCGTTGACGACCCATTATTCTTCATAGTAATATTATATTCAGTTTTTTCACCTGTAATAATTATATGTTGGTCGTCTTCGTAAGTGAGTTCAACTACCACCTCTTCGAAAGTAGCACCAACATCATTCTTACTCGGCACACTCGGTAGACCCGCAATTCCAATAAATAAGATTATAATTCCAATTACCAGGATTTTACTAAACAGGGTACTCTTTTTGGTCAAGCTTAACTACCTCCCTCAAATAAATAACAACTCTATAGGGATATTTAAATGTTACAATAACTGATAGATATGGAACTAAGGTACTATCTCAAGAGATTCAGCAGTCTTTCCAGCATTGGGAAACGTTCTAAAAACCTCAATAATGGGTGATTTACCGTTCTTGCTCTTGGGATTGTAACAGATAGCGGATCTGACCAATCACTCTCCATACCATAAACATCTTTGGCTTTTACTTGGATATTATAAGAACCTTGTGCAGTCCATGTGTGACTTGCATCTCCTGGAGAACCAGAGGTATATGGTCCTACCCAGCCGCTATTAGTGGTGTCTCCCCAGTCGAACCAGTAGTATAATTGGTCTCCGTTAGGATCTGTGGTGGTTGAGGAATACGTGTAAGATGTTCCGGTTTTTCCATTTGTTTGACCTGATGGTTTTGCTGGTTTATTTGGAGGTTCATTGATTGTAACCAAAGCAGGAGTCAAAGTCAGAGGTAAGATTTTTTGCCCGATATCATCCTGCATATAGGTTTTGTCATCGTTTGGTAAAAACACGATTGTGTATGTACCACTTGCATCAGAGGGGACTTCAAGGATCAGTGTACCGAAGTAGTATGTCTGGCCACTATCAGCCTTTGAGCCTACAAGGAGCGTTGCACCCCACATATAGTTGAGATCCCCTGTATACACAGCATCGACCTGGGCCATACCATAAAACACATAATCAGGTCTACTAGTGTTAATAAAACATCCATCCAGAGGCGTTCCTGGCCAACCCAATGGATATAACGTACCACCTACACCGTTTGAGTAACCTGATGAATCAACGGTCGCCTGTAAAAGTTTCAGCAGATTGGGATACCAACCAGAGGCATGAATTTCCAGTGTTACCAACTGCCCGGTCTCATTCAGTATGATCTCATGACCATCAATAGTATGTGAACCACTTGCGTCAACTGGTACCCACTCAAACTCAGCATTAGAGAATCCTAAAGTTTCTTCTGATAATAGCGGTTTTGTTATTGTTGCTGCACCCTGCATTACAAATGCAAACACAATCGTTAGAATGACGCCTATTTTAAAATAATATCTTATTCTCTTTTTCATTTTATTCCTCCCCAGAATAAAATCTGGAATAACTGTTATTAGTTAATTTAATTTAAATGTTGGGTTTGGGATAAAAAAGAAATCAATGAATTTTTATGTTTGTACTCCGGGATTCGAACCCATATATGGGGCCATTTTATACTTGTTTTCTCCTGTTGGAACATAAAAAATAAGGTAGGTCGGACTCGGACCATTAGTTATTAAAAGAACTGATTTCAAAACACTCTAATTAAGGTCAGCAGTTTTTCCAGTATTGGGAATCGTTCCAAAAACCACGGGAACAAGAGATTAAAGGTTGCTCTGGTTCTTGGAATCTCTACATCAAAGTATGTCCAATTGCTTTCAGCGTCAGAAATGTCTTTAGCTTTTGCTTCAATTGTAAATGTTTTTTTAAATGGAAAGGAATGTGCAATTTCAAAATCTACTCCAGAGGGATGAGGACCATTCCAATCCTCTTCAGAATTATCACCCCATTTGATATAGTAATATACATCCTCTCCATCTGGGTCTACAGAATTAAAAGTAAAATTATAGTATGTTCCTTGTTTTCCACTTGTTGGACCATCAATGATGGGTGCATCTGGTGGTAGACTTGTGATAAGAATTGTTAACGGTTCTGACCAGTCACTTTCACGCCTTCCATCATGAGATTTAACTCTTATCTCATAATCGCCAATTTCTGTCCATATGTGAGATGCACTCACTTCTTCTCCAGAAGTATAAGGGCCAATCCAACCACTATTATATCCATCACCCCAGTCGAATAAATAGTAAATGTCATCATCTTCAGGGTCAGTAGTAGTACTGTTGATTATGTATTCCTTGTTAGTTTTTCCATTATCTGGACCATCAGGTTTTACAGGTATATTAGGACGTTCATTGGGTGTTCCAAAAGCGTAAATATACCCATTCTCTCCAGCACCAACATAGACATTACCATAGGCAACAGCAGGAGCAGAATACATACAATGCATACCACCAAGAGGATAATCCCAGAGAACTTCACCTGTATGTGCATCAAGACATACTAATTTTGATAATGTTTCATGACCACCAACTGGAATAAAAACTTTATCATCAGCAATTGCAACATCATTAATCATATAACCTAATGATATGGATTCCCAGTTTAAATCTCCAGTCTCAAGGCCAAGGCAATAGACTTTATAATTATATAAATTTCCAGCGTATACATTTCCATAAGCGATAGCTGGAGAACAATACCAATCACCATTTGGATAATTCCACAATTCATCACCATTTTCAGCATCTAAACAATACATCTCATAAGCATTTGTGTATACTCTATTATTGTAAATAGCTGGAGATGCCCAGGTAGGTTTATCTGGAGAATTCCAGATTTCAGCACCTGTTTCTGCATTTAAACAGTATAAATAAAAATCGTTGTTAATATATACTTTTCCATCAACAATAGCAGGGGTACAACCGTCATAGTTTGTTATTGGGTCATGGACCCATATTATCTCACCAGTAGTTGCGTTCAAACAGTAAAACCCTTTATAATCCCCAAGAGAACAACCAAAATATAATTTATCCTCAACAACCATTGGGCCACAATGACCATATGATTCGAAGTCCCATAGTAAATCTCCATTATTGGCATCATAACAATATAGATTAAAGTAAGTTCCCAGAACATATACCCTTATCGTTCGCAACAGTTGGAGAACCCCAGACGAACTCATCAGGGATATTAGTTTTCCATATTACACTACCATCGAAAGGATTTAAACACCAAAGGTCTGCACCACCTTGTTGCCAATAATTATCCCCAACGATGTAGAGTCTTTCATCTTTAATAGTAGGATTTGAATCAACCCAATCACCGATGTATTTACTCCATAGAATGGTATCATCATCTGGTGCTAGAGACGGTGAATAACCTGAATTATTGAGCCCATAGCGAAACATCGGCCATTCAAATAATCCAGTTGGTGGTGATGAATTTTCAATATTTGATATGTCCTTATATTCATCAATCCCTACAACAGAGAAACCAGTAGATGTAAACATTAACATGCAAATAATAAATCCAATGATTTTCTTCATTCTTATTCCTCGCCTTGAATAATATTAATCTGATAAAGGATATTTAAATGTTACAACAATAAAAATGATAGCAGTCTTTCCAGCAATGGGAAACGCTCAAACAGCCAATGATAAGATGATGCTCTGGTTCTTGGTATTTCTACATCAAAGTATGACCAATTGCTCTCGGCATCACTAATATCCTTTGCTTTTGCCTTTATTGTATATTCTCCTTCCTCATCCCAGGTGTGTTTTAATATTATCTCTTCACCTGAATCACCATACTCAGTCCAATCTGTATTATTATCTCCCCAATCAATAAAGTACATGACAGGGTCCCCTTCTGGGTCTGTTGAATTAAAAGTATATTCATATCCAACATTTGTTTTTCCACTTGAAGGACCATCAATTGATGGGGCATCTGGTGGATAATTAGGGTCCTTAAAACAATATACTAAATTGTCATAGTGTCCGACTATTACCATATCATTTGCTACTGCTGGTGAAGAGATAATAAAATGCCAACCAAGATTATTTGACCAAACAATATTACCTGTTTCAGCATCAAAGCAAAAGAAATATTGATCAAGATCACCAATGAAGACTTTGCCATCTGCAACAGCAGGACTAGCTATAAATCCCATATTGGGAGTATAACTCCAAATGTAATCACCAGAGTATGCATCTATACAATACAAGGTACTCCATGACGTTGCATAGATCTTATCATATGCAACTGCTGGAGAACTACTTACATGTTCATCAGTTAGATACTTCCAAATAAACACTCCAGTATCCTCAGATAAACAATAAATGTAATTTGACCATGACCCGAAATAAACATAGCCATTAGCAACAGCAGGTCCTGAATTTACAACACCACCAGTATCATAGGACCAAATCTTACTTCCATTATTTACATTGAGACAGTAAAGATTTCCATCAGTTGATCCTACAAATACTTTATTATTATTGATAGCTGGGAAGGAATTAATATCACCATCTGCGGTGAAATCCCATATGCTACTCCCTGTTGTGGCATCCCAACAATAGATCTTATCAGTATTAGCACCAAAATATAACTTATCATCAAAAATTGTTAAAGATTTAGCAGGTCGTCCACCAACAGGTTCCTCCCATACAAGACTACCAGTGTTTGCATTGAGACATGTTATAAGTTGATTTTGAGGTTGAGTGAAATAAACATTGCCTTGATATATTGCTGGTGAGGAACTCTTCATATCTGGATCTTGGGTATCATTCTTCCAAACGAGTTCTCCTGTACCGGTATTTATACAATACAGGTAACCGTCTTCGCATCCAATATAGACTTTCCCATTAGCTATAGCCGGTGAACTATAGTGAATAGGTGCTTCTGTTGGGAAAGTCCAATGGACTTTATTGGTATCAGGTGCACTTGATGATGAGAACCCTGTATGCTGTACATCATGTTGATACATCGGCCATTCATCAACTTGATTAAGAGGTTCAGGATTTTCAAAATTATTAGGTGTATGATTTTTATTTAACTCATCTCTGTTTACATTAATTTCTGCTACGGATAAACCAGTAGTTGTTATCAAGAAAATGCATATAATTATCCCTATAATTTTTTTCATAACATTTTCCTCCCTCAGAACATCAATCTAAGAAGATATCTCATAATTGGAAAGTTATCAATAAAACGCTCCAATAACTGTAGGAATAACAAATTATAGGTTGCTCTGTTCCTTGGAATTTTTACCTCAAACTCACCCCAGTCACTCTCAGCCCCAAAGACATCTTTTGCTTTAGCTTGAATTTTAAAGGTTCCTTTCTCACTCCAGCTATGACTTGCAAAAACTTCCTCACCAGATCCAAAAGGACCACTTATTGTTTCTTCACCAGAGTCATCATCCCAGTTGATAATGTATTCAGCTATGTCATGTCCATCAGGATCCTCAGATGTAAAACCAAATTCATAAATTGTTTCTGGGATTCCCCTATCTGGACCTTCAATACTTGGTGCATCTGGTGGATTGTTTTCAACTGTTGTGAAACTCCAAATAGGTCCTTGTGTTGAAGCACTATGTTCATCTATTGCGACAATCTGCCAATAATAAAGAGCTCCATAATCTAAGATTCCAGGGTCAAAAGTGGTTTCTGTAATATCATCTGCTACAAGAACATCTGGTGTTTCATCATCTGCTTCAAGATAAACATCATAAAAGATTTCATCTCCATCTGGATCACTGCAATCCCAACTCAAATAAGTATCAATACTTACACCAGTTGCTCCATCTAATGGACTTGGATTACTTGGTTCCTCTGGTGGATCATTAGGTTCATTACCTGTAGTGAAATCCCACAAGGGTCCAGTTGCTGTTGCTCCAAGGTTATCCCAGCTGACGATCTTCCAGTAATATTTAGTATTATATTCCATAATTCCAGGGTCATAGTTTGTATCTGAAATATTTGATGCTACTTTTGGAGGATCTGAAGAGGTTCCATAGTATACATCATATGTAACGGTATCCTCTGGATCAGGGTCGCCACCATCCCAGGATAAATCTGCATTGATATCAACATTTGATGCATGATTATTAGGAGTAGGGTTACTCGGTGTATAGGGTGGTAGGTTTTCTGTTGTGAAACTCCAAATAGGACCCTCTGTTGATACATCATGGTTATCCCAGGCTATTATCTGCCAGTAGTATTGAGTATTACCATACATTGTCCCAGGGTTGTAGGTGGTTTCGGTTTGATTGCTTGAAACTAAAATATCTGGTGTTGAATCATTAGCTTCAAAATA
Organism: Thermoplasmatales archaeon; assembly: GCA_030672305.1. GTDB lineage: Archaea > Thermoplasmatota > E2 > DHVEG-1 > DHVEG-1 > SG8-52-3. The sequence continues at coordinate 23,119 of DAOVGR010000001.1, read as the reverse complement.
TACATCATATGTGACGGTATCACAAGGATCTGGATCTCCACCTGTCCAACTCAGATTTGCATTAACTGATATATCAGTTGCATCATCTTCTGGATCTGGATTGCTAGGTGTATTTGGAGCATTATTTGGTCCTTCGGTGGTAAAATGCCATATCGGTCCAACAGTGCTATGACCTGGTGTATCCCAGGCGACAATCTGCCAATAATATGTTGTATCATATCCCATGGTTCCTGGATCATATGTTATTTCTGATTGATTATTGGAAACTAACACATCAGGAGTGGGATCATTTGCTTCAAAATATACATCATAGGTAAGATCATCATAATCAGGGTCCCAACAATACCAACTAATATCATCATCAGGTTGAACACATAATGATTCATTTGCTGGATTAGGGTCAGTTGGGGTGTTGGGTGGTTGATTTGAACTGTTTAAATCGAACACCCAGGTTTCATTTGTTCGTGAATCAGGCCAATTAGGGGGATTATCATTATTATACCCACCATGAATTATCGTCTTTCTATTAACAGAATCATATACTCCAGCAACGTAATCACGTCCCCAAAGAATACCACCACTCATAGCATAATTTACGTTATACCAAGTATTATTAGATAAATCATACCACCACGTATCATTCAAATGAGTATTAGATGGACCATTTCCGCCAAACAGAACTACACATTCATTATTAGAATCATAAACCATTGAAAACCTTTGTCTTGGTTTAAGGTCGCCGCCTACTACAGTCATGCTTGGTGTTCTATTCACCCATGTGTTAGTATTATAATCATAAATATACGTCCAATTAGTCCTAATACTATTTGGCCCAGGTGCAAGATCAGCCAAACCGCCAAACATTATTGTCAGATTATTCTCAGCATCAAACACCATGTTATGCTCTTTTATTCCACAATGAGGCATGCCACCAATTACATTTATGGTTGGTGTCATATTAATCCAAGTATTATTATTATAATCATACACCCATGTTTCATTTAATAAATCAGGATTATCATTATCACCACCGTACATAATAGTCCGATCAGCAATAGAATCGTACACCATCGATAAACCTCTTCTTCCAGTTAAGGTTCCATCAACCTCACCATATGAACCAAGAGCAGTTCGATTCGTCCAAGTATTTGTATTAAAATTATATTCCCATGTATCCTTTAATTCTTCAATTCCATTATTACCCCCAAAAACCAATGTCCGATCAGCCTGAGAATCATATGCCATACCAGACCAGATTCGAGGTAAGGGCCCAGTTCCATTACATCTTAAGAACCATGTATTATTAACATAATTATATGCCCAGGTTTCCTGGATCACCTCACCAGCAGCATTCTGACCACTAAACATAATAATAGTCTCCGAATTTGAATCAAATACCATATTATGCAATGCCCTCCCAGTAATTGAACCACCGATATATCTGATCAATGGAGTCACGTTAATCCATTTACCACTACCTCTTTGTTCTCCTGAACAAGATACAGATGAAATCCCTTGGTCTATAGTTATATTCATCTCTGCACCTTCCATTACTCTCGATTTAACATCTATACTAATACTCGGTGTAACACTAGCTCCCACAAATAACAATATTATTCCTAAAACCAGTTCTTTTCTAAACATACTCTTTTGCATGTTCCTAATTCCTCCCCTTAGGACAATTTTTCAGATTTCTTATATAATATTTTGATATAAATGTAACTATAAGAACTGTTTACATCTAACAGATTTTTTTTAAAAGCCAGAGATTTACTAAGATGAGCTCTTTAATACTTACAATCATCCTATTAAAGTATATTACAAACAAACAGGTTTATAATCTACAGTAGTTCTTATGGTAAAAAATCAAAGCATCCTATATAAGCCATTAAACCATAACATCCAAAAGCTATTGCAATAAATACTCCATAAACCAAAAGAAATATTTCGTATAGATTTTCAGGCAATAATCCTGCTAATGCAAGGAAAAACACACCTGCTATCACACATGTAATAACAATTAAGCCTAAAGTTATACAAACAACTAGATTATCTTCCAAAGGTGTAACATGAGTAATCTCCATATTCATCTCTTTAAGCATAGCGTTTCTGCCAGACAGGTTTTCATCGTTTATGATAATATTTTTAAGTTCATCTAAAACCTCTGGATTAGTTAGCTCTATAGATTCTATGATTTCTAATGCTTTATCTTCACCAAGAATGTTAGTGATTTCAATACCATAATTGTAGGATTTATCAAGATACTCATAAGTTAAACTGGGTTTAGTAAATATTAATGAACGAAACAACCGTGGATTTCTAAATAATATCTTACGATAGACACTTCTATCAATATCAACTTTTAACAAATCATTCTCATATTGCTCAAATAACTTCTTAACATCTGGGTTATTTACTAGGTCTATAATAATCTGAAATAAATAATCATAAGGTTCAGCATTTATCTCTTCTTCTGGTTGAATGGTTGCTACACTAGGTTGAACAGCAACACCCAGAAATAAGATAATCACTCCAATTACCAGCGTTTTATACAACACAACAGGCTTTTTATCCATATTTCCTTCTCTCCTCAAAACTATTTGCTTGTAATAAAATATTCTGATTTAAATATTTCCTTAACAATAGTTAATTACAACATTTCAACAATCTTTTGCTACAAGATGCTACACAACCATTAATAAGCCCACCCTTTTTTTCCAGGCATGAAAAAGAATATTTCAAATAAGATACTTAAAGCCACGTATTCCTCCCTAATATGCCTTCTTAATGTTACTGAAATAATAGCGCCGCCTACCGGACTCGAACCGGTGACCGCTCGGTTACTGTAGGAAACTTATGTTTCCTTTAACAGCCGAGTGCTCCACCAACTGAGCTAAGGCGGCAAACAGAAACACAGAATAGAATAACGTTTTAAAATATTACGTGTTAAAAACCGTATCTTTGCCCCCTTCTCAATTCTCTTATATGATTTTCCACATACCTATAAACAGTTGCATGTTTACTTCCTGTAAGAAGCATATCAATAGATTTTTTCAATATATTTATTCGAGTAATATCTGAAATTATTGAAATTGTATGACCATAAATAGAAATCTTTGAATCTGTAAGTTCCTCCAATACTCTCTTTGTTTTACCTTCTCTTCCTATAATCCTACTCTTCAATCTTATTATATGAGCAGGTTTCTTACCAACGTAATCATAAAGATCAAATATAAAAAAATCTGCATCATCATCAAATAGTCTATACGCATTTTCAGGAGAAAAACCTCTACCAATTGCTTTTACAATATTTTCAATTTTAATTACAATTAAAGGATCCTCAATCTTGTGATCATCAATAACAATTTCTCCAAGCTTAGAATCAATATCAATTTTCAAACCTGATCTCTCCTCCAAATTATTTTTTGTTTCTCCATTATGGCCAATTAAAATAGGAACCCGTTCCATAGGAATCTTTAGATATTTCATATAAATCACGATTTTTTTGTAACTCTCTGGAAGATTTCGATTTCATCAGCTGAAATATTCAACTTTTTAAAATAATTTACTACATTATGAATATCTCTTTTTAAAAATTCTAATGAGTTAGGATGTTCAATAAGAACACCCTGGCCAAAATCAATTATATATGGTTTATTTTTATGTATTATAACATTAAAAGCACTAATATCTCCATGTACTAGTTCTGCTTTGTTATACATTTTTGAAATAAAATCAATAATTGTATCAAAAATTTCCTGTGGATTTTTCAACTTTACATCTTTCATAAGAGGCGCAGCCATGTTGGATGAACCAAGATATTCCATAATAAGGACGTTATTTATGCTTTTAATTGGTTTTGGAACATTTATATCTACGTTATACGCCCTTTGTAGATTTTTATATTCTTTTTTTGTCCAAGTATGAATAATATCCCTTCGGTTTTTTGATAATGATATAAATCGCGGATCTCCTAAAATATATTTTGAGATATGTTTAAATGTTGATGTTGATACACGATATACTTTTATTGCAACGAGTTTTTTATCTGGTGTTATACCTCTGAAAACATTTCCTTCCTTTCCTGTTGAAATTGGAAAATCAAGAATATCAATAACTCTATCCGATATTAATTTTTCAAAGGTATCAAGCGTGGATTTATCAAATACCTCATCCTGGGTTTTTCTATCAATACCAATTCTACTTATTAAGGACTCTCGCTCCCTATCTAGTTTTTTAAGAGTTTTTTTATCTAAAAAATTATCAGAAGACATCAATTTCCTCTGGAAGTAATTTTCGTCTACTTAGAACAATTGCCTGAGTTCTTCTATATCTAAAAATAATATCTGCCTTTTCATTTTGAATATCCCAGGGTTTAATAATAATCAAGTCACCTGATCTTACTCTCTGTCTTCTTTTCATTCTACCAGGAATCCGAGCCATCCTTGATTTACCATCTGCGCAAACAACATTTATTCTTGATCCACCCAGTAATCTATCAGCTATCGCAAACATCTCGTTTTTATCTTTTTTTGGTAATGGAAGACGTATGTATTCTTCCCCAGGTTCTTCTTGATACACAAAATCACAAACTCTTATACTGTACACAGGTATATATTTTTATACTTTTACCAAAAATAAACCTATAGACCCAATTGATTGGAAATCTGTTTAAGAGTAAAAAGAGTTAGATTAAAGAAATATTCAAGGTCTAATCCAACGTCCTCACATAATTTAATTTTATTTCTATTAAACTTTGAAGCAAAATCTGGATCATTAAATTTGCTTAGAAATATGTCTAAATCTACTTCAGAAAGGTGTTTTGTTGGCATGGATTGAGCAACTGTTATTACAAATCCAGCTAACTCTGCAGTTGATATCAATGATTTATCAAGAGAGGTAATTGGAATGTAATCTGTATGCATGTAGTTGTTTGCCTTTATTGCATTAATACAATTTTCAGGTAATAAATTCTCCAAGAGATTAGCTGAAAGCATTCCTCTATTTTCTGGATTCTCTCTTGTATAATCATAATCAAGGTTATGTAGCAGGCCAGTAAGACCCCATAATTCTTCATCTTTACCAAGTTTTTTAGCAATTTCTCTTAAAAGTGCTTCTGTAATTATTGAATTTTTTAATAACTTCTCATCTTTTATGTATTTTTTAAGAAGAGCAATTGCTTCGTCTCTACTCAACATTCAAATTTTGGTAAGTATTTGGATAATATTAAAATTTTTGGAATAATGAAAAAGAAAGAAGGTCAGATTAAAATTTATTAATCAGGGACATTTATCTGGAAGGCGGGCAAATCAAGATTACTCCAATCATCATGATCATTTCTACCACGTGAGCCATCAGAATAATCCACTAATAAATAGGTGTATCCATAGTTCATGCAGCTTTTATAAGCACGCCATTTCCACCACAATAATTGCCATGGAGCTTGAGCTTTTTTATCATGACCTCCAGGTATATAAATTTGCAGTGTATGTCCAAGTTCATGCATGTAGACACTTGCATATGCTACAGCTCTTCTTTTTGCAGTAGGAATGCCCATTTTGTCATCCACTCTTCTACTTGATATTTGAAAAGCGCCCCCATACGAATCATTTGTACCAAAAACAAAACCTGCGTAAGTACCCCAATATATAACAAGTCCATAATGAAATACTCCCTTACGCCAGTTATTTTCATCACCATGCAAGAAATAATCTCGATATGTTTGTGGAAGTTCACTACGATTTAATTCATCTTCGAAAGGAATCCATTCTCCACCACCCATAAATCCATCATCTATATGAAGTACAATATTTTGCTTATCAAACGCATCTCTAAGCATATCTTTTGCCCCTTCTCCTAATCTACTTGAAGGTTCACCATTAGGTCCTGCTTCCATCTGATCAAGTTCAACAAAAATATCTTTTCTAAAAGGGTCAGAGCCCCATTGAGATGTAAGATATTCTTCAACATTATCCAATCCATCATTATCTGGATCTAAATGGTCATGATCTTCTGCTTCAAAAGGATGATAAAACCAATAAAATTCCCAATTATCATCATGCCAATTATACCAAATTAAATTACCCCATTTATGCTCCCATTCAATAGGTACTCCATCATTATCATCATCTCTTCCAGTATCATCAACCTCAGGATCTGTACCATAAACATTAACTTCAGTCCAATAAGGTATTCCATCTCCATCAAAATCATTTTGGGTTATGTCAAACAACACTAAACAATCCCTATCTCTTTGATATATACTGTTATCGTCACATCCATTTACTCTTCCATATCCACTGAGATCAGACCAAGCATAATATGGATAAATAAAATCATCACCTGTCCAATGTCCCGTTTTTAAGTTATAAATCAAGTCAATATCGTGTTTAGCTTTAAAATATTCATTATTTTCACTAAGGTCGCAAAGTTTATTTCGGAGTGGAAAAGAATCCCACAACTGAATCTTGATTGTAACGTTTTCTTCTTCTTCAGGAACATTGACTGTGGTTGACCATGTTTCATTTACATATTTTTGGTTACGCCAAATTTTACTTTGATTAACCTCATCATTAATGAATACTTTTACATAAAAATCCGGTTTCCCAATGAAATCAATTTTATCAAGAGCTCGAATTTCTTTAATAGTAACTGTAACTTGTAAATCAACAAGGGGGTCTATAACTTCTTCATTTTGAGTAGATTTTATAATTAAACTATTATCAATAGGGTTTAGTAATCCCTCAATTTCATTTTGTGTTGAATTTTTTAATATTTGTATAGCTGATACATTCATAGTTACCAAAAGAATGCAAACAATAGTTAGACACAACACTTTTTGATTTATTTTCATATTTTTACTCCTAAATTTTTGCTTTAATATACAGATATCCAGTTTATATTTAAAATTTTCTGAATTATATTAAATTTAATTTATTTTTGTAATTTATTTTTAAATTAACTATAGTTAATTAATAATATATATAAATGGTTTATTGTTTTTTAAAGTTAATTAAACTAATAAATATTAATTATTCACGTAATCAAAACCATAATATATAATTAGTTGATGATTATTACTTTTATTTAGAGGTAGTACGATGCTTGTTGAGGAAGTAATGACAAGGGATGTTGTAACTATTGATAGTAATGAAACAGTCTATGATGCATGTAAAATATATAGTGAAATAAAAGTTGGTTCTCTTGTTGTTATGGACAGAGACATAATAGTTGGAATTATAACAGAGAGAGATATAATAGAAAGAGCAATATTACAAAATAAAAACCCAACCAAAACAAAAATAAGAAATATTATGACCGCAAATATAAAAACCGTCCATGCCTTAGCTCCTTTAGAAAAAGCTGTATTAATAATGAAGGAAAATAAAATAAAAAAATTGCCTGTTATTTTAAATAACGATATTGTAGGAATTATTACTGAAACAGATCTTTCACAAACAATAAAATTTTATTCTGAAGCCCTTGAAGAATTAACAAAATTATACACAGAAAGTAAAGAAGATATTGAAAAAATCATGGAAAAGTGGGGAAATATCATTTATAATATGAAAGGATTGAAAAAATCAGTAGAACCTAAAGAAATACAACTTATTAAATAATAACGAGCGATAGTTTTTAATGCATCTTTTTATATTTCCAGATAGAAGTTAAAATGGTATTGGATGATCTAGGTGATTCTCTTAGAGGAACACTTAAAAAAATTGCAAATGCGGTTCATGTAGATTCTAAACTCATAAAAGAAGTTGTTAGAGATATTCAGAGAGCTCTTTTGCAGGCAGATGTTAATGTTAAACTTGTTTTAGAACTGACAAAAAAAATTGAAAAACGAGCATTACAAGAAAAACCTCCTGCTGGAATGAGTAATAGAGAGCATGTTATACATATTGTTTATGATGAATTAGTAAATATATTAGGAGATTCTAGAGAATTACCTATCAAAAAACAGATAATAATGATGGTCGGTCTATATGGCCAAGGTAAAACAACAACCTGTGGAAAACTTGCAACTTTTTTTAAAAAAAAGGGTCTTAGACCTGTACTAATTGCTGGAGATGTCCATAGACCTGCAGCATATGAACAGTTAAAACAGATATCAGAGCAGGTAAAGGTACCTTTTTATGGGGATAAGTCTGAAAAAGATGCTGTGAAGGTTGTCAAAGAAGGTCTAAATAAATTCAAGAGGGTAAGTGATGTAATAATTGTAGATACTTCGGGTAGACACAAACTTGAAAATGATCTAATTTCAGAGATGAAAGACATATTTAAGGCAACAAAACCAGATGAAAAATTACTTGTAATAGATGCAGCTACTGGACAACAAGCTGGCCCTCAGGCAAAAGCATTCAATGACGCAGTAAAAATTTCAGGGATTGTACTAACTAAGCTGGATGGCACTGCTAAAGGTGGTGGAGCACTCAGTGCTGCTTCTGAGGTTGGTGCACCTATAGTTTTTATTGGTACAGGTGAACATTCTGGTGATTTTGAGAAATTCGAGCCTGCCGGATTTATTTCACGTTTACTTGGAATGGGAGATATCAAATCCTTGCTTGAGAAGGCAGAGGAAAGCCTGAAAGGAAAGGATGCAGAAAAAACTGCTAGACGTATTATGTCAGGCAAATTTACTCTTCATGATATGTATGATCAAATGGACATGCTTTCTGGAATGGGATCTCTTAGAAAAATAGCAGAAATGCTTCCAGGAGGTTTTCCAGGAAAAGCAAAAGTGAAACAAGAAGATATGGATAGTACTGAAAACAAGCTTCAGAAATTCCGAGTAATCATGGATTCTATGACCAATGAGGAAATGAATGACCCAACTATGGTACGTTCTTCACGCATAAAACGAATTGCAAGAGGATCAGGTGTTGAAAATAGGGATGTTAAAGAATTAATTAAATATTATAATATGACTAAGCGAATGATGAAAGGTTTCTCTGGAAATCGAAAAATGAGAAAAAATCTAATGAAGCAACTGCAATTTGGAAAGTAGATATTTTTTCTATATTATTATGTTATTTAAGAACCAAGAGCAAATAATAAAAAATGGTAAAAACACAGAATTTAAAGAGATTAGAAAAGACGTTCTTGATATTCTTACCTCAGCAATTAACGCTGTCGACGCGTATAATGTTGTTAAATCAAGAATAAATGATAAAAAAATAATCTTTGAATCAAAAATTTTTAATGTCTCGGATTATAAAAACATTTATCTAATTGGCTTTGGAAAAGCAAGTATCGGAATGGCGCATGCGGTATATGACTCAGTTCCCATAAAAAAAGGAGCTATTATTACCAATGAAATAAAAGAAACCGGTAAAAAAAGTTGTTTAACTACCTTATTTGGATCTCACCCAATTCCAAGTCAAAAAAACATTGATGCAACAGATAAACTAATTGATATAGTCGATAAGTGTAGAAAAAACGATCTTTTAATCGTATTAATATCAGGCGGTGGTTCAGCGTTATTATGTAAACCTAGAATTAACCTTTATGATCTGCAAAAAGTAACAAATCTTTTATTAAAATCTGGTGCTAATATCAAAGAAATAAATACTATTCGAAAACATCTCTCTTTTATAAAGGGAGGGCAGCTTGCTAAATTTGCTAAATGTACTGTTATATCTCTTATTATATCTGATATTGTAAAAGATCCAAAAGAGTTTATAGCATCAGGTCCTACTTATCCAGATTCAACAACATTTATTGAAGCACAAGATATCCTTAATAAATATAAACTATGGATGAAAATTCCTTCATCAATAAGGAAAATCATAAATGAAGGTATCAATGGTAAAATTCGTGAAACTCCTAAAAAGGACGATCCAACATTTAATAATGTGTTCAATTTAATTGTTGCAAATAATGAAATGGCGTGTATTGCAGCAGAGGAAAAAGCTGAAGAGCTTGGTTATAAGACAATGTTACTTACTACAAATTTAGATGGTGATGCAAAAGAGAGAGGTAGCTATCTTGTAGAGAAAGCACTAGATTACCAGACATATGCAAAAAAAATGATCTTTATTTCTGGAGGAGAAACAACTGTTAAAATAAAAGGAAAGGGGAAGGGAGGTAGGAATCAGGAAATGGTTCTAAGTAGTGTTAAGAAAATAGCTAATAATAAATTCGTTTTTTCATCTTTTGCAACTGATGGAATAGATGGAACCTCCAATGCAGCTGGTGCTATTGCAGATTCCTTTACCTTTGAGCGTGCAAAAGAAAACAACATTGATCCAAATATATTTCTAACTGAAAATAATTCTTTTGAATTCTTTAAAAAGCTTAAAGATTACTTCAATACAGGACCTACTGGAACAAATGTAATGGATATTCAATTACTTATTAAATTAAGATAAATATATAAACCGTAAAGTATATAAATCTATATACTGCATATAATTTAAAAATTATTAAATATTACCTATTATTGGAGTATTAGTATGAATTCAGATTATAACTGTAAAAAATACTTTACAGTATTTATTCTTTTATTAGTTGTTATTGGTTTAGCTTTTCCTCCAAATGTATCTGCGGATTTCGTTGTTTCAAATGTTGATGGAGTTGCATATGATGACTTTAAAGAAGATGGTAGTATAACACTTGAGAATTGTACATTAGAAAAGGGCAGAATAACATTAAGCTTCGAACCACTTAATATAACATATAATCACAAAGAAAAACCAAACAATATTGAGGCATGGGAAATTACAGATACTCTAATTAATCCAGGTGAGGGAGATATTCTTCAACTTCTTTCAAAATTCATAAATCCAAATCTTATACCGGGCTATGACTTTGGAGATTATAGCAATATAGATTATAAGAATGATGGTAAAACTGAAATAACTCATTCTGTCTGGTGGCGAAATCTGAATTATACCTCGTATCCAATGAATTTATTCAGATTTACAATTGATGAAGATGTTGAGCTGATAGAAAAATTCTGGGTAGGCTGGCAATCAGGAAATTACGATGCAACTGCAAATGTTCAAAAAATTACCATGTATATTTGGAGTTATGGAGATTATATACCTCGCTGGAATTTTATTCATAGTATAAAATATGATGAAAATGTTACTTATCCAAGAGGTTTTATTGGTGATGAAGTAAGTAGTCAAAAATATGTTAGTGAAGAAGGAGGAATCGACATTCTTATTGTTGCTACTCCTACAAATGGTTCTGGAAAAGTTCATCGATCTAAGTTATGGTCAGATTATATTGAGGTAAAACTTGGTATTGAAGAAGGTTACAATCCAAATGGTTTTGTTTTTTCTGACTCTATTGTACCACAAAGTAGTAAATTTAAAAGCTGGGAAAGTGTATTTTGGGATGGTTCAGAACCAAGCAGCAATACTAATGTAAAAATACAAGTTTTAGATAATGATAACAATCTAATTGAATCTCTTGATGGAAATTCAGACGGTTTTTCCACATCACCAATAGATCTATCTTCTCTGGGGACAGATTATAAAGCAATTAGACTGAAAGCATTACTTCATTCTGATAGCTCTCAATTCACACCTCTTCTCAACAGCTGGGGAGTATTGTGGAGAACTATTGATGGTTTCTATGATAACTTTACATATTCTTATCGAGTTGATGATAGTCTAGGAGTTAATATTGAAGATAACCAAGTAAAGCTTAGTAGATTTTATAGTGAATGGCCTTTATTTGGAAAAAATCCTTCAAATACAAGATCATATGTAGGGCCAGATATTGATAAAGATAATAATAAAACCTATTGGACAACAGATATAGATAGTGATTATGGTGGTTGGTTCCGTAGTCCTGTTATGAGTGATGGATTGGTTTATATTGCCTCAAATGACAAAAGAATATATGCATTTAATCTTGGATCTGATTCAGATGATAGTATTCAGGATCCAATCGATTATAGTGATGATAAATACTTTGTTGAATCATCAGTTGCTATAGGTGAAAATTCAAAAGGTAAAAAATTAGTAATTGTAGCTACAAGTGAACTTGATACTAAATTTAATAAGGTTTATGCATTAGAAGCTGCAGATTTATCAACGAGAAATTGGGCCACGGATTTTTTTGATGATCTAACTAGCCCAATTTGTTTTTCATCTTCTCCAACAATTGCTAATGGGAAGGTTTATTTAACTTCTTGGAGCGGTATGTTTGCAGATGTACCTCAACTTTATTACATGTATTCTAGGTTGAATACCATTTTAAATAATGGACTAGGATTAAACAATTATCTTTATGCTTTTAATCTAGATGATGGTAAGGTATCTGATGGATACCCTATTACTCTTCCTGCAGGTAGTCTTTCTACACCTGCAATAGATGATGGGATAGTATTTGTTGGTTGTGAAAATATTCAAGGACCAAGCTTACTTGCATTTGAAGAAAATAGTGGAAAACTATTATGGAATGTAAGTATAGGAATGATAGGACGGTCATCACCAGTCATTGCTGAAGATGAAAATGGTAAAATAGTTATTATTCTTAGTAGAGAGCAAAGTCTTTTATCCTATTCTGGTGAAGATAAAGTTTTTGCTCTTCGTGCAGAAACAGGTGAAATGCTTTGGAACAAAACCTTAGGAAATGAATCAACTCTATTGAGAACCACCTTGCTAAAGGGTCTTGACTTTCAAAACATTATCGCAACCTCTGAACCGGCTTCCACTCCTGCAGTATCTGGTAATACCGTTTTTATAATGGCTACAAATGGAACCTTACTTGCATTAGATATAGAAACAGGTGAAGAGAGATGGAGATTTAATATTAAAAAAAGCTTTGGTGGTATGTTATCGACATATTATTGTTCTTCACCGGCTGTTGTTGGTAACACTGTTTATATTGGATCTGAAAATGGGCATGTATACGCTATTAATGCAAATAATGGTAAACTTAGATTTGAGTATCCAATTGAGTTTGAGGGAATCAAATTCCAACTTCTTCTTTATTTTTACTCATCTCCAATTGTTACAGATGGATTAGTTGTTACAAGTGCAACTGAACTTTTACCTATAGGTTCAGTAAATATTGGTCATTTAATTTGCTTAGGAGATTATCAGGTTAACAATGTTGGAGAGATATACTCAACCCCCATTCATGTTCAATCAGGAAAATGGTGGAACAGATTTATTGCAGAATATAATACTTCCAAAGATAGCAAAATCTCCTTTAGCATACTTGATGGTGATGGAAACATTTTGATGAGCGGGCTTAATGGATCGAATAACGATATATCTGATTCAACTATATTTAATACAGGAATAATCCAACTTCGTGCAAATCTAAATACAACAAATGATACTCCAATTCTTCATAGTTGGAAAGTGACATTCAGTTCAGAGGAAGATCCACCAATTTTTGTGAGTGATACATTTTCACCAGATCCTGGTGGATGGATAAATAGCAATAAACCAGTGTGTACTATTCAAGTATATGATAATCATCCAGGACTTGATGTAACCTCTGCAAAATATCGACTTATCTATAAAAATGATGAAAAATCAAAATGGTATGATGCAGAATGTACAGGAAAAAATGCAACTGAAAGTAATCAAACAGTAACTGCTGATGTAACAAAAATTGAGCCAGCTTATGATTTAAAAAGAATTGAGATATCAATAAAGGACCTATCTGGAAACAGAGCAATATTTGAACTTACTGAAGATTTCAAACTTGACACAGAGGCACCCATATCATTTATCAAATCTAGTTTATTATCACAATACAATGAACCTTTTAGAATAATAGCTAATGCAACTGATTCAGGTGAAAACGAGAGTGGAGTAAAAACAATTTCACTATACTATAAACTCGAAGGTCAAGAAAATTTCACACAATATGGATTATCTGAATCCCCATATGAATGGGATTTTGATACTGACATTAGTGGACTTTATGAGATATGCACAATTGCTAAGGATAGAGCAGGAAATATGGAAGAATTTCCTGACGAAATAGAATATTTCTTTGTATTTGATAAAATTCTACCACTTTTACCAGATTTAGAAGAACTATATCAATTTGCCAAATTACCAGAGTTATCAATCCTATTCTTAGATGATTATTTACTAAAAGATGTAGAATACAGACTAAGTTTCCGAGGCGAATGGATAAAAATCAACGATGAAGACATCAATAATTCCGCTTACACAGGAGAATGGACACTAAAAGAATCAGATTGGGAATATATGGAAGATGATAATATATACTTTATATACTTCAGAATAACTGATGCAGCAGGTAATCAATATCAAACAATAACAGATAATGATGCACTTGCAATAATAAAAGACACGATTCCACCAGGTACCAAGGTTGATTTAGACCTATCAGACCTTGAAGGAGGTGGCTGGAAGGACGAATACATTATTACTGCGTATATTCCTTACGATGAAGATATTGATTATGCAACATTAGAATATCGGTATTCTCCAGACAATGATAAATGGAGTAACTGGAAACAATATGGAAAAAGTTTAAACAGATCTGTTTACGAATGGCAATTTTCTGCTGAGGAAGGAAGTGGTTACTATGAATTCAAAGTTATAGTTTGGGATTACGCGGGTAACTATGTCGAGTCCATTCCTGGAAAAGTCAGTTTAACATTATTACAAACAAATCAATTGATACTAATGATTGCTTTATTTATTAGTCTCATAGTATTTACACGCTATATCACAATAAAAATGATTAAGAAAAAAGATTAATATCTCTTTTTTTCCAATTAAAAATTTGAATATATCTTTTCAATAAGAATTTCTATTCCTTCACCACTTTCACAAGAAACCTTTAAATATTTAGAACCAGTCTTTTTAAAATCAGCCTTGTTTTCAACTATTATGAAATAAGAATCAATAAACATTTTTTTTACTTGGGATAGCAAATGCATTTGGTCAATTAAAGTATAACCACAGGTCTCAGTAGGATCAATTACAAAAATAATAATATCTGCAAGATGAGTAAGTGCTGCAACTGCTTGTCTTTCTATATCATTTTTTTTCGAAATAGGCCTATCTAAAAGACCGGGTGTATCAATTATTTGATAACGATTTGTAATATGTCTTTCTTTTCTTTCAATATGGCCTACGGATATTTCCTTAGTTGTAAAAGGATATTGAGCAATCTTTGGTTTAGCAGAAGAAAGACACCTTAAAAGGGAGGATTTACCTACGTTTGGGTATCCTGCAATTACAACTGTAGGAATATCAGAGATATCAGGGAATTTTTTCATTATTTTTTGTGCATCAATAATTACTACAAGCTCTTTATCAATCTGTTTTATTACACTTGAGATCCTTCCGTATATCTCTTGCTGTTTGCTTAATAAAAAATCAATTTTTCTAGACTTTCTTAATGACTTGGACTGTTTAGAGTATATCATTTGACATGTTTTTCTTGCCCAATCAACAGCACCTAATGCTTTCTTAAGTTGGCCAACACTTATCTTTATATCAATTAGTTCTTGATAAAAAGGTGGCAAATTATTAATGGATGGAAAATTTTTCACATATTGTTCAAGAGATGACACAATAGTGTCTGAAAATGATTCTGTTTTTGCAATTATAGTTTTCTTTTTTTTGTATAAAGCATTTCTATCAATTATTTGAACTTTATTTGTTTTCCTAAAAGCTTTATTTAAAATTTCTTCAGCAGAAAGAACCAGAGGCATATGTCTAAACATAATAATTGAAAAACTTTATGTGTTACCTGTAAATTAAGATGTTGGTATTATATGGAAGAGGGATATATACTTTCAAATAAATTCAGAAGGGCAATTTTTGATGGATTTGCATCAGGTGAGACTAATTTAAATATAATTACAAAGAAACATCGAATAATTTTAAATGTTGCAAAAAGAATAACTGAGGATTTTATAAGTGGAGGAATTCTTGAAAAAAAAGGTAATAAATACGTATTTACAAAAGAAGGGGAAAAATTAGCTAAAATAATTCGAGGTTAATAGGAGAGGCAACTATATGAAACCATATCTTCTACAAACTTTAAAAGAACTTGCTCTACTAGGAGCTATTAAAAATAAAATTGAAATATCTTCCCTTGAACTTGCTAAACAACTTGAAACTAGTCAGCAAACTGCTTCTAGATATCTTGTCGAACTTGATAAAAAAGGAATGATAAAAAGAGAACTTGGGATAAAAAAACAACTAATAATGGTCACAGGTATTGGTGAAGAAAAATTACAAGAGGAACATTTACAATACAAACAGATATTTGAACTAACTGATAGGATTATATTCAAAGGCAAGGTCCTTTCTGGTCTTGGTGAAGGAAGGTACTATACTGAGCAAGATGGTTATATTGAGCAATTTAGAGAGAAACTTGGATTTGTACCTTATCCTGGAACATTAAATGTTGAGATTGAATATGTTGAAAGAAACAAGTTAAGACTTTTAAAAAATAGTAAAGCAATAAATATTGAGGAATTTCAAACCAAGAATCGGACATTTGGGAGTGTTCGATGCTTTAGAGCAAAAATTAATGGTTCAGACGGTGCAATTGTTCTTCCATTACGTACTCATTATTCAAATATTCTTGAGTTCATATCTTATAATCATCTAAGAGAAAAACTAAATCTTAAGGATGGTGATGAGGTTAAAATTGTAATCTATTTTGAAAATTAAGAGCGTGAGTTATGAAAAATCAACTTGTAGCAGACATACTATATCAGGTTGCGGATATGCTCGATTTAAAAGGTGAGATTTTTTTTAAAACAAGAGCTTATCGCCAAGCTGCACAAACAATAGAGGTTTTAGATGAGGACATCGAAGTTGTCTCTCAAGAAAATAGATTACAAAAAATTCCTGGTGTTGGAGAAGCATTAGCTAAAAAGATAAAAGAGATTGTTGAAACAGAAAGATTAGTGTATTTTGAAAAATTGAAACAAGAAGTTCCAGAGGAACTCCTTAAAATGTTAAACATTTCTGGGTTAGGGCCAAGAAGAGTTGCAGCTTTATATCAAAATTTAGGCATTAAAACAATTGACGAGTTACGCCAAGCATGCATTGATGGTAAACTGAGAAATCTTGATGGTTTTGGTGAATTATTAGAGCTAAATATTCTACGAGGAATTCAAGTAATGGAAAAAACTAGTGGACGTGCATTACTTCATATTGCATTTGAAGATGGCGAGAATTATCTTTCCTATTTAAAAAAATCTGATAAGGTAAAAAGGTTAAGTATTGCAGGCAGTCTTCGTAGAAGAAAAGAAACAATCGGTGATATTGATATTCTTGCTTCCTCAGATTTTCCCGAGGAGGTTATGGAATATTTTGTGAAATATAGAGATGTACAACGTGTTTTGCTGAAGGGAAGTACAAAAACAAGTATTGTTCTAAAAGATAATTTACAGGTTGACCTTAGAGTTGTTAAGGACGAAAGTTTTGGCGCTGCTTTACAATATTTTACTGGGTCTAAAGAACATAACGTAAAAATGCGCAGTATTGCAATTAAGAAAGGATTCAAACTTAATGAGTATGGTCTTTTTGATAAACAATCAGAACACTATGTTGTAGGCAAAAATGAAGAAGAGATATATAAAAAGCTTGGTCTTGATTATATTGAGCCTGAGATACGTGAAAATCGTGGTGAAATTGAAGTTGCCTCTATTAGTAAACTTCCAAGACTCATCGGATACAATGAAATAAAAGGTGATTTACATGTTCATTCAAATTGGAGTGATGGGTTAGAGTCTATAGAAACAATAGCACGCTTTTGTAAAAAAATAGGTTATGAATATGTTGGAATTTCAGATCATTCCCAATCCTTAAAGATTGCACGTGGTTTATCTGAAAAAAGGATTATTAAAAAAATTGATGAGATTGAAAAAATAAATAAAAAACTATCAGATTTTACAGTTTTTTGTGGAACAGAATGTGATATTAAACCAGATGGAACTCTAGATTATAGTGATAAGATCCTTGAGAAATTTGATTTTGTCTGTGCAGGTATTCATTCAAGCTTTAAAATGAATTCAGAGGAGGCTACCAATAGAATTATGAAAGCAATGGAAAATAAATATGTAAAATGTATTGCTCATCCAACTTGTCGTCTTATGGGACGTAGAGAACCATTTGATCTTGACATGGTAAGAATTTTTGATACAGCTAAAGAGACAAATACATATCTTGAGATTAATTCTTTTCCTGATAGATTAGACCTTAATGATCTACATGTTAAACATGCAAAGGAAAAAGGAGTGAAATTTGTAATTGATACAGATGCTCATAATCTACATCACCTTTCCTTTATTAGGTTTGGTATTGCAACTGCTCGGCGAGGATGGCTTGAAAAAAAGGATATCTTAAATACAAAATCAATTATTGAAATAGAAAAAATCCTTGGTAAGTGAATTTATCTATGAATAAAAGTATAGCAAAAAAGGAAATTGAGAAACTTCGAAAGGATATAAACTATCATAATTACAAATATTATGTTGAAAATAATCCTGTTATCTCTGATTACGAATTTGACCAACTTTTAACAAAACTAGAAGAACTGGAAAAAAAATTTCCTGATTTGATAACTACTGATTCTCCTACTCAACGTGTTGGCGGTGAGCCACTTGAAGGATTTACATCTGTTGAACATAAAGTAGCAATGCTTTCTCTTGATAATACTTATAACTATGATGAACTTAGAGAATTTGATAAGAGGGTAAAAAAGAATGTTGAACAAGTTGAATATGTTGTTGAACCCAAGATAGATGGTGTTGGTGTAGCATTACTATATGAAGATGGTATTTTTGTTCGTGGAGCAACTAGAGGAGATGGTATCCGTGGAGATGATATTTCTTCCAACCTAAAAACTATCCGCAGTATTCCTCTAAGGACCATGGGTGATAGACTAAAAAATATAGAAGTCCGCGGGGAAGTATATATGTCGTTAAGGGGGTTTAAAAAACTTAACAAAGAACAAAAGAAAAAAGGAAACCCTGTTTTTGCAAATCCCCGTAATGCAACAGCAGGATCCATCAGACAACTTGATCCCCGTATTGTAGAATCAAGACCTTTGGATATTTTCATATATTTTATCTCATTTACTGATAAGGAATTTCAAACTCATTTTGAAGCTATTAACTCTCTAAAAGAAGCGGGTTTTCGTGTAAATCCTTTAGTTGAAAAGGTAAAGGATATTGAAGGTGTTATCAAGTACTGTAAGAAACTTGAAAAGAAACGTGAATCACTTGACTATGAGATTGATGGTGCTGTAATCAAGGTAAATTCATATGCTCAGCAAAAAAAACTTGGAGAAACATCAAAAAATCCACGATGGGCTATTTCATATAAATTTGCAGCAAAACAGTCAACAACAAAACTAAATGATATTGTAATTCAAGTTGGAAGAACTGGAACTCTCACACCTGTTGCTATTTTAGAGCCGGTGGAAGTAGGTGGAGTTACTGTATCACGAGCGACCTTACACAATTTTGATGAACTAAAACGAAAAGATATTTACATTGGAGATCAAGTCCTTATTGAACGTAGTGGCGATGTAATTCCACAGGTTGTAAAAAGTGTATCTGAAAAAAGAACAGGTAAAGAAAAGAAGAAAATCATTCCTAAAAAATGTCCTGTTTGTAAAACAGAGGTAATTCGTGAAGAAGGAGAAGTTGCAGTTAGATGTCCAAATAAGTTTTGTCCTGCTCGTCTAAAATGGAGGGTTAAATATTATGCATCAAGAGATGCAATGGATATTGATCATTTGGGTGAATCAACAATAGACAAACTTTTAGACATAGGTTTGATAGATAATATAGCCGATCTTTATTTTCTAAAAAAGGAAGATATTCTAAAACTTGAAGGATTTAAAGAAAAATCTGCTCAAAATTTACTTGACGCTATTAAAAAAAGTAAGAAACAAGATCTTTCAAGACTTATTTATGGACTTGGAATTCGTCATGTTGGTAAATATTCTGCACAGCTTTTAGCATCAAAATATAACTCAATTGATGAACTTTCCAGAGCTGGGGAAGAAGAATTAAAGGAAATAGATGGCCTAGGTGAAAAATCTGCTGAAACAATTGCTACTTTTTTTGCAACAGAAGAAAACATTAACCTTATAGAACGTCTAAAAGGTATTGGTGTAAAAACAAAGGAGATAAAAAAAGAAGGTTTGCCTCTACAAGGTAAAAAATTTGTTTTTACAGGTGGTCTTTCATCTCTTTCAAGACCGGAGGCATCTGATTTAATTAAACAAAAAGGAGGTATGGTTGTATCTTCTGTTGGTAAAGATATCGACTATGTTGTTATTGGTGATAAACCTGGATTAAAATTTGAAAAAGCGAAAAAATTAAACCTTAATATAATAAATGAGGATGAATTTAGAAAATTAGTCACTAGTTCGGGGGAATAAACGTTGTCAGAATGTAAAGTAGATAAAAATAAAGTTATATGTAATTGTAGCTACCCTTGTAGTAGAAAAGGGATGTGCTGTGAATGTCTTAGATATCATTTACCAAGAGGGGAGGTTCCTGCTTGTTTTTTTCCAGATGATGTTGAAAAAACTTACGATAGATCAATTGATAATTTTATTAAAATGTATAAAGAACGAGGTTTATAAAAATAAAAAAAAGAGTTTTTTAAAGTTTAAATCCACATTGTGAACAGAACTTAGTATTTGGTACTACAGGAGAGCCACATTGTGAACAGAATTTTGGTGTAGTATTAGTTTGTAGTTGTGGAGAAGGTTGTGTTTGTGGTGGACTCTGAGCTGGTGGAGGAGTTTGTGGATGAGGAGCTTGATAAACAGGTTGCGTCTGTGCAGGAGTAGGTTGCTGATACATCGGTTGTTGCATTGGTGCTTGTGCGGGCATTCCATAATTACTCCATAATTTTCCAAAAATTGCTGCCCAAATAAACCAATTAATTAGACCAAACATAATATTACTTACTAAATAGTATATTGGATCAATTATATAGTTACCATAACCAATTCCAAGATGAAATATTGCCCATCCAATTAATGAAAGAATAGCAGCCTTTGCAACTGCAGAAGAACCCGGTATCGAGTTGTAAACTACTGCATATATTAATCCAAAGATTAATCCTAAAATTATTCCGCTAATTATTCCACCCGCAATCCAGGTTGGAAGAAGAGATACAATAACTGCAATCATATCACTTGCAGTAACATCGATTGATTGCCAAAATATCACTACAACAATTATCATAAATATAACATAGATTATACCGTATACTATACCCGCTGCAATACCTGTTTTTATTCCTCTTACAAAATCTACCATATTTTATCTCCGCCCATCTCATTTTTTTATTTCTTTGTTAAAATAAAATTTTCACTTCCATTTATTGATAATGTTACAGTATTACCGCCATTAGAAAACTCGAAGTTATAACATACTTCATCTAAGGTTCCTTCTGGCATAAATTCATCCCAAAATTCATTGGTTTTAAAACAAAGTTGATTACCTTTTACATTCCAGGAGGCAAGGTCCATACCCATTATCTCCATAGATCCATCACTTTTAAAGGTCCAATCAATTGTCATAACCCCACCATCAGATTGTTCCCATTCACCAACAAAACGATTATCAATTACACCCCCACCTGTAAACATAAAAACAATTACAACAATGATTATTATTACAGCGATTATTGCAATCAATGACATTAATAAAATCTTATTTAATCTTCTCGGTTGTGTCGCTGGTGTAATACTTTCTTGTGAATTAGGTTGTTGTGGCGGAGGTGCTGGTGCAACCTGTTCCTCAGGTTTACTAAGTTCATTAGTGCTTTCAAGTTGTAGTTTTGCACCACAACTAAGACAAAATTTATATCCTTCATCTACCTTGGCTCCACAGCTTGGACAAAAATTTGGCATAAAAATCTCCTCTCACTTTATAAGAGTAATAATTCTTATAATTTAAATTTATTCAAATTTGTAAACGGAGAATTAAAAAAAATGGAAATTATTGCATGTCCTAATTGTGGAAGTAGACGCATTTTCCAAGGGAGAATGGGAGATGGGGTCTTAACAGGGTATACATCAAGAAATGTTTGCAGGAATTGTGGATACCAAGGAATGCCAATAATTTTTGACTCTGAAATAGATTATAAAAATTTTTTAAAAAGAAAATCAAAGGACATAACATCACCGGAAATTGAGAAAAAAGAAATAAAAAAAGAAATGATAAAACAAAAAATTAAACGCCCTATTGGTGTTACTTTTCTTGTTTTTATTATTATTTTGGAAGCGATAATTACAATTTATATATACTATAGTTTACTTGGATTTAAGGTTTCAACTTTGTTGTGGATTTATTATGTTTCAATATTTATGATATCTGCAATCATTTTACCATATGGACTATTAAAAGGAAGAGAATGGGCATGGACATTTGGTGGAATTTTATTTGCAATGTCTATTCCCATTGGTCTAATTTTCCTTTATTATATTACAAGACCCCATGTTAGAGCTTTTTTTGGTAAAAATTAGCCGCTTTGTTCGTCAAGTTTTTTAATTTTATATCTGAGAATAGAAATTGTAACAAGAGAAAGCAGTAGGGCAATAACCAGGCCTGCTGCTGCTCCATATATATCAAATGAAAGTAGTGAATTGTATAAAGCATGGACTACTATTGCCAACAAGAAATAGGGTAAAACACGCAATATTGTTGTGTGCTTCATTATGTATTTTCCATAACCATAACCAGTCAATGCTGTAGCAGATGCATGTAATAAACAGGCGCCAAAACTTCGTATTGTAATTAATACTAGAAAATAAATAATACTTAATTCCAAAAATGACCATCCATATAATAGATTCTCTGTTGCTGAAAATCCAAGTCCTGCAACTGCACCATAAATCAAACCATCTTCCAATTCATTCAATTCCTTTTTTACAATTTTCAATCGCAATGCAAGAGGTTTTGTAAATTCTTCAACAATCGGTGCAATAAATATTACCATTGTAAGGCCTAAAATATTTGGATCATCAATTGAAGGAGTAAGTGAAAAATTCAACAATAACTCAAGGATAATTGCAGCAATAATTGCAATAGTTGCTCCCCAAAAGAAGCATAAAAATATTGATATCCACCTTTCTTTGTGATATTTTTCTGTGTTTCTAATCCAAATTG
>DAOVGR010000015.1 GCA_030672305.1 Thermoplasmatales archaeon | reverse complement strand
TTGGAATGAAAATTATTGGGATGACTGGATTGGATTAAGACATAAATTATTTACAATATTCCCATATCGTATTCCTGGGAGATGGGGAATTATTCAAGGTATAGGAATTCTATTTCCTACATCAGATTTTGATTGGCATCCAGCAAAAGAACCATATGACATATAGATTGTAACATTTAAATATCCACTATCTGATTTAATTTATTAGAGGGAGTTAGGAAATATGTTTAAAAAACTTCTAATTGTTGGAGTTATAGTTCTATTTATTGGAATAGGTATACAACCGGTTTTTGGATTTGTTTCAGATATACATGAATTTAAAAACACTCCACAAGAATCAGAAGAACAAATAAATGAATTACCTATAATACTAAATAGTTCAGGTTTTGCTGATAATATTAAAAATATCATATGTTTTTCTGAAATTTCTTTTATTGGTGATTTTCTTATTGCTAATTTACTTCTGTTTGAATTTGATTTTCTTACTGTCACATATGATAATTATAATGATGAAACACTTTCTGTTACTGAACGATATGAAGTAACAACTATTTCAGGTAGAGTTATATATAATTTCACACGTAATAAAAATATAGGACCATATAAAACCAACAGTCATAGTTTTATGACAAGAATGGGTTTATTTAAGAGACTGTATACATTTGGCCCTTTCAAATTTACTTTTGAAGTTTATGTTAAAAATGATAATTCCTCTAAAAAGGTTTTATTCCATGGATTTGCTCTTTTTTTAACAGCAATTATTTTTGATGAACGTGGGAGGATTATATAATGAACAGATTGTCATTAAAGAAAGGATGTGCATTAACTATTTTATTTCTAATCCTCAGTCTTTCTATTTTACCATCAATTAATGCGAATCAAAATATAAAAACCAAAGATAATGACATTATTGAGTTCCCTGTAGAGATTTACGGGATAAACAGTAAAGAGATTCATACTGTTAAAATTCATAGAGATGATGTTAATGAAGTTCAACAATTGCTTGATGATATAGAGCATAAACTAAAAATGATTAAATCTGTTGATGAATCAGAAATTGTATTTAATAGAGCGGTTTCACAATTATATGAATATGGTTTTTTCCCTAAAGATATGGGATTGGATGAAGCTCAACAATTAGTGAATGGGAGACGTGATTTACATAAGATTTCAAATATTATTAGTAAAATGTATAGTAAAGACCAGGCTATTTTCGATAATTTTAATATTTTTTGTCGTGTTGGAGGAATGGTTGAATATCCACATGTCTTAGGAATTGTTGGAGGATTATTTTACACATTATTCTTTTTATGGTACACATTCGTGCAATCGTTAGGAATCCCATTTACTTATTGGTTTTTTCCATTTTTTGTATTGTTTGGTCCTCTTGCAGAATATCAGTATATGAATCCTTTTCATTTTGGTCAAACTGTTTATATTGGTGATAAGGATGTAGAAGCTGCTCCAGGTTGGGTTAATGCCATTGGTTTATTAGGTATAAGACAATGGGAGGGAATGCTTTGGGGGAGTATACCAATTAATACCCCTTTGGATTTATGGGATCATCCAGCTATAATAGGTTTTGTAGGAATAAAAATGCCGAAAAATTTTGTACCTCCTTGGGAAAATTTCCTATTTTTAGGTTTTTCTCTATGTGTTGGTATTGAAGAAAAATAGATTATATTGTGTTGATCTAATATGAAAGAAGGAATGGTATTAAAAGCTCTGACAGTTGCTGTCATCCTACTTTTCGTTGGTGTTGGTGTTCAACCAGTAATAGCGGATATTGTAAAGGAACCTTTTAAACCACTCCCAAATGGTAATACTCTTTACGTTGGTGGAACTGGGGAAGGCAATTATACAAATATACAGGACGCGATAGATGATGCATCTGATGGTGATACTGTTTTTGTATATGATGATTCCTCACCGTATTATGAAAGTATTAAGGTAAATAAATTAATAACTTTAATGGGAGAAGATAAAGACACTACTAATATTGACATTAGAAATGCAGGAGAAACTGCTGTAAAACTTAATTCTAAAGATATAATTATAACAGGATTTACAATACAAAATGCAAGAAATAATGGAATAATAGTTAATGGAAATAATTGCATTATTACCCATAATAATATAATTTTCAATGGTGAAAATGGGATTCGTTTAAACAGTGGAAATAATTTAATAACATTTAATGTAATCAGAAATCAAAACACTGGGATATATTCAGAGATTTGGGCTGAATCAATGGGAAGTAATACTATAAAAAGAAATACTTTTTCGGACCTCAATGTTGGAATTGAATTTTATTTAATAGGCGATAATTATATAGAGCAGAATAATTTTTTTAATAATAAAATAAATATTTATGTTCATAATGAAAGATTTTACTGGGAACCACCATTAAAAAATTATTTATATAATAATTATTGGGGTAGAGCACGTATATTACCAAAACTGATAATTTCTCTTGAAATAATAGGATTCATACCAGGTGTTCCTCTTTTTATATGGAAACCATTAATCTATGTTGATCGACGTCCAGCGCTAAAATCATTTTCAATGGAGGAGTAAGTTTATGAAAAAAGATATTACAATAGGAATCATTTTCTTGTTACTTTTTTCAGCTTTGTCACCAATAGTTATCGGCTTGAATGATGATATAACAAATGAAAAGGAATCACAATTAAACATGCAATCAGACGTTTTATTTAACTCTATTTGGCCGGTGAAATGTCATGATGCTCGTCATACAGGGCGAAGTCAATTTAGTACTGAAGATAATATAGGTATTGAGAAATGGAGATTTAAAACAATTATTACTTTTGATAATTCCCCTGTTATTGATAATAATGGAGTACTATATTTTCATGGTGTTTATGATACTCGTCCATGGTATCTTTATGCTGTTAATCCAGATGGCACATTAAAATGGAGAGTTGATGTAGGTGGTGCTGATGATCAGACAACGCCTGCGATTGGTGCAGATGGAACTATTTATATTGGTACAAACAAAAATAATCTTTATGCGTTTAATCCAGATGGCACATTAAAATGGAAATTCCATATAGAGAGTGCTGATATTGTTACTTCTCCAGTTATTGCTAATGATGGAACTATCTATTTTGGTGATTGTGGAGGTTATAAAGAAAGTTGTAAGGTTTATGCTGTTAATCCAGATGGTACAGAGAAATGGAGTTATACTGTAGGTGCTGAGATTTATTCTGATCCTTGTATCGGTGAAGATGGAACAGTGTATATTGGTTCTAATGATAATTATTTGTATGCGTTGTATCCAAATGGTACATTGAGGTGGCGTTTTAAAGCAGAAAAAAAAATAAAATGCCCTCCTTCAGTTGGAGATGATGGTACAATTTATGTTGGTTCTCATGATAAGTATTTGTATGCTATTTATCCTGATGGGAGTATGAGGTGGAAATATTATTTAGGTTTTAATATTGTGTCTAATCCATCAATTGCATCTGATGGTACCGTATATGTAGGTGGGGATAAATTATATGCTATTTATCCTAATGGGACTTTAAGGTGGAGTTATGATATGGGTGGAAACAGATATACTGTTTCTTCTCCTGCTATTTCTGCTGATGGCACAATTTTTATTGGTACAGAAATTGGTAGTTTAGATGGTGGTGAATTAATCGCTGTGAATCCTAATGGTACTGAAAAATGGAGAAATCTGTTAACCGATTGTTGGGTTAGATCATCTCCTTGTATTGGTGAGGATGGGACTGTATATATTGGAGGTAGTTTTATGGGCAATCCTGCATATCTTTTTGCTGTTAAAGTTGGTATATTACAAGGGGATGCAGGTGGACCATATTATGGATGGATAAATGAGCCAATTCAATTCAATGGTTTTGGATCTGGTGGGTATGAACCACTTAGTTATCATTGGAATTTTGGTGATGACTCTACATCGGAAGAACAAAACCCTATTCATATATATGAAGATCCTGGAAATTACACAGTAACGCTTGTTGTTACGGATGTTAAAGGTAATAACATCATTGATAATTCCTGGTCATGGATTCAATCCTCAAATACACCACCAGGTGAAACAAAAATTACTGGTCCAAAAAGAGGGGGTAAAGGAACTTATTATAATTTTACATTTTTAGCTATTGATGATAGTGTTATTTTTTATTATATTATCTGGGGAGATGGATTAAATTCAGGTTGGATTGGGCCATATTCCTCTGGTGAATTAGTAACTAAATCACATAAATGGTCTGGAAAAGGAACATATACTATCAAAGCAAAGGCAAAAGATCCTTATGGTGAAGAGGGACCTTGGGGATATTTAGAGGTTAATATTCCAAGAACCAGAGCTTCAACATCTTATCATTGGCTTATTGAGCGTTTCCCAATGCTGGAAAGACTGCTGGGTTTCAACACTAAATCTTTAATTTTTTATTTGTAAAGTTTTACCACATTTATATTTAATGGAAGTTCCATAGAATTTGCAATAGCAGTACATTTTGTTCTTAGAAGATATGCAACAGGTCGATGATTTGTCTCTGAAAAGGCTTCATAGTTTGCCATTCCCTTGCATATAATAAGATCTGCTTTTTCAAGTGCTTTTATAAGTTCCAGTGGCGTTTTTTTAAAATCAAGGCCGATTGCAAAACAGCCAGTATTTAAGATTTCATCAACAATTTCATTGAATTTAAGTTCAATTGCATCTTTAATTGTTGCATCACTAATTATTGGTTCACCCTTAACAACAATTGTTAAATGAATTTTAGGATTGAATTTTTTAAGCTCGCGACAAAGTATTTTATCAAAAACAATCTCACCACAGTTATCGGTAAAAAGAATTACATTTTTAGAATTCTTAAGTAACTCTTTTATTTCTTCAGTATCATCACATCCAAGATCTTCAGCAAAGGTATCCTCAAATACCTCACTTAGAATTTCAGGATGGGTGCTTGCTCCGGATATTCCAAAATCCATAAGATTTCCAATAATTGATACAAGCATTGTAATTCTTAAAGGATCATCCGAACATTCAATCAGCTCATTTACTCTTGGAACCAATGCTTGTGCGATTTTATTACTTTGGTTTTTTAATTCAAGGTATGGATCATCATCACCTAATGTTTCATAAGCAAGTCTATGAACCTTTGTAGCAATATCTGCACTAGAGGAATTAGGATTGTATAGCTCATCAAGTAGTTTGCATGAATTTTGAATTGTTTTTAATCTTAAAAGGGGATCATCTGTGCTTAGTTCTGCCTCAAAAATAATTCTTTTTAGGAGACAGGTGATACACTCTGACTGAATTTTCATATTGGGACCTGAATTAAAAAGGCTATATTATAATCTTACTAAAAAAGATTGGACTTGTGTTATCATTATTTAATTTTTATTTATTTGTTTTCGTCTAATGTGATAATATATATCAAGTATCTTCTACTATTAATTCAAATTTAATATTATTCCAATCTACTTTGTGATAATAATCATTTGCAGGATGAGATACAGTACTAAATTCTTTTGTATCTTTATTAGCTAAATCAAAAATGTAAGCATTTTTAATTTTAATTGAATTATTATTTATATCATAGAACTTCACTTTTACTATAATTTTATTAATTTTTATTCCAGCATTATTTCTAACAAAACCTGATATTTTTTTATATTCTTCTCCCACTAAATCTTTAACAATTTCAACAGTATAATTAACTAATTCTACTTTTGTTAAATCTACTTGTTTTTCACTTATTTCTTGATTACATCCACATAGAATTATAGTATTAATTAGAAGAATCGCAGTAACAATTATTATCTTTTTTTCCATTTTTTCTCCCTTAGAATGATGATATTGTAATAAAATATCCTGATTTAAATATTTCCTCAACAAAAGTTAATTACAACAAATGTAAAAGATAATAAAAATTAGAGAACTGATTTCATTGTCAACATTACTATAACTCTTCCCTTAAAAATATTAAAATCGAGTAAAGTCTTAAATATCAGAAAAACGAGCTTACGAGACCGGTGAATATGGAAATGAAACAAAATAAAAAGGAAACCCCAACTGGGGAAAAAACGCCAGAAACCACAACCAAGAAAAAATCTAAAGAGCTATCATTTGAAGCTCTTACACCATACGTAGATAAATCATATATCAAAACAAAAACCAATAAACTCGGTGAAACCGTACTATATGTAGATGACCATATAGTTTCGTATATCGCACAAAGAAAATATGGGCTGGCATTTCAAACAGCAAATGGTGATAGTTGGAAAACAACTCGAATAATCAAGAAGGAATAGTTACAGAAGAAGTCCGATGCTGTGGAGAGACTGCACAACGCCAATGAATCAGTGAAACAAGCATAGAATCAAATTGTAGGTTAAGCACATCTATTTTTTGGAGGACTAATATGAAACTTTTAGATGAAAAAGAGTATAAAAAAAATCTTGGGGAATTAATGGAGACGTCTTTTGGTGGATACCACGAGAAACCAATTATAAAACAATCTGAAATAGAACCCAAGGTAATCAATGAACAGCCCGTAGAAAACCAAAATACACCGGTATATACAACGCCTCAACCACAGATACATATTATAAAAGAACAACTACCTCCTCCTCTTTCTTTACATAAAACTGGAAATACACAAATTAGCTTAACAAGACTTGGAGCTGTTGTTGCCGTTGGTGGAGCAATATTTGGATACTTATACACAACGAATCCATCTGTTCAAATGGCTGTAAAAACTGGGTTAACAAAACTGTCTATGTTTATAGATAATCCAGTTATAATGGCGCCGATAGTTGTTGGAGTTCTTCTTTGCACACTTGGGTTGATTTTTAGGAGGTAATAACATGAAATGGGAATTAACTGCTAATACTGAATTGGATGAGTATACTGTTCTTTGCTTAGTTAACAAAGATAACTTGGCAGACTTTGTTGACATAGTTAAAGATGAAATAGATATGTGGCAAGAATGTGAAGCTGTTGTAACTATTAGGCGATTAATTTATTCTATTAAAAAGGGAGACGAAGCAAAATGACAACAACAGCAACATACTCTATTTTAGTAGAACCACTAAATAATAATCTTACTAAAAAGATGCAGCTACTAATATAAAGTAAATCCTAAAAAAAGTCAATATCTATAATTAAAAAAATAAGAAAAAGGAAAAATAATAGGTTTTTTACCACCACTTATCTTTCCAGCTTTCATTCCACCATGATTTTATAGGGACTTGTGCAAGTACCTCGAAGTTTTCAGATTTCAATTCATATAAATGATTCCAGACATCGTTCCAGTCTTCACCTTCTATCCATGCCATGTAATCCCAGTCACCAGGAATGCTTGCTCCACTTGTTACCCAATTCCATTTTTTTGTATAATCAAGTGCGTTTCCTAGTCTTTTTTCTTTCATAAGTACCCAGGTGCCAGCAGGTTTCTCCCACCACCAGTAGCCGTTTCTGTATCCATTATATACCATGTGAGAACTGGTGTGTTCTACTTCTTCCCAGTTTTTTATATCTGCTACGCATCCATGGACTGTGTCCCAATCTTGGGCATCAAACCATGCGATAACATCCCAATCACCTGTTACAATCCAAGTTCCAATTATATTTTGCCAGTTATGGAATTTTTGCCAAACTTCATTTGATTTTCCTTCTTTTGTTTTTATAAAAACATATGCGGATCGATTTTTCCAATCTATTTTCCCACCACCTCTACTAAATTAGTTAACAAGTAATCATTTAAAAAGATATCTTTAAAACTATCAGTTATTGTTAAAACAAGTGCAAGATAATAAAAATAAAAGAAAAGAAGATTTGTAACTAGTATTTTGTATGTTCTCCTTCAGTAAAGAACGTTGGTCCTACTTCACCCATCATTCGCCAATGGAAATCTGTTTCGTTGTATCTTCCGATTCCAACAAAAAGGGTGTCATTTGCATACTCGTTTTCTCCTAAACTACCGAACATAAATGGTCCTAAGAAATATCCTTGTATAAACCATGTAGCATTTTCAACTCCGAAATCAGCGAATCCAGCATAAAAATAGCCCCAGCTAGTAGTTCGTTTATAATATCCAAACATCCATCCAGCAGGAAAATGCCACTCCCCCCAGATGTCAAGGCCCCACACGCCAGCAAATTCACCATTTGCCCATTCAGGTGGGTCATATGCAGGTAGAGAGATTTCTTCGATTTCTGATTTTTCATTATCTAATAACTTGTTTAAGCGAGAACCTAGTTTTAATGTGGGTGTTGATACTGAAAGACTTATTGGCATTGCCGCAAGTAGGAAACATACTCCTAATACAACTAAGAGTTTTTTCATAAGATATTACCTCCCTTATTTTTAGTATTCTATAATATAATGATAGAATTTAAATGTTTGGTGAGGAATAAAAAGAAAAACTAGTATTCTGAATCAAATGCAACAAATGGGTCTAGTACCATATCTGTATACGATCTTATTATGTTTTCAATAAATCTACCTAACTTGCTATTTAGAATATTTCTATAAGTTACATGTTTGTTGTCATAATCTATAATATTGGTTTTTGAGTTCAATGGTTGCTCGCCGATTTCTGGAAGAATTATACAAGATGGATGAATGCTGTCCAAATAAACAATATTTTCAGCAACATTATATGTAGTATTTTGTGCCATTGGATCATCAGTATTTGGATTGTTTAAGAAACGTGGGTAATTAGAAGATGAAATAGCAATCCTGATTTTATGACCTGTATTCCATATATAGGATGTGCTCCATAGATCAACATCTATTTCATAGATTTCACCTGGTTCCATAAAATCCCAATGATCAGGTCCATTCCGATTTCTCATACGTAAAATTCCATCTGTAATCAGCATTGATCTACCATCTGGGTAAACATCAGTAAGTTTCACTGTGAAATCAGTATCAGGACAATCTGAGGAAACATAGAGCTTAGCTAAAATCTGACCAGTTGCTTCGTATGGCTCTGTTAATATATCACTTGAGAAAACAAGTACGTCATCACGATTTTCAACAGAGGTTTGATCATATGGTCCAGGTGGTAAGTTAAGGTTTTGCCCACCTACTGTAGGCACTGGGCTAAGTGGATCATAAGTATAATTCAATGATTCATAATCTGATGGATAAGTTGTTGAAAGTACGCCGTTTTCGTGCAGATACCAATTTGTATCTATATGAGCAGGGGGCCAATCCTCTCCAGATCTCCACTCATTTCCTGGAGCATTTGTATCATTTACATCACCCATGACATAGTAGTAAATAGAAGGCCACTCGTCATAGCTTCCTTGTTGATTCATTGTATATTCATTTACCATTTCCCAAAACAATCCACTTGAAAAATTATTCACACTGTTCTCTGGATAAGTAAGTTCCCCTTGCGTTACTTTGCCAGCGCCCCCATGCGTCCAAGGGCCCATAATTAATTTTGATTTACCTTGAGCACCTGGTCCACCTTGATATTGATAGCCCATGAAACCATCAACAGTTCCCTGGCAGAAACAATCATACCATCCTCCCATATGCACAGCTGGAACATTTATATCCTGCCAATTGTCTTCAA
The DNA here is from genome assembly GCA_030672305.1 of Thermoplasmatales archaeon. Taxonomy (GTDB): domain Archaea; phylum Thermoplasmatota; class E2; order DHVEG-1; family DHVEG-1; genus SG8-52-3. The sequence continues at coordinate 17,120 of DAOVGR010000015.1, read as the reverse complement.
GAGATACATTTGTCCAAACATCAAGGGAATAATTTTCATTTTCATAAAGTTCAGGTAAAACATGAAGACTGCCTTGATTTTTTAACCAGTTATATATCATATTGTATCTGAATTGTCCACCTTGATATATCGCATGTTTATGGAGATTTGGTGTTGCAACTTGTATGAATTGACAGGCAAGTTCAGGTGGGTTTGCTCCTGCCATATAATATTGACATATTCCAAGAGCTGAACCGCCAAATGTTGCAACTTTACCATTTGACCAAGTCTGATTTGCTATCCATTCAAGTGTATCTGGCCCATCTGTATGATCATTTTGATAAACCACATCCTCACCTTCTGAAGCAAAACGTCCTCGCATATCTTGTATTATTGTTGGCCAACCAGTTTGGGCCCAATTATTCCCAATTAACGAAAGAAGGTTTTTATTATAAGGAGTTCTAAGTAGTATTGCTCCATGAGCTTCAGGGTTATTACTAGGCAGATAAACATCTGTTGCAAGTTTTATTCCATCTCTCATCGGAAGCATATATGTAGATTTTTGAACACATCCTGAAAAAAGGGTTATTAAAAGCAGCATTATAATTGTAATAATTACAATTTTCTTATTCTTCATACTTTATTCACATCTCCCATAAAACTAAAAATTATTAGGTTATATTTTAATTTAAACTTTTCTAATAAAATATATGAATTTAAATTTGAATATCTTTAAACAAAAATACTAAAAAATTAGGATATTTAATTCATTTTAACATTTTTAATAAAAATGGATTAGGGATCTAGCGTAGGAGAGGAAGGAAAGGATGAAAAAGGTTTGTTATCCTAAGAATTCATTCTTTATTCCAACTAGACCCCCATTGTTATATTGTGTGTTCTATGATATATATTTTTCTATATTTTGTAAAAATGATTGAACATAATTTTAAAAAATGATATTAATTATTTAATTTTCGTGCAATATTCACGTAAAAGTAATAGTAAAAAGAAAAAAGAGAGGAATTGATTATTGAAATCCTATTATGTACCTGAGAAATGGAAATGTATTTGGAAATCTTTCAAACAACCAATCAAGTAGATTAAAGTTGAAGTTGAATTCCCTGTTTCTTGGCATTGTCACGTTTAGAGTTGCCCAACCGCTTTCATTACCATTTGTGTCTTTTGCTTTTGCTTCAATTGTAAAGGTACCTTGATTTGCATAAGTATAAGAAAATTCAAAATCTAATCCTGAGGAATGAGGACCATTCCAATTTTCAACATATCCATCGCCCCACAATATATAATAATAGACATCATCTTCATCTGGGTCTACTGAATTAAATGAATAATTGTAAGCAGTTTCTGCATTTCCACTTGTAGGACCTTCAATAGTGGGTGTCTCAGGAGGACTATTTGGAAATCTAATACTAGATATCCATGTGTTCCAAGAATTACCCCCCGGAGTATACTCATGCATCATCCAGAATGTTAGATTATCAGAGGGATCGCAGCTAACACCACTGTAATCTCCCCATCTTCCAGAATTATAAGAAGCATTGCTTTCTTTCACAATCACAACAGGTCCCATTGTACCTAAAGGGTCATCAAAAAGTCTCATACATCGGGCCATAGAAATATATTCATCAGGTGATGAGCGGGCAAAGCACATTGCAGCATTACCATACCCATCTGGTGCAATGGAAGTGAAGAAGGTACGGATATCATCTCCTGGATCAACATCTCCTGATTGATATAACTCTGGAGTACCTGAGTTTGGCCAGTCATTTGTTTTGATTTCATACCATCGCGCCATCACACGTTCACTGCCCTGATGATGGGTTGCCCATAGTGAACCATCTCGCCAAACACAGCTCCAGAACCTGCTGTCAAAGGTTTCTGGTCTAACAGTTGTTCCTTTTTGTGGTGGGTCCTCAGGTGGTGAGTAAGCTGGAACAGTTAAATTATAAGTCACCCTATTAGGTGTTTCTAGAGGATCAGTAATTGCATGCAAGCGGACTATGGTATTTGATGAGTTTTCAAAATGCTCAATCATATACATCGCTGGTGGACTTCCATATGTAACTGGAATTCCAAAGGATTGTGACCCAGTTATAAGCATGCTTCTTGTCTCACCGATAGTTCCACTTAGTAAGGGTTCCTTTTCTAATATATAAACAAGATATTTATGACCACCTGTGAAGAAATCAGCTGTAAGATAAACTGCTTCAGAATCCACTGCTATGTTAGGTGAATCAATGTCACCGCCACCTCCTTCACTTGTTACATCTATCCGATATTTATACCACATTCCATTTGGATCTGCATCATCTGATACAGCTAGTAGATAGTAAGATTTACTCCCTGGTGCTCGTTCACATGCCATTGCCATAAACCTATCAGTATGAGGATCATAAATTACTTCAGGATCAAATACAAAATAAGTGGCACCCTCATCTCCCCAGAAACCAAAGCTATCCTCAATTTCATCCTGGAAGTTCTTAGTTCCATCTTTTTGAAAAAAACCAATTGCACCATTAGTCATAACAACTACATGTTCAGGACCAGCAGCAATAATTGGATCAGGTGGTGTCCAACCAGTAAATTCAATTCCCAAAAAACCAAAATCAGGTCGTTCTAAGAGGAAAATATCATCTTTTCTATCATCAAAAATCGTTGAGTCATAAGTTGGTGGTTGATGTGAAGTACTTTCTAATAATACAAGAGCACCAGTGTTTGTATCGGCTCCGTGCACTTGAGAAATTGCTCCAATAAAAAATATAATTATAAAAATACAGACTATTTTTTCTTTCATTTTTTCTACCTCCGCCCTATGTTTATATTAATAATATAATATTTGAATTTAAATGTTATCTATATATAAGTTGATTAATAATTTAAATTTCTAAGCTGGGCTTTCTAATATTTTATTAAGATAAACTCCATTATCTTTGAATCCTAGTTTTCTATAATAATCCTTAACACCAACTCCACTTAGTACAAATAGATGTTTTTTATCATATTCTTCAAAACAAATACGTTCAGCTTCATGGATTAATTCTTTCCCATAACCTTTATGTTGCAAAGCTTCTTTTGCTTTTTCTCCAATTGATAATTCTCTACCAACGACCTTTAATTCCCGAATTATCATGCAAGGATTCTTCTGTAATTCATAGCGATGTGAATTTACAATATTTCGTAATCTTAGATAACCTATTAGAGCATCATAGTTATCTTCCACAAGAGAAATAAAAACCTCATCGCCATCACTTGCTTTATAATAATTTAAATTTAAAGAAATATCATTTTCATTTATCTCTATTTTTTGAATGAGAGATTTTTGACCAATCTCCCTACAACGAATACACTTGCATTCAAATCCTTGTTTTTTCATTTCATCTTGAACAATTTGACGAAGGTTACTCTTATCAACACCAGCATCAATATAAGGAGAAGGAATATCTCTTTGAATTCTTTGAATACGGATCCACTCAGGGATAAAATCCTTAATTTTAGAAATTAGATGGCTTGCTTTCTTTGTTGTCAGTGGTTCGTATTCACCATTTTTCCACAGGTCATATAATTTTGTTCCCTTAATTGTAAGAGTGGGATAGATTTTAATCATATCTGGTTTAAAATCTGGATTTTCAAAGATTGTTTGAAAGGATTCAATGTCTTTTTTTTCATCTGATCTGGGAAGACCTGGCATCATATGATAGCAAACCTTGAATCCACTCTCCTTTGCAATTCTTGTAGCATTTATTGAATCTGTAACTGTATGACCCCGATTTATAAAATTTAAAATATCATCAAAAACAGTTTGAATGCCGAGCTCAACACGAGTTGCACCTAAATTTAAAACCTGATCAGCATGTGAAAGTCGGAACCAATCAGGTCGGGTCTCAACAGTTAAACCGATACAGCGAGATGAAGCAGTCTCATTTTGTTTTTTTGCTTGCTCTAAAGATTTTGATTCCTTATTCGAGAGGGCGTCAAAACAACGTTTAACAAACCATTCTTGATAATAAGGTGTTCTTGATGTAAAAGTGCCACCCATTATTATAAAATCGATTTTGTCAACAGAATGCCCGATTGCCTTAAGTTGATTCAATCGGCTTTTTGTCTGAGAAAATGGATCAAAATCATTTAATAGTGCTCTCATCGCAGCAGGTTCATAACCAGTATAACTTTGAGGAGTATTATATTCTGGACCACCTGGACAAGGAATACATAAACCATGAGGACAATTATCGGGTGATGTCATAACAGCAACAATTGCAACACCAGAAATTGTTCGCATTGATTTCTTTCTTAAAATAGAGATAGCGAGTTCTCTATCCTCATCTGTGAACTCCTCAGGTAAACGAGCAAGTATCTCACTATCGGAGGGAATTACATCGATTTTGTATTTCTTACAAAGTTTAACCTTGGTTTTATGTAATTCTTCTTTAGATTGAATTTGTTTGGATAAAATGAGATTAGTAATTTCCAAATAGAAGTCCATTATAAAGCCCTTAATTAATTAAAAAATAAAAATCTTTACATTTATTATATTATTAAGTATTATTGGATAAATTTATTAATAATATTTTTATTGTAGGCCCGAATAAGGAGACAATGAGTTTTTGGACATAATAAAAACAGAAAAATTAACTAAAAAATTCGATGGTCTGACTGCTGTAGATAATATATCATTTTCAGTTAAAGAGGGAGAAATATTTGGTTTTTTAGGACCAAATGGTGCTGGAAAAACAACGACAATAAAGATGCTTACAACTCTTCTTAATCCAACAAGTGGTTCTGCAGAAGTAGCTGGTTTTAATATTATAAATGAAAAAAATGATGTAAGAAAAAAAGTTGGAGTTGTTTTTCAAGATCCTGCAATTGATTTTAATCTTACAGGTAGAGAAAATCTTGATTTTCATGCAAGGGTATATGCTCTTGATAGAGAGACTAGAAAAAAAAGAATGGAGGAAGTAATAAAACTAGTTGATCTTGATGAGAAAATGAATATTTTTGTTAAAAACTACTCCGGGGGAATGAAACGTAGACTTGAAATCGCTCGGGGTCTTATGCATTACCCAACTGTACTTTTTTTAGATGAACCAACCCTTGGTTTAGATGCTCAAACAAGGAGAGCAATATGGGATTATATAAGAAAAATGAACAAGGAAGAAGGTACAACTATTTTTCTTACCACCCATTACATGGATGAAGCAGATTATCTATGCAATAGAGTAGGAATAATTGATCATGGAAAAATCCTTATTATTGATTCTACAACTAATCTTAAAAATTCAGTGGGAAATGATGTTATTACACTGTCTTGTTCTGATATGAATAAACTTTTAAAAGGACTTGAAAAAGAATCTTGGATTAAAAATACAAAAAAACATGATACTTATTTAACAATAGGGGTGGAAAAAGGTGAAGAAAAAATTCCAGAAGTAATTTTTATTGCTCAAAAACTTGGAATTAAAATTAAATCAATTAGTGTTAGAAAACCTACTCTTGATGACGTATTCTTATCGTTTACTGGAAGAACTATTAGAAACCAAGATCCAGAACACCCCTGGAAACAGTTTGCTCGTAGACATGAAAGAAGGGGTGGTTAGTTATTGCAACATGGTGAATTACAAGCAATTTATGTAATGTGGCTTCGCCAAATGAAACGTTTTATAAGGTCAAGAAGTAGGATAATTGGGACCATTGTTCAACCTCTTTTCTTCCTATTCATTCTTGGAGGTGGTTTTAGAGGTGCAACTCTTCCGGGCATGACCGGTGATTATATTCAATTCATTGCACCAGGAATTGTTGCTATGGCAATACTCTTTTCATCGATGTATACAGGAGTATCAGTTCTATGGGATAAAAAATTTGGATTTTTACAAGAAATTCTTGTTGCACCAGTCAGTCGTTTTTCAATAATAATAGGCCGTACTCTCGGAGGTGCTACAACTGCAGTCCTGCAGGGGACAATTGTATTAATTATTGCATTATTACTTGGAGTAACTGTTTCAAGTATATCTGGTTTTATTTTGGCTTATATCTTTATGATTCTAATAGGTCTTACATCTGTTGGATTTGGTCTAATTATGGCTACAAAAATGGAGGATTTCGAAGGTTTTCAAATTATAATTACTTTAATTATTATGCCACTTTTTTTTATTTCATCTGCATTATTTCCTATTGCTTCAAATACTGCCTTACCGGATATAGTAATAAAGTTATCATATGCAAATCCCCTCTTTTATATGGTTGATGGCCTTAGAGGTAGCCTTACGAATATGAACAATGTTTTACATCCCTTAATTAATTTAGGAGTAGTTCTTGTAATATGTATAATAATGTTGGGATTTGGAAGTTATCTTTTTAATAAAACTGAGGCATAAATCATTACAACCTAAAGGAAAAAAAGGCTACTAAAATTATGATTATAGCAATTATCATCATAACGGTTGCAAACTTCCAGTTAGATGCAAAAACAATAGGAATTGGACCAATAAGAACAACTCCACCTCCTTTTACAGATGTTTTTTTACGAGGTTTTAATTCGGAATTTTCAGTTTGATATTCATCAATTTCATTGTAATTTGTAAAACCAAACATAAAAAGAAAAATTGCAATAATAATAAAGACAAATCCAAAAAAAGCATAAATTCCAGATCCTGCAAGAACGGGAAAAATAACAAAAACACCGGTTTCAACATCACCTGATAAAAAACCAAAATAGAAAAAGACAATTCCAAGTATTAAACATAATAAAGAAAAAAAGTGAAATTTATTCATTTCTCCTCAAAACAATTACTAAACGTTTTTATCATATTTATTAGTGAACATGCAACTGTTACTGGACCAACACCTCCAGGAACAGGAGTGATTTTACCAGCTTTTACTTTCACTGATTCAAAATCTACATCACCACATATTCCATCTTCTGTTTTAACAATTCCAACATCTATAACAATAGCACCATTTTTTATAAGATCACTATTAATAAGATTTGGAACACCAGTTGCTGATATTAGAATATCAGCATTACAAGTATAATTTCTTAAATCCTTTGTAAAAACATGGCATATTGTAACTGTTGCATCTCTATTAAGCATTAGAGCCGCAAGTGGTTTTCCAACATGATTGCTATGGTTAATAATCACTATGTCCTTACCCTTAAAATCTGTTTTTTCATATTCAAGAATTGTAAGTACTGATAAAGGAGTAATTGGAACAATGTATTCATCACCGTTTAAAGTTTTTCCAATATTATGAGGGTTTAATCCTTCCACATCCTTTTTTGGATCTATAGCATTAATCAATTTATCTTGAGAAATATGACTTGGAAGCGGTAATTGTATCAAAATTCCGTGGACATTTCTATCATTATTTAATTTGTTGATAGACTCCAAAACCTCTTCTTCTGTTACATTTTCCTGAAATTCTAGATGATTTGATATAATTCTAACATCATTACATGCTTTATCTCTTAATCTTAAATACAATTTTGATGATGTATCATTTCCTATTATAATTGTAGTAATACTTGGTGCTTTTTTGTATTTAGATTTTAATTTTTCAACTTCATTTAAAATGTTACTTTTAAGCCCTTCTGCTATCTTTCTACCATCAATTTCTATTGCAGTCATTTTGAATCTCAAAAGTAAATTTGCATTTGGTTATTAATCCTATGGTTTCTTACCAATTGCATAAAATTGTGGGAAGAAATTAAGCTGAACACCCTCATCAAGTGACCTAAGATAATCATATTCCCATTTATCTATGTCATTCTGTGATAACCCAGCTTCATTCAATGCTTTTACATAGAAATCTCTTGCATGGAAATAATAAGCTCTATCCTCCTTACAACTCCATATTCGGGTATTTCCAATTCCTACAATTGTTTCAAGACCCGCTCTTACAAATAGCAAACGAAGTTTTCTTCCAATATGCGGATCTCCACCCCTAGCTCTTATTGCTTCTCCAGCAAATATGGGATCAACCTTTTGATGCTCAGGATAGTGAAGCTTACCACCATAATCCGGTTCTAGAGAAGCAAGAACAGTTCCACCAGGTTTTGTGACACGTGCCATTTCATTGACAACTTTTTGTGGGTCTTCAGCCCACATAAGAAGTAAATTACAGGTGACAATATCAAACATATTATCTTCAAAGGTAAGATCTTCTGCTTCACCTACCCGTAATTCAACATTTTTATACATTTTTAGTACTTTTTTAGCAACTTTTATCATTTCTTCTGAGCCATCAATCGCAATAATCTTTCCCTTTGTCAAATGTGCAATATCACGAGTAACCATTCCTGAACCGCATCCAATATCAAGTATTAATTCAGCATCTTTCAATCCTATTTTTAAATACAGAGGTATTCTTTCCTCAGCTGTTTCAAGAGCTTGAAGTTCGAGTTTTTTAATAAAATCATTTAATTGATTTGGGGGTATTTTAGGATTTACTGTCATTTTGTTCAATTTTCCTTCTAGTATATAAAGTTTACTACACCTATCGTGTTAACCATTAACACTACAATTATTTGATTTTTTTCTCTAAACTCATTAAAACAATAAGTCCTGCAATAAATAAACAGATAGCCCCAATGAATGTTACTATAAATGTAATCTTATCAGGTTCAGGAAATAAGGTGAAATATGCACCTGCTGCAAAGCTACTAAGAATACTCATACTCCCACCGATTATTAAACCAAGAATGATGTAATATCTATCTCGGTATTCTCTTTTCGTAGTCATATCCTTATCCTAGTTTAGTGTAATGCGATTATTTATGCTCAAAAAATCGACAATCCCCTGGACATTCAGTGATCCATTTTTCTTTGGCCATACAGGGATGCCTTATTACACCATTAGCGGAAATTGTTTCTCCACCAAGAGTTCCTTTATGATGTATATCTTTTTCTCCTTTTGTTCTATCTAAATGCTTACATTCTTCTTTAAATGACATTTTCTTTCCTCCCTCAAATATCAAAACTTACTTACGTTTTTTAAATATTGCCACAATGATAGCTAATATTACAATTAAAACAATTATTCCGACAACAATTATCAAAGGAATCTCTTCTTCTACTTCTTTTTTATAAATCGCTAAGCCTTCTACTAAACCATATGTATAATTCCAATTTCCATCTCCAGTAGTATCTATTAAATATTTTCCACCTTCAAATCCAAGATCTGTATCTATGTTCTCACCATGGAATGTATCATATGTTCCATCTTCATCATCATCAGTTATATATCCTATATTTTCAACTATATGGGTATCTATCAGAACTCTATAGCTTGTCATTTCAGAAGGTGTTTTATTATCATGTGCTTGTACATTTATTGTATATTTTCCAGCTGCTGTCCAGATATGCATTTGTAATGTTGGTGTTCCATTTGGTAAAAACTCTGTTATATTTGTAGTGCCGTCACCCCAGTCGAAGTGATATTGTATTGTATCATTGTCTCCATCTGTTGATACAGCTGTAAAAGAATACTCAGTGTTCTGAGTTCCCTCCTGTGCACCATCTACAAATGGTGCAGAAGGTATCTTGTTTGGTACAGCTATTTCAGCTACTGTTTCATCTTTATTTATAGCTCCTAAATCATCTGTTACTGTTAAAATCACTTTATATCTACCAGGTTTGGTATATACATGGCTTGGTTTTACTCCATATCCTGCTGTTTTGTCACCAAAATCCCAGGTAAAGTTGGTAATCGTGCCATCATCGGTACTCTTTGATCCATCAAACTCGATTTCTTCATCAATAAAACCATAATATGGTCCGCCTGCATCAGCTCTTGGAAAAATATTCTGTGAAAGTGGAGGAATGAAAGGAATTCCACCTCCTCCTGAATCTCCTCCATCGCTACTACTTGCAGTTGGTGTTCCACTCTTAGAATCTGACTTTTCACCTTCATTTCCAGATAAATCAACAGCTGATACTTGGTATGAATATGATTTACCATTTGTCAATCCTGTATCTCGATGAGATGTTGTTGTTTTATTTATTAGAAAAATACCATCTCGATATATCTTATAGTTATCAACATCAAAATTATCAATTGCTGTATTCCATTTAAGATCCAGTTTTCCATCTTTAGCATCAGATACTGAAAGCCCTGTTACTTTTAATGGGGGTTCAATGTCTCCACCTATAGTAAGAGGTGTTAGATGCCATACATTAGCCCAACAATAACCTTCATACCCACTTTGATTATAGCTTATATTAACTCCTATGTCCTTGTAAAGCTGCCATTCATCAGCTGAATTATTCCAAAAATAGAGACCCAAAAGTTGGTTTTCTTCAATACCAGAATTAAATAAATCATCCTGCGTATAATAAATCTTAATTTGAATTGGCCATACAATAGCACTTTCATTTTCAACCGAAATATCCACATATTTATCAATAGAGCTAATATTAGATGGGATATTTTCATATGAAGGATTACCAGAATACACCTCAAAAGTTATATTTGTAGAATCAGTAACATTAATACTAATATTTGTATCCCCTTCGGACATGAAATCAACTGTTTCTTCACCAGGTTCAATTTCCTCTTTATATACAGTTTTAGTAATAATCTGCATTGATGTTTCATTTTTATCTCCATCATCATCGGTAGCATTGAGTGTAACAATATAGGTCTTAAAAGAAGAATAAGTATTCTGAGGATTCTGTAAAGTAGATGTATTTCCATCTCCAAAGTTCCAGAGCCAAGATGTTATAGTTCCATCTAAATCAAAAGATGTATCAGTAAATTGAACTATTTCATTAATCTCTGGGTGATATGGTATAAAAGTATAATTTGCGATAGGAGGAACATTTCTTACAATTACAAACTTAGCGGTTTCATTTTTATCTCCATCATCATCAGTCACATTCAAAGTAACCATATATGTTCCATCATCAGCATATTGATGAGTTGGATTTTGCTCTGTAGAGTTATCTTCATCTCCAAATTCCCAATACCAATATATGATATTTCCATCTGTATCTATTGAATTATCTATAAAAGTTATATTATCTAGATCAGTTGGACTGACTGGTAAATATGTGAATTCTACAATGGGTTTGACATTTTTAATATTAATATTTTGAGATGTTTCATTTGTTAAACCATATTCATCTGTTACATTCAAAATAACAGTATATGTACCATTGTCTACATATTGATGGATTGGATTTTGTTCTGTTGAAGTATTTCCATCTCCAAATTCCCAATACCATGATACAATAGGACCATAGGGATCTACAGATAGGTCAATGAATAAAATATTTTCATATGTTTCTGGGATAAGAGGATTATATGAGAAATCTGCATATGGGTATGTATTTATCAAAATATTTTGGTATGTTTCATTTGTTAATTCATCATCATCTGTAATATTCAGATTTATAGTATAGGTCCCACCCTGACTATAGAACTTAGATGGGTTTTGTTCATTTGATGTATTTCCATCTCCAAAGTTCCAGAGCCAAGATATAATTGTTCCATCTAAATCAAAAGATGTATCATTAAATTGAATAAGCTCTAAAGGAGTGGGTATAGATGGAGTATATGTAAAATCAGCAGTTGGGAAAACTATACTAACAAATATATCTAATGAGTAATCATCTGTTGCACTACCATCATCTGTAACTGTCAATGTCACAGAATAAGTCCCATCATCACCATATTGGTGAGTTGGATTCTGTAAACTAGATGTGTTCCCATCTCCGAAATCCCATAGCCAAGATACAACAGTTCCATCTATATCAGTTGATATATCAGTGAACTGAATAATATCAAGCGTGTTTGGATTTAATGGAGCATACGTAAAATTTGCAAGAGGTGCATCATTTATTGGATCAACCGTTAGATAAACTATTGCTTCGTTTGAATCTAAATCTCCATCATTTGCTTTGTATGAAAAACTATCACTCCCTGAGAAATTCTCAATTGGTTTATAAGAAAATGAACCATCTCCACTAAAGGCTGTTATTTGTCCATTTGTTGGGTTATTCATTAAAATCGCAGTTAATGGATCATTTTCAACATCTGTATCATTGACAAGTATACCTGGAGAAGATACCGTAAGAATTGTATCTTCATCAACATTATAGTAATCATCAATAGCTACTGGAGCATCATTTTCAGAAATAATTGTAATTGTTACCTTAGCAATATTGGAATATAAATCACCATCATAGGCCTTATATGTAAAATTGTCAGTTCCAAAATAGTGCAAATCTGGAGTATAACTAAAAGATCCATCAGAAGAAAGTGTTAATGTTCCATGCGATACATCATCTTCCAAAGTTGCAGAAAGCGGATCATCATCAAGATCAGTATCATTAGCAAGTATACCTGGAGATGCAATATTAAGTGTGTCATCTTCATCAACATTATAAGAATCATTATTTGCTACTGGAGGTTTGTTAATAGTATTATAAGCATCCCATACATTGATTCTACCTGAACCATATAAATTATCTTTTCCACCTGATCCTAGGTCTAATGCAGTTGATTCTAGAATATTTTGAAGATTATTCGCTGTTAAACTTGTATCTACACTTTTAAGGAGAGCAGCTGCTCCTGCAACATGAGGTGTGGATGCTGAAGTCCCTGGAAAACTATAAGGAGCATAGGTCCAAGTTGATACATTATCAGGAGCTGTTACATCTGGTTTTTTTCTTCCATCATTTGTTGGCCCTCTAGAACTAAAATTTTCTAAATCATCATTTATCCAATCCGTTGCTCCAACTGTCATAGAACCTGATGCATCAGCAGGACAGGAGAGACTTGTTTCAGGATGTTTATTATCATAAAAATAACAATTATCACTAAATAATTGGAAACGAACAGATGATGATGCATCATATTCCTGGATATAAACATAATAATAATCATCATATGGAACATCAACATATATCCATTCTGTGGGTGGTTGAGAGCCTGATTGTACATTTTCTGAGTATCCTATGGTATTTCCATAGCCATCTAATAAATATAAATCATAATCCTGATCTGAATAAGGCCAATCATTCCAACTTAGATATAAATCAATAGTATACCCCCCAGGATAATAGTCTAAGATAAGAAAGTTATTGCCAGTATCAAAATCATGTAAATAATCGTCATCATCATCAACATACCAACCACAATAATGACTTTCAGCAGAATTTCCAGCAGCTATCATTAATAAAACCCCAGAAGAACGAGCATTATTTACAACAGAGCACAGAACTCCTGTTCCATCTAAATCATTCTGGTTATACATCCCCAAAGAGATACTAATAATATCAACACCTTTTGAAACAGAGTAATTAATTGCACTACAAAACTCTGTTAAAGTGCTTACAACATATAAATAAAGATTCGCACTAGGAGAAACATCAAGAACTATCTCAGCACATGCTGAACCATGCTCATCTACCTCAACTTGTCCATCAGAACGAAATGATTTAACCTCTTTTATCCTCTCAGAAGGTAGTTCAGGATTAATATCATAATCTGTAAATCCGATATCGATAATAGCAATTTTAACTCCCTCACCATAATAACCATCATCATGTACTAAATCTGCATCGATAACACCAACACCTTCACTAGTTATATCTAGAGGATAAATTTTACCAGGATTTCGGATAAACTGAATAAACGTTTCTTCTGATAAATCACGTATCAAATCAATTGGAACTAAAACCTGAGCTAAATTTTCATAATGACATTCAACAACTACATTTTTATCAAAATTAGTTAGTTGATCTAAACATACTTCATTAGTCAAAATTATTTCCAGTCTTACTTTATCATTAACAAAATCAAATTTATTCAACTCATATTTATTTAGATCTCCTAGATCTTGACTTTTATCTAATAATTTGACAACTCCTGTTTCAAGTTTATTATTTTCATTTCTTTTTATAGATGGCGTAAAAGAAATATCCATTGGCAGAATAATCTGTTCATTCTCTTCTGCAATTATATTATAACTAAAATTATTTGATATCAGAGACAATACAAGAACAAAAATGAATAAAAACTTAATCATAATAACTTTAAATTGTATTTTTTTCATCATTTTTTCCTCCCCTTATTATACCTATGAAATATCTATTGGTTTATAAATTTCTCCTTAACAAATGTTAATTGTAACATTTAAACAATTTATTGTTACAAATCTTAACACAATCATTAATAATATCATCCTCCTTTTTTCAAAGAATGGATAAAAATATTGCTGATATTTTGGATTGTATAGGGCAAATAGAATCATCTCTTATAAAAGCGAATAGTTATCTGAAAGATGCAAAAAGTATGCATAGAAAGATAGAAGAAAAACAAGAATGATTTAATTTTAATAATAAAGTCCTTTTAGTTTATTTCTCCTAACGACTCGTTTAATATCAGTTGAATGGCATGATTTACAACGTTCAGCATCATTACCACCTGTAAACACATGGCTAAACTCTTTCATGCAACCGTTACAATAATACCAGAATATCATAATTAATCTCACCCCTTATCTTTGACTATTATATCAATTTTTTCCTAAATCACTTTATTTGAAGAGTATAAAAAAAGAGAGAGTTATGATCTTATATCACTTTGATTAAACTCATCAGTCTTTCCAGCAATGGGAATCGTTCAAACAACCAACCGTGCTGATTATAGTTGAATGGTTTGTCCCTTGGTATAACCACTGTTAATTTATCCCAACCACTCGTTAAATAGTTAGTATCTTTGGCTTTAGTTTTAATGTCATAAACTCCAGTCTTGCTCCAATTCTTTTTTAATATAATACGTGTGCCAGATTTATAGAAGTCAGTCCACCCTGTGTTACCATCTCCCCAGTCTATGAAATATTTTATATCATTTCCATCTGGATCCATAGCCTCGAATGTATATTCATTATCTATTCCTAATTTTCCAATCCTTGGACCTCCTATTAATGGAGCATTAGGTGGAGCATTAATTGAGGAGATATATAATGCATGTTCCACTACAGTATTGTATAAAGAACCATATTTAGGCAGATAAAACTTACAAGGTAAACCACTCCCGTTTGGAGAACCAATCGCTACTTCATATTGGGTATGAGATACATATTGTGCATCATTATTTTTAGTGGATCCACCCATAGGATCACTAATTGCAATTTTTAATTCATCAGGATTTACACCTGCACAGGTGACAGCATGACTATTTAATAGGGTCCATTGAGAAGTATAAAAGGTCAAACATAGCATAACAACTTGATCGTTTGTAATCTTTTGTGCAACATCATTAAAATCTGGATATTTCTCGACTTGTATTGCAAACACTTGATCTAAATCCGCTTTTTGAAACCAGTCCTCAATACCATTTTTAATAAGGTTCGGCATTTCTTTAAGGTCTAAATCACCTATGATATTAATTTCATTTGCTAGATCACAGACAAGTAAAGGTACGTTATCTGGTGCATGATCATCATTAGATTCATAACCTTTAACAAGAGGGAATTCATCCTCTCCATCGCCAGGAAAACCTTCTGAATCACTGAATTTTGAATCTAACCACCAGTAACAATTCGCTAATGATACTACAGAGCAGAAGGACCACTTTGATTTATCATCATTCTCAGGCTCTGATTCAAGACAACAGTTTGGACCTGGTCCTATTACAAGTTGATATTCCCCTACTTTTTCCCCTGGCTGAATAATCTGTATGTCATCCGGAACTGCAGTTGTATCCGCCACACCATTTCCCATATCAAATATGTGCTTCCATTCACCTTGTTTTTGAGTAAAATCAGGCATACCACTCGGTGCATAGTTTGGATATATTGACATCCAATACCATCCTTTATCAACAGGAGTCTCTTTACATTCATCTTTTTGTATTGATGCATTATTTTTTAGCGATAGGTCAAATGGGCTGGATAAAGGCATACCTAATATAGAGTGATTATTAACTATATTATTTGACCTGTTATCAGCAGTATTTGTCATTATTGGAAAAACTGTAACAATCAACAGCATCAAAACAAATATTCCTACTAATTTTCTTTTCATTTTTTTCCTCCCCAAATAATAGGATTTTTTAGTATCTAAATAAAATATTTCAATATAAATATTTCCTTAACAATAGTTAATCACAACAACAGTAAAAAATAAACAAAAATTAGGGTACTGATTTTGTTTTCAACAAAAAGAAAAAGCAGGTTTTTAGTAAAATCTCATAAAGAATAACGGTTATTTTATTGGGAAATTTAGAATAATATTCAATATATTTATCTCTTTCTTTCGATATTTAAAAGTCATATTCCTTCGGTTCATTAATTTCTAACAAAGATTTCAATGTGATAATTATAAATTTATTATTTTCTAACATAACTGTCAGTGATTCATCTGACATATCTGTGACTATCCCAATTATAGTATGTACTATGTTTAAATCTAAGATTTTATCTTGAAATATTATCTCCATTTTCATTGCCGATTTCATACAGTATCACTCTCTGAATTAGTGAAATTCACCACTTTCTCCTGATTTTCAGAATTGACTTCAGTATGACCAACTATCTCTTGTATCAACTTAAAATCTAGTCCATGTTTACTAGCATTTTTTTCTAAATTATTAATGTTGAAAGAACTTGAAAGAACAAACTCTTTCCATTTTTCTACGCTTTCTGATACTTGGTCAAAACAGGGACTGCATAGAAGATGTTTCTTTCCCAATGTTGGATGTTGATATCCTTCGAATATTCCCAGCTTCTTTCCACATTCTTCACAATCTTTCATTTTTTTTCACCTACTTTTTATTATTTTTTACTCCTTTTTACTTCTGTACTAGGACTTCTTTCTCTGCCCAGGTGTGTTCAAATATATGCTGCATTGAATTGAACTTCGGAATCATTTCTTTCCAATTCATCTGCGAGTTGCTTTGAGCGTTCATGTTGAAAGAATTATTACGTACAAATTCTCCCCATCTTGCAACGCTATCTGATACTTGGTCAAAACACGGGCTGCACAAAAGGTGTTTCTTTCCCATGGTTGGATGTCGGTAGCCTTCTAACATGCCTAATTTCTTACCACATTCTTCACAATCTTTCATGTCTTTTATCACTGGCTCTACATCTAGAAGAGTTAATATAAAACCCAATTTCC
>DAOVGR010000018.1 GCA_030672305.1 Thermoplasmatales archaeon | reverse complement strand
GATTGGATATATCACAATTGCAATACTAGCAACTGCTACAGCCATAATAATATAAAAGATTACTCCAATAATCACTTGTTTTTCATTTTCAGAAGTCTCAGTAAGATAATCTGAATCATCTCCTCCACTAATATCTGAGAGAGATCCTAAAAAAACACCACTTATTATAGGTGCTACTGTTGCAATTATGAATAATGCTCCCACAATTATTGCAGTCTTTCTATATAAATCCATTTTTTTTACCATAACTTTTATCTTTTTTACTTTAAATTCATATGCGAAATTAATCAAATATTATTAATCATTTCCTAATTTTTTCGATTACTGCAATACGTCTTCGTCAATACTGAGTGTAAGTTTTTTCTTTGCCATGTTATACGTACTATGTTTTTGCCAGAATTTAAGCATTGTGGTCACTCCGTCTTTAAATCAAATTCTTCTTTACTTTTATCTTTGTATTCCCCATATATTCTCTTAGATTGCTCCGAACAATGCGACAAGCCGCCTTCACCCTTTTCTAAATATACGAAATTTTGGATTTTCATCTTAAAGCTGTCCTCAGATATTGAAAGCTCTTTTGACCTTCGTTTTATCTCGTTCTCATTATTGCAAAATCGATATACATATAATGCAGCAATATCATCAATTTCCTTCCATTTATGCTTCATTGCTAGCCCCCCTTCTTTAACAATTTATACGCCAAGTGTTTTTGATGTTTACAATAATGTGGTGGGTCTCTCATAAAGCCATCTTGGTCCTTACTCTTATACTGCCAATCTCTACAGGTACAAGTGATATGATTTCTTGAAAAGGCCACAAGATACTCTTTACCCGAATTCTCCGATTTCATAGGAAAGACCCTTGGTGCAAATTGCTGCATTAATTGTTTTTTAATCTCTGGAGTTATCTCTATCTCTTTCACTATTTGCCACTCTCCGTAAGCTGCATTACAAAATCCCGCCAATTCATCTCTCCTTTCGCTTTTACCAGCTTCTTATAGTCCTTATCATCTAATATTATATTTAGGTGTTTTACCATGATATATTCTATGTTTCTCCCAGTATTTATACTTTGCCATACACTATGACACTTTGATATTATGACACTATGATATATTAAATTTTACCATACTTTTCCTCCCCCTCAAACTGGATTTTATAGATGAGAACTTTGTTTGGCTTTGCACAATAAACCGTGTCAATGGTTGTTTTGCACAATAAATATTTTTACGAAAAGTATTTAAACATATCGTGTATATGTGCCACACGGTAACACGATATATAAAAATGAGATGGGGCTTCAATATGAAAAAGGCATTAGTAATTGGAATCGTTGTTCTATTTATTGGAACAAGTGCTATATCATCTGCTATAGATTTAGATATAAGAATAGATGATAAATCACGAGAAATGATAAAACAAACCTTTATTTCCACCATGCAAAATGGTAATATACTCTATGTTGGTGGTAATGGAGAAGGTAACTACACGAAGATTCAGGATGCGATAGACAATGCATCTAATGGGGATACTGTCTTTGTTTTCAGTGGTATATATAATGAAAAATTATGGATAAGAAATCAAATAAATCTTATAGGTGAAGATACAAATACTACGATTATAGATGGAAGTAATTTTTCACATTTTAAAGGCCAAGTTAATATTCTCAGTGATTGGGTTAATTTTTCTTGTTTTTCTATAAAAAATCTAGATTTTGGAACAGCTCTTTATTTATGTAATGTATCGAATGTGAATGTTACCCACAATAATATCAAGGCAGTAAAGTCATATTCAGCGGTTAATATTGGAATCTCATCAGATATTACATTATTTGACAATATAATATGGAATAGTAAACATAATCATGGTTTAGACCTGGGTATTTCTAATAGACAAAATATTGAAAAAAATATTTTTACAGGAAATCGGGATGGTATATATTCTTATGATATAAATGATTCAAATATATGTAACAATTATTTTTTTGACAATACCCAAGGATTAAATCTTTATCGTTTTCATAATGGAACAATTACTGAAAATATTATTGAAAATAATAGTGGTTATGGAATAAGTCTTGAGCGGTCATATAATAATATTATCTTAAGAAATGTTATAACAGAAAATCTAGGAACTGGTATTTCTGTCAAAGGTAGTAGTCGTGATAATACTGTCACGGATAATATTGTTAAGAATAACAAAAATGGTATTGTAATAAGTAATACTGATAAATCAACTGTTACATTAAATGAAATAATGGGAAATAGTGAAGCTGGTATTTCTATTCGTTCACCAAATACAATTGTTACTAAAAACAATCTTATAAAAAACAATCCTAATGCAGATTTTAGATTTTCAGGAATATATAATATGGGTAGATTACCAATCAGGGGTTTTTTCCAGGGTCTAAAAGATTCATTTACAATTACTTTTAATAATAATTTTTGGAATCGGAATATAACACAACCTGTACTAATTAAGGGAACAATAGTTAGTGAGTGTAATCCTGCCTGGGGTAATGATGTTACATATAAATGGTGGAAATTTGATTGGCATCCAGCAACAGAACCATACGATATAGGAATCTAAAATCAAAATACATAATAAATAACACGGTGATTCCATCCTCTCTCGTATATAAAACAGATTCTATAAAAAGCATAATTTCATGTCACCGGCCTATTGAGCCGACGATATAAAATAACCGACCTTTTATATGGTATGACGCATAATATTTTCTCCTGTTACAACGGTTTCGAAAAAAGCCCGCACGAATAACGAAAGACCGCGACCATTGGTATACTTTTTACTGTATAATTTTTCAAATAAGGGGTAGACAAAAGCCAAAAAAACTATACAGAATCAGAGGGTCTCAGAAGGGAGTGGAAAGATGAGACGTTAATAGTTAGCCCAGCCCCATCTAGCGTATTATCCTATGACTCTTTCTTGGGGCTTCTTACTCCATTCGTAGCCGTCTCGGTCCCGCCAAATGCCCTTTTTCCGGTCATCGGAGCACCCATGATTCGCACAAGCGCCGGACTGAGTAGGGTTGACCGTGAGCGTGATTTTGACTCCGCAACAAGGGGCAGAAATGGTGTATGGGTAAGACTGGGGCCTTTCGGCTTTTTTGCATAATAAAGATTTTTTTGATTATTATTCTGTTATTGTAACATTTAAATATCCACTAATGGATTATTTTTATTAGAGGGAGGTCAAAAGTGATATGATAAATCGGAGTGATATTCTATGTAAAACTCTGACTTTATCAGTTATTCTTTTGTTTGTTGGAATTAGTGTTCAACCTTGTATTGCAATTACGCAGGATGATTCTATACTACTCTCTAATGGTAATACTCTTTATGTTGGTGGAAGTGGACCTGGTAATTATACATCTATTCAGGACGCAATTGACAATGCAGGTGATGGAGATACCGTTTTTGTATATGATGATTCATCTCCATATTATGAGAATATCTGGATTAATAAAACCATAAAACTGTATGGTGAGGATAAAAATTCAACAATAATTGATGGTCAGAAAATATATTTAAAAGATGTTATTTGTATCAAAGGAGGAAATTCAATTGTTAGTGGATTTACAATTAAAAATTCTCACAAAACCAGTAGCGGAATAGGTATTAAATCAGATAATAATGTTATTTCGGATTGTAATCTGATAGATAATGGTCTCTTTGGTGGAGTATTTATTGGAGAGGGAGGTATGAATAACAATTTAATTACTAATTGCTATTTCAAAAGTAATGACAATACTGGGATTAAAATTATTGGATGGGATGAGGGTGCGTCAAATAATATCATTTCCCATTGTACATTTGAAGAAACTCGTATTGATTTATGGGAATCACCAAATACTTTGATTACTAATTGCACATTAACAGGTGGATATGCCGAAATCCAGATTAATCACGATTCTGAAAACTGCCAGATTATTAACTGCACAATCGACTCAGTACCATATGGAATATCAATCGAATCAAATTTCGTTCTTATAGAAAATTGTATTGTAAGTAATTGTAAATATAACGGAATAACATTTTCTAGTTATGTAGAAACAATAAGTATATTCAATTGTACAGTATTAAATTGTGATGTTGGGATAAGACTTTCTCAATCCTGGAAAAGTGTTATTTCAGGTTGTCGATTAATGAATAATATAAATGGAATAAAAATTCATGGTTACTTTTTAAAAACTGAGATTTCAAATTGTAACTTTGTTGATAATGAATATGGTTTACAGTTACATTATAGTAATTATTTCAATAGGTTTTATCATAATAATTTCATAAATAAAAAAGGTGATTTTGAATTGATATATGACTTTGTATTTATGTTTAACTTCTTTGATGAGAACTATTGGAGTGGTTGGAAGGGTATATTACCAATTTATCACGTATTTGGATGGGTTAATTGGGATTTCAATCCAGCACAAGAACCATATGACATGGATGTGTAGAATATGAAACAAATAATAATATGTAAAGGTCTGGCAGTTGCTGTCATCTTATTGTTTCTTGGACTTGCTATACAACCGAGTGTAGCAGTTCAACCAGAGGCAGATATAGATATTAAACCAAAGGATTACCTGTTTCAGACAATCATAGACATAGCAAACAATCCAGAAGTAAAGGACTTGTTAGAGCAATATGATAATGATTTGTTTAAGGTTGATATTGATAGGAGTGTCTATCGTAAACTCTTTTTAAGAAATCCAAGATTATTTCGCTCATTAATATTCACAAAACCAAGTTTAACATATGAAAACCTTAATAACTACTACAACAAGGGCATTGAATTAACAAAATTAATTGGAGAGAATGAGGTATTAGATATTGTAGAATCTATTGAAATAACTGATAGATATTTCTTAAATAAATTCAATAATATCATATCAAATGATGAAGAACTATCAAATCTATTTGAAGCTCTAAAAGAGAAGAATAATGAGATAAAACCTAATGCAAAATTAGATTTTGATACATTTCCAATTATTTGTACAATTTTAGCAATTATTTTAGTGGTTTATGGTTTTGTATTGCTTTTGTTTAGTATCCCTGAATACATTCTTACTATTCCATTATATTTTTTTAAGGAGTATCGACTTTTTCCGATATTAGCAATTATCGGTTATATAGTTGAGAGTATATTTGTATACATGACTGTATTATTTA
Source organism: Thermoplasmatales archaeon (assembly GCA_030672305.1). Taxonomy (GTDB): domain Archaea; phylum Thermoplasmatota; class E2; order DHVEG-1; family DHVEG-1; genus SG8-52-3. The sequence goes on along the minus strand of DAOVGR010000018.1, from coordinate 21,137 downwards.
TTGCTATAGGTCTATTTGGTTGTTTATTATGTTTAGAAGAACTACCTATTTGATAAATGATATAACTAATCTTGCAAAAGGTTGCCCTTGCCTACAAGAATAATTAATTTGGGTGCAGAATTAGTAATATGGGTGCAAAGCTACTATTTGGAGCTTTGCACCCAAAGTACGTTTTGCACCCAAAGTCGTAATTCTGCACCCAAAGTCTTATCTTATCAGATATAACAATCTGTTTAGTATTGGGAATCTTTCTAAAAACCAAAGATACCATAGATTAGATGTTGCTTTGTTTTTTGGCATTTCATCTATAAAAAATGAAAGTTTAGAGATTAGCTTGGAAGACTCCTAACACAATATTCTGACTTAGGAGTCCTTTGTAATCCTCAGAGATTTTTATTTTTTCACCTGTTTTAAAGGTGACAAATTTAAAAGGTGAAAACTGAATACAACGAAGTTTTAATGCTTCAAATGTCATTAAGTTCCCAACATCAATATTAAGGTTGGATATTCTTCCAAGCATGATAGTTGTTTTTAATCCACCTGGATTATTATAAAGATACTCAATCTCATCTTTGGTTAGTGCCCTAGAATAAATACGGACTTCATCAATAATTCCATCTAAAAACTGATTCTGATTCCATTCATCCTGATCAACACCCATGTAAAGATTACGACTGCTGGTCTGAATGGTTGAACTATAAGTTTCATCAGCAACTTCAACTCCGTCCAAAAAGATTTTTTTAACACTCCCATCAAACGTTCCAACTACATGATGCCATCGAGAAAGAAATAAATTCCCACCTTCAAATGGAACACTATTTAATCTGAAATCTACCTTCCCAACTCCAAAACCATCAACTCCTAACTTATATTTTTCATCACCATCATTCCCATCTCCTCTTTTATATAGAATAACTGGAGGGTCACCTGTAGAAATAGTATTAAATAAAACCCAAGCAGAAAGTGTAATCTCCTGAGTAATATCCAAACTAAGAGAATCAGACACCATAATATAATCATTATTTCCATCTAATTGAAAAGCTCGTCCAGAAACGCCATCTACCGCAGTTGCGCCATATACCATTCCAAAATTACCATTACCTGATTCATCCTCTGCATTTTCAAAATCAAAACTCCAATATCCTACCAATCCATCATTTATATCCAACTGTGATATATCTGTTGTAACGGTTTCATTTTCGGAATTTACATCAAGTGCTGATACAAAACTAGTTCCAATAAATATGATAGCTATTGCAATAACTAGCGTCTTTTTTGATAAATAATTTGGCATTTTTTTTCCTCCCTTTCAGTAATAACATCAAATATTGGATATTTAAATGTTACATAACAAATTATAATAAAAATAATTATTGTGCAAAAAGGGTATTTATTGTGCAAAACAACTATTAGCACGGATTAATGTGCAAAGCCCATGCTATTGGGTTTGCTCCTAAAGTCCCATTTCTTCACCTAAAGTCAGTATTTTGCACCTAAGGTTTAGAAATTAAAAAATAAAAAGGTTACAATAATTCCCCCAATTATAGTAATAACCAATAAATAAAAAATATCTTTTATTAATTTTCTACGATTGTATCTATTATTTGCATCTTCCCATTTACTCATAAATATCTGAATCTAAGCATGCTTTATAAAATTCCTTACATGCCCTTTTATCGCCCAACATGCATTTTTTTTGCAACTCATTAGCTATAGTATTATCTTTTAACGTTAAAGGTGGATTTGGGCAAGTAAGAGCATCCTCTAAAAACTCTTTTAGAGGTCTCTTTGATTTAGACCTACCTACTCTCATATTCTATAACTAATAAATTTCAATTAATAAATTTTTCCCAGAACGGATTTAAAATAACTGTATCTTTCATAAATTGATAAAATATGAAAATTTCAAGAAAAATGAAAAAGAAGATTGATGCTTACAAAAATGAATTTTTAAATCAAGTTAGTTACGAATGTATCAGAGATGCTGACAATGGAACATTCATAGGAGTAGGTACATTAAGAGAACCTGAAGACCATATTATCCGAGGAATTAATACTATGTGTTTATATATTGTTGCACCAAATAAAGATGGTACCGATATTGCTAGTGAAAGATTATCAATGACAGATGACGAAGCATATATACTAACTTGTTTAATATCAGCCGCGTTATCAAAAAAACCTAATATAAATTAAATCAATACTAAAATGTTGCACCTAAAGCAGGATGCCAAGATCAAAACCGATAGTAACTATTAATATTGATCTATAGATGTAGATCCTTTAAGTCTCATATTTTTAATAATTCCATCCATAATTTTATATCCAGTTTCATTGCGTGTTGTAAAGAATAAATAATAATGAGGGTTATTTGAACCAATTGGAATCTCGACATATTTTACCCCAGGGTAATATTGTTTTAGATTGTTTTCATATAAAGTAACAAAGCGTTTTCTTCGATCATATTTTGATTTGGCATTTCTTTGTATTTCTTGCCATTGAGGTGATAGATAAGAATCCAAACTATTTACAGAAGATCGTGCTGTTTTTCTTATTTTTTCATCATGGTGATCAATATTGTTTAGCAATCCTGCTGTTCGAGAAACTCCCTGCCATGAAAAATGTATAAACAATTCTGTAAATCCTCTCTCAAGTACCTTTTGAACAGTTTCGTATTTAATTGTGGGTTCTCCAAGACCAAAAGGATCTATATAAATAAAGGTAAAGGCACCTTCAGCTTCATTTAAAATTTTATCTAAAATAAAATTACAATCTCCACCAATACATTCACAAAAACTATTGTAATCTTGAAGTTCTCTTTGTAAAATATTATATGTTTTTGTGTTATTTTCAATAAACTTACACTCAACTTCGGGTTTTTTTGATTTATCTCTAATTGTCTCTTCAACTTTTTCTCTTGTTTTCGCAAATATCCGAGGAGAGCCATCTAAAATAGTAGTTCCATCATATTGCTGGACAATGCCGCTACCTGCACAAGCATCAATAAAAAAATGTTTTTTCTTATTGTTTCTCATAATCAAACTAAGTGCACAACAATATTTTTCAAGAATTTCGTATTTTTCATGGGTGCCTGGGCCCATTTGAACTAAACCACATTTTGTACAAAATCCTTTTGGATGGTCGTCACAGCTATGTCCACATTCAGCACATTCCCATGGCATATTATCTCCTACAAAACACAATTACATTTACAATTTTCCCACGTAGGATATTTTCCAACATTTATTCCTAATTCTTCCCACATCTTATCGGTCTCCTTACATAATGCAATAGAACCGTTAAAATCTTTATCTTTAAGCGTATCAATCATGTGGGAATAAATCTCTTTTCTTAATGACGATGCTAATTTTTTACCCCACCCCGTCTCTTCAATTGGGTTTTCTTCGAAAGCGAATTTCCACCAGGATAAATCTTTTGAATATAGCCGTGTCTTTGCTAAACCTCTAGGTGTTCCCAAAGTTATCCGAGTAATTTTAGATTCAGAAACTAAATCCTCAACGAGTTTTCCGTATGCTTTCTTCCAGTTTGCAATTGGAAAAATAGGATCAATTCTAGCTCTAACATCATAATCCTTTTTACATAATTTCTCTACAGCAGCTATTCTCTTTTCGGGAGGTGCTGCACCTTTCTCCCATTTATCCGACACCATTGGCACATTTACACTAAAACTCACTATTGTATTTTTTCTAATTTTATCCAATAAAAATTGAATATTACTTGATTTTGTCAAAATAAGCAATCTATGTTTATCTTGCTCTTCAAATTTGTCAGAGATTTTTTCCATAATGGACGGAAAGACTAATGAATCTGTTAATTCTCCGCTGTTAAAAACAGATGGTTTAACCATGAGCGGGTGATTAAAAACTGCATCTAATGTAGATATAACTTCTTTTAAAGGTTTATAACGTGGCTCAACATTTCCTCTTAAGGTACCTTGTAAATAACAATAGGCACAGTTAAATCTACAACCATATGCCCAATTCAATTCATAAAAATGTGGGCAACAAATATCATTAGGAGTTTTATCAAAATATCTTACAATATTAGGATGTTTTTTTGTTCCAAAAATCGTAGGTTTGTATTTATCACTTATTTTTAAAGCTGTTTGAAAGCCCATTATCTTTCCTCTAATTCGATAATCTTATGCCCGTCTGGATCTTTATGAATTAATCTCAATTTTTTATTACATACAGGGCAAGTAATTTTCTCACCAGTGTCTATTTCTGATACAACTAGTTCTTCTTTCATTACTTTCTCTTCAACTTCCTGTGGTTCTAAGTTTCTTGATGATAGCTTTATGACTTCATCAATTGAAGTATATCCTTGTTTTACTGCTTCTTTTACTTTTGGCGCTTCTTTCAATATTTTTGTAGTCTTTTGTAATTCATCTCTTTTGATTTTCCCTTCTTCTCTTTTTTTCAATAATTGTTTCCATAATACATTATCCTCTTTAACTGGTCTAGCCGCTCTAAAATCGGTATAAGTTAATTGGGCACCGGTGCCCACTTCTTTTCTTTCTTCAGATGCAGCGATTAATTGTTGTAGAGTTTCCCTATTTATGCCAGTTTTTAGAGCCATATCTCGCTCAGAATCATATCTGCCACTATCTTTACCTCCTTCCCATAATCTATTGATAAATCTTTCTTTTTCTATTGAATCTAAATCTTCTCTGTGCCAATTTTCTATTAAACTAATTTCCTGTGCTTCTATATCGTCAACATCTTTGATTATAGCTGGAATTTCATTCATCTTTGCAAACTGATAGGCTCTCCATCTTCGTTCCCCTGCGATTATTTCATAAGATGCACCTTTTTTCCTTACGATTATTGGTTCTAATAATCCTTCTTCCTTAATTGATTCTGCTAATTCTTCTATTTTCTCTTTATCAAAATTTTCTCTAGGTTGAAATGGATTTGGCCGTATCTTATCTATTGAGATATAATCGATTTTATCTTTCATTCATTCACCTTCTTTCTTTTTTTCCAAGCTTTTTTTGCTGCATTGCTTCTTTTTTCCCGCTCTTCTTCCATCCACATTTGAATTGCATCAATAATTGCAGCAGTTATGTTTCCTCTTTTCATTCCCTTACTTTTAAAAACTTCTGTTCGAAATTCTTCTTCCATATCATCTGGTAATATTACATCGATCCTACCCATAAAAATCAAAATAAATGAATGTATAACATAAATATAAACTTTTCCACTTATACACATAACCACAATATTTATAAACTCACAAATAATACACTTATGTGTAAATGTGTATAAATAGGGAGAATATCCATTAAACAGACGAAAATTGACCAATGGAGTGCTTGCGACACCCCAAAGGTCTGGAGGTCTGATAGTTTGGTATCAAACCCCGAGAATGTTAAAGGAAATAAAGGAAATAAAAATTTCGATAACGGAATATCAAGTTGTAGTGATAAACTTAGAAATCAAAAAGCTAAGATCATTCTATCAAGAGAGAATGCTATTAGAAAAGTTAATAATAATATTTATTTAGTTCAATCGCAGACAGGGATAGGATGGTATAAGATTCAGTGGAATGGTAAAGAATGGGTGTGTAACTGCCCTGATTATGTTAAGAAAGGTCATATATCTCCTTGTAAACATCTTATAGCATTAAAAATAAAATATGATTCTGGATTCTATGAAATAGAAGAAAAAATCCCGATAATTGAGTCTAAGACTTATTCTCAGAACTGGTCTGAGTATAACATGGCTCAGGTACAGGAATTTGAATTATTCGATCAATTCCTGTATCAGCTAGTATCGCATATTGAGGATCCTGAGCAGCATATGGGTAAACCTCAGATGCATCTTAGCGATAAAATTTACTGTTGCATCATGAAAGTTTATAGTCAACTTTCAAGTAGACGAGCAAAGCATCTTTACCATGATGCTTTAGATAGACAGCAAATTACTAATGCTCCACATTTTAATATTGTTACTAAAACTCTGAATAAAAAAGAGCTAAAAACGATATTGCAGGAACTTGTTCGTCTGTCGGCACAGTCTCTGGCTAGTGTTGAAACAGATTTCGCCATTGATTCATCTGGTTTCCGTTGTTCTACTTTTGGAAGTTATTGTGAGGAAAAACATGGAACAAAACGAAAACGTAACTGGTTAAAGGTACATATTTGTACAGGAGTAAATACTAATATTGTTGCTGATGTGATTATTACTGATGAACATAGTGCTGATAGTCCACAACTCAAAAAACTAGTAAAAAATATATCTAAACATTTTACTATTAATGAGATAAGTGCGGATATGGCATATTCTTCTAAGAAGAATCTTCAACTCATTGATAGTTTTGGTGGGAAACCTTTTATTCCTTTCAAGAAGAACGCAACAGGAAATCGAGGAGGAGCACTTTGGCGGAAAACATTTCATTACTTCCAACTCCACAAAGATGATTTTCTTGAACACTATCATAAAAGGTCGAATGTTGAATCGACGTTTAGTGCTATTAAGAAGAAGTTCGGTGAATCAGTAAAATCAAAAAATAGGATTGCACAGGAGAATGAATTGTTGTGCAAAATTATTGCTTATAATATCACAGTGCTTATTCATGAAATGATACAACTCAATGGAACAACTGAATTATTATCTTTTAATGGATTACAAAAAGAAGAAATAATACAATAATATGAATATTGTAAATTGAATCAAGAAGTTACTAAATTTTAATTGAATACTCAAAAAGGTTTTTACTTAGTTATTTATTTAGAATTATTAGGGTTTAATTTGCGTATAAAGGATTTTGATATTGAACAGAAAAAAATTGTACAAACCATTTATGGGATTTTTACAAATACTAAAAAAGATGCTCATAATGAAAAATTAACTTTGGAAGCATTGGAAAAAGCAAAGACTGATCATGAGCGTTATCCTTTTGTTTTTCATGAACATGATTTGACAAAGCCTCCTATTGGAATAGTCACTCATACAGAAATTAGAAAAATTGAAAATGATGAATATGAATTATATGGAGAAGTAGGAATTTTTGATAAGGAATATATAGATTTAATAAAAAAAGGTAAAGTACAAAGCTTCAGCGTCTCATTTACAACTGGAGGAAATAATAAAAATGAATAAAAATCAAGTGGCAATAGTCTATGATAGATTGTCTTATGATAAATCTCAAATAATGAAAATTGTAAAAGAACTAAATAATGAAACTGACATAGAAATTAAGGAGTTGCATAGTAAAGCTCTTGAAGAAGACCCAATTTTATTATTAATTTTCGTTGGTATGCCATTATATTGGTTTTCAAAATCTTTTTTTACTAGATTGGGTAAAAAATGCGCTGATTTGTTATTAAATAATAAATCAACAAAAACTCCAAATATAGGTATAAAATTTATATTTCAAGATAATAGAAAAATAAATATTTATTTTAAACCACAAAATCAAAAACATATTGAAGATAATATTGATGATAGAAAAATCAAAATTATATATGATGAAATAGAAGATTATTTGAAAGAAGATAATAATATTATTGATTTTACATTAAGTGTAGATAATAATGGTGATATAGAGGGATTTTATTTTTTTGATAGGAGAAATGGCGTCTATATTAGTAAAAAACCAAAAATAAAATAATTTTTCATCTAAGCTCTATTTAAATCTATCTACTCTGCACCCAAAGTCCCAATTCTGCACCCAAACTCATTGAAAAACAGCACTTTGGGTGCAAAGCTAGGAACTAAAGAGTTTTAAATTACCAATATTTATTAAAATTTTTATAATCTCCTTTATTCCCCCCATAATTTTTTTTCTTTTTATGATGTTATTGATAAACACAACTTTTTTAACAGAGGGGTATTGGATACCATTAATAATATCTATACAAACTATTACAATTATTTTACAATTATATTTTATAACTCAACAATTTAAATATCAAAAAATACCTTATCAACCTTATTTCGTTATCAAACCTAACTATTGGGAGCATAAAACAAAACAGAAAGTAGAAAAATATTTTGATATGTGGCTTATCAATAAAGGAGAAATTGCTAATCGGGTAAAGTATTATTATTATTTAAATAAAAAATTACAAAACATTGGAGATTTAGGAACAATAGAAACAAATGGTGAAATTAATTTAAATAGATTTACGGATATAAATCAATATCAATATGGAAAAATATTAATTCGTATTCATTTTTTTGATAAGGTTGGAAATTGGAGTGTAAAAAAATGGATTAAATTAAAAGATGAAATAGATTTCACACCTATTATATAACATTTTAACCACTGTTTTTTATAACAAAATCTTATTAACAAATAGTTTATCTTAAAATGGATTTGAGGGAGGAAAAAATGCCTTATAGAATCAATAAAGAGAGAGAAAGAACCTATCTTTTTGCTTTAATTCCGAGCCTTCTTGCTTTAACCGCACTTTGTCTACTTTCTTTTTACACATATGGGATAGTTATATTATGCATTTTATTATTGGTATTTATCCCACTTTTCATTATTGCTTCCATCTTATATCTTGTTGAAAAAGAAGTTAAAAAGAAAAATGGTGTTAAATGGGAAAGATACGTAACTGGTATGATTGAAGCAAGAAGAGGTAGAAGGAGATAATTACATAGAAAAAGAAAAGAGGGGTTAAGGCTCTTCTTCGTTAAAATTAAGGCATAACCTTATACATTAAGATTCCCCAGATAAGAATAAAAATTGTAGGAATCATTAATGAAAGAAAATATGTAATTGTACTTACAGGATTTTCTTTTAAAATTTCTACATATGAATGTTCTTTTTTTATTTTATTATGTAACTTGATTATATACTTACGATGTTCAATAATAATTATCGAAAAAACAAATGTAATAGTAACGCCAAGAGTACATAATGTAAAAGGCAACCAACTTTTTATAGAATCGTTAAGAGCTAAAGAGCTAACATATGATACCAAAAGCATTGATTCTCCAATCAGAAGTAAATTTAGACGACTGGAGAAGATTACATTTTCTTGATGTAACCTATCTGTTTGCAGTTCAACGGTCATTATATCAACTTTTATGCATAATCTTATGAACAATTATAAACTTTTTTAGATTGCCATACTGAATTTTACATGCTATATTTGCATACCCATGTTTTGATACGCAACAAGGTAGGAACCGGAACGGCTAAAAGTCATTTAATAGAAAAAAGATTAAAGCCCCAAAAAAAAAAGCCGGAACGGCTAAAAGAACCTTGTTGCCCCTCACTTCATCACTTTATCATAGACTTGTTTTAATTCCTTGGTGCTTAATGCAGTGTAATGTCTCAAGTCGATGTTTTTTCTTATACTGTGACCCATTAGAATCTCTTTGACTGCGTAATTTCCGTTCCGTCTTGTCCAATTCTGACTAAAAAATTTCCTGAGCTCTTTAACCTGGATTGGGGACTCTCTAAATAAATCCTGTAAGTGATGTTTTCCGAATAAATGGTCTAATCTAAAGGTGCTGTTAAATTCGTCTAGGTACTCTTTTAAAGCCGTCTGAGCCCTCTTTGTAAAGAATGAGACCCGAGATAGCCCTGTTTTCGTTGATTGCCCCTTGTTGCTATCATGATTTACATAAACAATTCTACCTTCTAGGTCTAGGTCCTCTTGTTGCAATTGGTATAACTCTTGAGCTCTTAAGCCAGAACTGGCTCCAAGAAGAATTAAAGCTCTAACTTGTTTATAATATCTGTTTCCTTTAAAGTATTTCAGCGTCTCTTTAATGTCACTTGTAGCAATTCTCTTTGGTGCATATAGCGGCTCACTGATTATTTTTAACTTATCTAGGTAATCAATGTCTAAATATCGTAAGAATTTCCTAATCTGTAATAATTTCTTTCTGTATGTGCTTACTGAATTTTCTTTTTGTATCTGTTTTAAAAAATCCAGTGTTGACTGTTTTGATATTTTCCAGCCAGAATGGTTTAAGTATTCAATAATATAAGATTTTACTATATAGAGCCAAGAATCAGTAATACCGCCAAGGCTTAACTCGGATACGTATGTTTTAAAATCTCTCTTAAGCACGGTATGCAGAAGCTTGCTTCGAATGGGCCCGCCCAGATTTGAACTGGAGTCTCTAGCTCCCAAAGCTAAAAGGATCGACCAAGCTACCCTACGGGCCCTAATGTTTTTTTGGTAACATAACTCAATATTTAAAAACTTTTATGAAAGATTAATGGTTTCTATTTTTTTAAAATGGATTTCAAATTTGAAAAACCTTCACATATATTTGCTCTTCTTCTTCTACTCATAAGTTTTTTTTTAATATTCTTGCTACCAATATTTACTTTTTTAATAGCTCTAGACACAACTAAATTACTAGATACTATAGATATTCCTGAAATTGTTGCCATTCAAAGTCAATTACTTGTAATTGCTATTTTTATTTTAGTACCATTTACTTGGTATTATATAGTGAATAAATCAAGTTTTAAAGAAATAAAATCTCGTATCAAACTTGTTAGTCAGAACATTGATAAGGCCTTTCTTTGGGGTATACTATCTGCAATTGTTATTTTTATAGTTATTTTTTTAATAGAGATAGTCTTGATATCATCAGGTATTGAAGCACAAGATTTGAGTAATTTTCCTGAACTTCAAAAATTATTTTCTTGGACAACAATGTTTTTTCTAGTTGCTATTCAGCCAATAGGTGAAGAGATTTATTTTAGAGGTTTTTTATTTGATAAAATTGAGAATTATGCAGGGGGGCCTTTTGCTGTTGTTATAACTGCTGTATTGTTTGGCATAGCTCATATGTCTTATGGTAAGGAAATTCCGGTCATTATGATTATGATTATGGGCTTGGTCCTTGGTTATATTGTTTATAAAACAAGAAACTTATATTCTTCAATAATTGCCCATATTGTCTTTAATGTTTCTAGCTTTACTCTTGCTTATTTAGGAATGGAATTATTAAACGAAACATCGTTAATTCTATAAAGTGGATTTATATCCCATATCCACATTATAATGGTGTATTTATGAAAAATGAAAGAACATTTGTTATGATTAAACCTGATGGAGTGCAGCGTGGACTTATTGGAGTAATTATTAACCGTTTTGAAAAAAAAGGATTAAAAATTGTTGCAATGAAATTTGTTTCTGTTACTAAAGAACTGGCCGAAAAACATTATGGTATTCACAAAGGTAAACCCTTTTTTAAACCGACTGTAGAATATATTACATCATCTCCTGTTGTTGCTATGGTTCTAGAAGGAATTAATGCAATAAACACTGTTAGAACCATGATGGGAAAAACAAATCCAAAGGATGCTTCTATGGGAACAATACGTGGTGACTATGGTCAATTTATTGGTAGAAATATTGTTCATGGTTCTGATGGCTTTGATACTGCTGAATTTGAGATAAATCTATGGTTTAAACCAGAAGAAATTGCAAATTATACAAGAATAGATGAAGAATGGCTTACTGAATAAAATCTATTTTTTTTAGGGTTTCCGTTGACTTTATAATGCGTTAAAGTATATTGTTTTTACAATGCCTTTTGATCGAAAGACTCTTGTTATTCCGGATCAAACTAAATTTGAAGAGCACACTATTGTTACCTCTGGAGATGTTGTGATTGGTGATCGATGTTTAATTAATTTTGGCATTAAAACAAATGGTAGAATATTTGTTGGAGAACATGTGATTATTGATGGGAATTTGGAGTCAACCAATGATATTCGAGTAGACATTTTTTCAAATATCGGTGGTGATGTTAAGAGTGGAGGTAATGTTTACTTTGGGGAGAAGGTTAGTGTAAAGGGTAAACTTTCTTTGGAAGGTGATTTAGATGTTGGTGACAGTGTTGAAATCGAGAAAGGTTTTGCGGCTAAAGGGTGGATTAATATTCGTAGCCCAATTCCAATTGTTATATATATTTTTATATATCTTTTACAACTCTTAAAAATGGGTCATAGCGAAGAGATAGATCGTATACTTGAGGAAATAGAAGAAAATGAAGGTGATACTATCCCTATATCTGAAACATTTCTATTTATTCCAAATAACTCAATAATTGGAATTCAAAAATCAAGGATTGATTATAACCTACGTGTTGGTAAAAAATCCCGTCTTTTAGGTAATTACGATGTAAAAGGAAATGTGTTTATTGAGACTAATTCAATTATTCATGGTACATTAAAATCCTCTGGAGACGTTTTTTGTGATAAAAAGACAATTGTTCAAGGAAACATTAGCTCAAATGGGGATGTAGAAATCGAGGATAAAGCAGTCGTTGCTGGAAATATTTCTGGAAATAAGATTTATCTTGCAAAAACCTCAACTGTAAACGGTGAGCTATTTGCCAAAAATGGAATATCCTTTATGGCACCTTCAAAAATTAAAACCGAAGAGAAGGTTAAAAGATTTGAAACAGATGCAGATGTTGTAGAAGAAGTAGGACATATGCTGGAGTAGAATATTATGAGCATGCAGATAGGCATAGTTGGAAAACCTAATGTGGGAAAATCTACTTTTTTTAATGCGGCAACCGATGCCCATGCAGAAATTGCAAATTATCCTTTTACAACAATTGATGCAAATCGTGGTGTGATGTATGTTAATAAACCTTGTCCTTGTAAGGAATTTAATGTTAAATGCACCCCACATAATTCAAAATGTATCAATGGTACACGATTTGTACCAATTGAAGCAATAGATGTTGCAGGACTTGTGCCAGATGCATTTAAAGGAAGAGGTTTAGGAAATAAGTTTCTAGATGATTTGAGGCAGGCTCATGCCTTAATTCACATAGTTGATTCATCGGGTAGTACAGATGCAGAGGGGAATCCCTGTAATGTTGGGTCGTATGATCCAATAAATGATGTTGAGTTCTTAGAAAAGGAAATCAACTATTGGATGATGGGAATTATCAAAAAAAGTTGGGAAACAGTTGCTCGACAATGTGAAGTTGAAGGGAAAAAGATAGAATCATTACTTGGAGAAAAACTAACTGGATTAGGTATTAAAGAAGAATATATCTATACTGCAATAAAATCTTTGCAAATTGATAGTGATAAACCCTATAATTGGTCAGATGAAGAACTATTAAAACTTACTGATCATGTTAGAAAAATAAGTAAGCCAATGCTTATAGCGTTTAATAAGTGTGATTCAGCTCCTGATGATTTTATCTCTAAATCTGATGAACTTAATAAAAAGGATTATTTAGTTGTTTTATGCAGTGCCGAGTCAGAACTTGCACTTTCTAATGCAGCAAAAAAGAATCTTATAGAATACAAACCAGGTAGTAATAATTTCAATATTTTGAATAAGTCAGATTTAAGTGATAAACAAATTAAGGCTTTGGATTTTATTAAATCAAACGTTTTACAAAAATTTGGTTCAACAGGTGTACAAAATTGCATTGAAAAAGCAGTAGAAATGCTAGATTTAATAGTTGTTTTTCCAGTTGAGGATGAGGCACATCTTACAGATAAAGAAGGTAGAATCCTACCAGATGCACATTTTATGAAACGTGGAAGTACTGCTAAAGAGTTAGCTTATAAGGTTCATACAGATCTTGGTGATCATTTTATTAGAGCAATTGATGCAAGAACTCATCGTATAATAGGTGCTGATTACGAATTAAAAGATGGAGATGTAATAAGAATTGTTTCAGATGCTTAGATTTCTTTTTCTAATGTTCCTTCTTTTCCACACTTAGGACATGTTATTTTTTGAGTATCACTCTCTATGTCAAATGGAAAAATATGATTACATTCTGGACATTTGACATTAAAGACTTTATTAATTGTATCACCTTTTTTTTCGAGTAGAATTTTTTCAGTTTTAAAAATAGTAACAGGTCTTTTTTCCTCCTGTTCCATTTGTTTTGGTTCAACTTTCTTCCTATGTTTTTTGTTCTTTTCATCGGATTCTTTAAGTTTCATTTTAGATTGCTTTTTCTCTATAGCCGAAGATAAAGCTTTTTCAAAATGCTCAGATAAACGTATTTCATCGGTTTCCTCTGACTTCTCTTTTTTTTCCTCAGGTGGAAATGGTCCCATTAAATTATTATCTTCTTTGATTACGGTTTCACTTTCTTGATCGTGTTTTTCTTGTGTTTTTCCTTCATCTTCAATAGTTTTTTTAGCTGATGAGAATGCTATTTGTTTCTCATCATCCAATTCTTGTTTAGGGGGATTTTTATCCACTACCTGTTTATCTGTACTAAGCTCTTTTTTTTCTAATAATTTATCTATCTCAGCAATTTTATTCTTTTTATCAGAGTCTAGTGAAGTTTTGATTTTTTCAGATTCTTTTAATGATGTTTCTATTCCTTTTTCTGTAGATATATCTGGTATCTTTTCTTCATCGATTTTTTTTATTTCCTTCTTTTTTTGTTTTGTTTGGTTTTTAAATTGTTTTATTGAATCCCATACGAGAGTTATGGCAAATGTTCCAGAAAAAATAAGTAATATGAGGCTGAGAATAAACTGAATATAGGCATAGGCAAAAGGAGATTGTATCATCGATGCTGAAATGAAATCTATATCATTAATTAATCTTGAAAAAATAATTTGAAAGTAGACGATTAAAACACACAGCACAAATGTTATACAAGATGATGTTAAAATCAATATCCAGCCAAATAATGTATTTTTTATCAAAGTAAAATATGTAATTAAAAGAAATGAAATCAGCGTAATTACGATTACTGTCCAAAATAAAATGTTGATAACCATCAGACTATTAGCCAAATCATTAATCTGGGCGTTGTCACTACCTTTCATCATTTCATAATTGAAATATAAATTTTCTTTTAACTGATCATTTTCTGCAACTGAGATCCAAGGAAGAAATGAAATTAAAATAAGACATAAAATACTTAAGAACAAAATCCAAATAATATTTTTTCTAGCTTTTTTAACTGTTGTAATCTCCATTATATATTACTCCCGAATTTATAGGTTAATTCCGATTTTTTTGATTTATCTACATTAAATTTATTGACTGCTTTGTTAAGATTTATTCTCATAAATACTAACCCTATAATGAACAAGGCAAACGAAAATAAGATTGAGACATAAGGCGTGATAAAAAACATTTTAACTTTATTAAAACCCAAAACATAGATGAAAGGTTTATTTAATTGAAATAATAAATGTGCACCAATGAATTTTATATTTATTAAAAATAGGATTAAGCCTGTAATTATTATACAAGCTATAAAAAATGAATAAATAATAGTAATTGTCTCTTCGGAAAAATCCTTTTTTCTATCAATTATTATAAATATTGTAAAAATAATTCCCATAAGTGCTAAAAAAATAAAAATATAAATTGTTAATTTTGGTGTGTTAGTAAAATCATTAATTGTAAGTCCAATATAGGTATCACTATTATCACTGCAATTATAACATGTTGATTCAAAAAGACTATTAATTTCCTCAGGCTCTATTATATCATACCTGAAATCCTCATATGAAAAATATTCTTCAATTGAGCCATAATCTGTTTCGTAGTTTATATACATCAATGGTAAAAAATTAATAAATACCAACCCAATTATTGCGATAATAGTCATAAAAATACCTAATTTTATGAATGGTTTTTTTACTACTATCTGCGCTTCTTTTTTTTCAGGTTGATCTTTTTTTGATGATTCAGCTTTCTTAAATGATTCATCTAGTATTTTGTCTTTTGATTTATTAAATTTTTTTTCTTCTTTTTCTTGTAGCTCTTCTTCTTCATCCTCTTCATCGTTAGTCATTTCCTCTCCTGCGCCCAAGATTAAATTAGATTTATGCTATTAAATCTTTTGAAAACTTATTGTTTTTTTAAAATATTTATAATGTGCATATGCATCTGTTTTATATCTGCATATTTATCTGCGAATTACCTTTTTTATATCTACCATATATTACAGTTCATTGGGATCACTTGCCCTAGTTATTTTAATTTCTTGGAGAGGAAATATGCCACGCAGAAGGAACCATCTTAACAACAAAACAAGATTTATCAACAAAAAAATACCGTTTCAAGATATTCCTCTTAAAACTATTAAGGTTACAATCCATGCTTTAAGATGGGTATTTCTTTTGATATTTTTATTTATTACAGTTGGAATATTCGTGTTATTTTTAACTGGAGGAGACAACTATTTTCAAATAATTATTGGATATAGCATAGCAGGATTCTTTACATTTTTTATGGGTTATTTTGGTTGGTTATTAGCACAAGGAATTATTGAAATGATAACTGGAAAAACCCATAAAACAGACCATGGTATTTCATACTACTTTAGAAGACATAAAAAATACAAGTATTAAGCTAGTTTTTTATTTACTATAATAATACAATATTCATCCTTTATAAATTTCCAGGTGATAATTTCTTGATAATATTTGATAATCATCTACACCTAAGACGAGATGGACGTTATTTAGATGCTGTTAAAGAATTTAAAAAATCTGGAGGTACGCATTTTGTTTTATGCCAGCTTCCAATGACAAATTTGGTAATACGTGATAAGGGTTATATAGGATGTTATAACGAAACCTTAAAGATGGCAGATGAGATTCGATCAAATATAAATATTGGTGTTTTTGTAACTGTTGGACCTTACCCAGTTGATTACTTAAAATTGGTTGAAAAATTTGGAAGGGAACCTGCTATTTCGATAATGGGGAAGGGAATTGATGAAGCTGCAAAACTATGTGAAGAAAAAAAATGTATTGGAATCGGAGAGATTGGTAGACCTCATTTTAAGGTTAATAAACAGGTTGTGGATGATTCAAATAAAATTCTTTTTTATGGAATGCAAAGAGCAAAAGATGTAAATGTTCCAGTAATAATTCACTCTGAAAGTACGACACCAGATCATTGTGAGGAACTTGTAAAATTAGGAAAAAAAGCAGGATTACCTGCTCATAAAATTGTGAAGCATTACTCACCGCCTTTAATATTAGAAAATGAAAACTTTGGCATTATGCCATCAGTTTTAGCAAGTAAAAAAAATATTATTACGTCCATTAAAAAAGGAACACGATTTATGATGGAAACTGATTACATTGATGATCCCCGAAGACCTGGAGCGGTTCTTGGCCCAAAGACTGTTCCGAAGAGAACATTTGAACTCATTGAAAATGGCTTATTGAGTGAAAAGCAGGTTTTTATAATACATAAGCAGAATCCAGAAATTACGTACAATATTAGCTTAAACAAATAGAGTTTTAAATAAAAAGATGTTCCTTTATTCAGTCCCGATTATTAGATTTAATATTCGGCAAACCAGAAATTTGGAAAGCCTACATCTAATAGAAATCTAATAGAACCTTCCCCTTCAATTGTATTTGTTAGAATACAAGTTCCTATAAAGTGCCAAATGTATAATGGATATTGGAAGAAGGGATATCAATGGTATATGAAGAAGACGAATTTAAAGGAAATAAGCTGGTAGTACTAAAAAGAGACGAAGAAGATAAATATCCATTTAGGTTTGGATATGGTAAAGCTTTGTTGATTTTGGAACACATTGATGATATCAAAAAGTTCGTCAAAGAGAATAAGCCACTAGAGTAATCTTGTTCAATAAAACCTAAGAAACCATAAGAATCACTTGGCTCTTATTTTTTTTCATACAAATGGCATTCAGGGTCACACCCGTCCATGGTTGTTTTTCCTTTAAAACATTTACGACCCATTTTTGCGCGGTATAAATATTTGCAATCTATTCACATCAGTTAAGTAACTTTTAATAACACGAAAAAGGAAAGAGGGATTAAGGGCAGGATTCATATCAGAAAAGAATATTGCATGCTCTATTAAACTTATTTAATATTGCTCTATTTTTTGCTTTGGAATTCGGTAAGATTTTTTAATTGAGATACATTTAATAATCCCAAATTTGGTGATAACATTAAAATTAAAAAAGAATGCTTTCACAATATTCAATTTTAACCTCTATTAATACTGGAGTTTTTTTCTGATTCTGCACTTTATATTATAATCATATTGCACGAAATTGAAGAATTTAACAAGGTATTATGCCCAACACACTTTTAAATAAAAATGTTATTTGAGGTTATTGATCTCAATGAAACGGAAAAATAAGATATTAGAGACACGAACATTATTAATCATATTAATAGTAATTATTATTGTTGGAGGAGCTTATCTAATAATTACAAATCTACCTGCTGAAGAAGATTACCTTACACCAGAAGGAGTTCTTGCGAATAAAGATTATTATTTAGAAAAGAATCTAAAGGTCAGAGGATATTTTGAAGGAGAAGACTATCCCATTGTTGTTTCAACATTATCAACAACAGAAGGAAGAGCTGAGTTGAGAATTGATTATTCAAATATTGAAAATGCAACCGATAGATTAATGGAGGGTGAAAAGTTTGATTTTTCAGGAGTTTTAATTAAACAAGATACACCAACTGGATTTGATGTGATCCTTGTTCTTGATAAATTTAATGAAGTTTAAAATAATAAATAAACTTTTATCCAATAAAACCGTGTCTGCTTAAATCAATTTTTATAAATCACTATCCTTACACATTCAGGCTTTTTAATATCTATTTGACCTTTCTACAAACATAGTTATTATCTCACCGACAGCACCTTTGTATTCCCTCCCTCAAACTTCATAACTTCCCAACCACGTTACCAGGAGTATATTAAAAAAACTTTAGGTATTTTGTATAATATGTTTTCTGTTTTTTTCTATCTATTGGAACACAAAATTAATTAGTGGTTTATTAATCAATTTTAAAAAAAGCACCTCTGGGCAGGAAACTGCAATTTACCAGTAAAAATATATTTTATCGGAAGGATTTGACTCTTAATTCTTATTTTATAAGATATAACAACCTACTGAGTATTGGGAATCGTTCAAACAACCGTAAGAACAATGAATTGACCGACACCCTGCTACATGGAATATTAATATTAAACGTTGATATCCCACTTTTTTCTTTATTAATGGAAAAAAACGTAACGATTAATAGATTGGTGTGATGAGCGGAATAGGTCGTTCCCAATGATAATGGACAGAAATTGATGGTTTCAGAATTTGATAGTCTGATAATGCAGGATTAAATTCTTCAATCTTAGCAATAACATAATGAATCGTATGATTACCAATGTTGTGTAACGCAATGTCAACTGGAATCCATCCAAGAGTTGGTGATAGAATTTCTCCCCATGCATGTGGTTCTGCTTCTACTTCTTCATTACGTATGAAATATCCGGTTAATCGCCTACAAGGAATCCCTCGCATCCGAGCTAACGTAATGAAAAGATCAATGAATTCATCACAATCGCCAGTACCCGTGAGAAAAGCTTTATCTGCACCCAATCGTTTTTCTTGTTTTTCAGGATGTTTTATTGTCTGTATTAGGTAATAACCTATTGCTTTTACCCATGTGAAGAGATCATCATCTCCAAACCATTTTTCTTGGGATACCTTTTGGAGTAACGATGATTGAACCGGCCAATAATGTGAACTTTGTTTGTATTTCTGTCGAAGCTCTTGCGGGATCTTTGATATCTCACCCCACTCCACATTTTGCGGAATAGAAGATGGGATGGGAAAAACTGTTATCGTTCTTTCTAAAGAAATTGTAAACTTTTTTCGGACTCTCTGTTGAAAAAGGAAAAATATATTGTTTCGTTTTGTTTTCAATGCACAATCTATAGGGGATTGAATGATCTTTACTGTTTGTCGATAAGAGGGGTAATGAAAAAATTTTAATCGTACCATGGGTGCACCTATATTCGCTCGAACAAAAAGATGTTCTTGATGATGAAATTGCCAGCCACGAGGTAGTAGATGCTCTATCATATTATTTCTTCTTAAGATAAGGTAACTTTAAATAGTTTATTTATTTCTTATAAAAATACAATTCAGAAGCAAAACAAATAGTCTATTCCATAAAATTAAAAAAAAAATTTACTGTTGATGTTACAACACTAAAGATACAATCATAAATTCGGTGGAATATCTTCACCACTTATAATAGATACCTTACAGTCATCACATATTCCATCAGGATTGTCTGTTTCATTAACTCCGCATATTTTACAAATTCTGCTCATTTTCTTCCGACGCCGATTTTACCCCCCTTGTTGAGTCTTAGATTTATCTTTATTCTTGATATGCCTTGAATAACTGTGTTTGGTATCTTCTTCTGAAGTTTTAATCATATACTGAGCATCACCCTCTTTTTTTATGGCTTTATCCCAGGTTTCAAGGTCTGCTTTTATCCAATCCTCAACAGTTTTTAAGTTTGGTATTTCTTTTTTTAATTCATCTTTATGTCTTTTTCTAACTAGGTCTTGTAAATCTTTTGTTTGTCCACTTATTCTTTTATCACGCTGATGTTCTTTACAAAGGGCTTTTCTAAATTTATTCATGGAGTATTGAAATTCTTCCATTGTAATGGTCTTTTTACATTCGTTGCAATAATATCGCATTTGCCCCTCTTGGAATCTACAAATTCAAAACAGCTGTTTACTTAAAAAACAATCCAATAAATTTTATTCCTAAGTGGGTTTAATACCCCGGAGCTCTGCTCCGGTTAATTTTTAAAGATATAGTATAATCAACATTTTGATGGAAGTAATATATGCATCCCATTGTAGTTATCGTATACGATATCATATGGTATTTGTTCTCAAATATCGTAAAAGCCTGATTACAGAGGAGATTTTTAACTATTTAAAACATATTTTTTCTGGTATCTCTGAGCGATATTATCTCAATTTTCAAGCTATGGGTGTTGAGAGAAATCATCTACATATTCTTGTTGAAGCAGCACCGAGATATTCTCCATCTCGTGTGATGCAAATCTGTAAAAGTGTCTCTGCTAAACAACTCTTTAAGTATTTCCCTGAGCTTGAAGAAGAACTTTGGGGAGGTCATTTTTGGTCAGAAGGAGGGCACATTGATACCGTAGGAGATGGCTATGATGTGAAAGAAATGGAAGTATATATCCTCAGTCAAGGTGTTTCAAAGAAACAGATGAAATTGTATGAATTTCCATTAACATCAGTTGATGAAGAATCGCCGTCTTGAAAATCTGCGTAATGCCCCGATGCTCTGCATCGGTTGGGATAGCAGATTTTAGGCGATTCTATTTACTTT
>DAOVGR010000050.1 GCA_030672305.1 Thermoplasmatales archaeon | reverse complement strand
CTTGTTTTCATAATACCAATAATAGATAGTACAATAAAACTTGATTTAAGAACCCGTGTCATTGACGTTCCAAAACAGAGAGTTATTACTAAAGATAATGTCACCGTTGATGTTGACGCGGTGGTTTATTTTAGAGTTACTGACCCACAAAAAGCAGTTGTTGAAGTTCAGAGATATGATGTTGCTACAAGCTTACTAGCGCAAACTACACTCAGGGATGTTCTTGGACAAGAAAGCCTTGATCACCTGTTATCAAAACGAGAAGAACTCAACAAAAGCTTGCAAACACTCATTGATCAGGGAACAGACCCATGGGGAATAAAAGTTTCAGCTGTAACAATTAGAGACGTCGCATTACCTGAAGAAATGCTCAGAGCTATTGCAAAACAAGCAGAAGCAGAAAGAGAAAAACGTGCAAGAATAATTATTGCGGATGGAGAATTTCAGGCTTCAAAAAAGATGGCTGAAGCAGCAGAATTCTATGAAGGAAAAACCGCTGCATTAAGACTTAGAGAACTTCAGACACTTGCAGAAATAGCTAGAGAGAAGAATCTTATAATAGTCCCAGGTGGAGAAATTGGAAGAGTAGCCGGTATTGCAAAGGCAGTGACCAAAGAAGTTAAAAAATGAAACTAAAACTCTCTTTTATCTTTCTTTTTTCCCTTTTTATTTTTTCATCACTTGGTTTATCTGCGCAAGGCTCAAATGTAATAATTGTTGAAGTAACTGATACAATTGATCAATATACTGTTGAGATTTTTAAAGAAAGCCTTGAGCAGGCAAAATCTCAAAATTCAGAAGCAATAATACTTCTTTTAGACACACCTGGTGGTGGTCTTGCACAGACTTTTGAAATTGCTGACATAATTAATGAAAGTGAGATTCCATTTGTTGGATATGTTTATCCACAAGGTTCTGCTGCATGGTCTGCAGGGACATTTATTTTATTGAGCTGCCACGTTGCAGCAATGGCAGACTATACAATAATTGGTTCAGCTCAACCTGTTGAGATTACTATTGAAGGCTCAAAACTTGTGACAGATTCAAAGAGAATTAATGCTTTGGTGAGCTGGATTGAAACAAGAGCAGAAATGCGCAATAGAAATATAACTATTGCAGCAAAATTTATAACAGAAAATCTTAACGTAAATGAAACTTCAGCATTAGGTTATCAAGTAATTGAGCACACCTCTCCTTCAATTAATCAGCTTTTGATAGATATTAATGGTACATCTGTTGTTACAGCTCGTGGAGAAGTAATAATTAATACTATAAATGCAAAACAAATTGGCTATTCTCCATCCATTGGAATTCAATTTATGAAATTTTTCTCAAATCCAATTCTTACATCTCTTCTTTTGATGCTTGGAATTTTTGCAATAATATTTGGGATATCCTCACCAGGATTTGGTGCTGAGGTATTTGGTGTTATTGCTATTTTACTATCACTCATAGGATCTGGATTTGCTATCTCGATATTAAGCATAATCTTTATAATTATTGGCTGCCTACTGCTTATTATAGAAGTATTTGCTACACCAGGATTTGGTATAATAGGTATAGGTGGAATTATATGCCTATTATTTGGAGGAATATTTCTAATACCTAACTATTCCACTGATTGGGCGATATCAATGGATTGGATAAATCAAGCTATAACGATAATAATTGTTGTTGCTGTAATAATTGTAATATTTTTTGCATTTTTACTTTATAAGATTATACAAATTAGAAGAAAGAAAGCGGTAGTTGGAACTTTTATTGGAGAAACTGCAAAAACTGTTGATAGGATAACACCATATAGACCGGGTTATGTAAGATTTAAAGGTGAACTTTGGAATGCAACTGCAGATATAACTATTGAACCAAATACCAAAGTCATAATTGTAGAAAAAGATGAATCAACTCTTAGAATAAAACCTAAGTGATTTGAACCAAACATTAATCAACCTTTATCTTTTTCACCTGCCTGATTTTTAATGAATAACGGTATTAAATTTCGATTTCTCGGTGGTGTAGAAGAAGTTGGTAAATTAGCAATGGTTCTTGAAACTCATGATATCAAATTACTTTTTGAATATGGCATGTCTCCCGGTAAACCTCCATCTTATCCACTACCTGCCCCTCCTGTTGATTTGGTATTGTTAACCCATGCCCATCTAGATCACTCTGGTATGATTCCATGGCTTTTTTCTAGAAGTGATCAAAAAATTCTTACAACAAAAGTAACAGGTGAAATTACAGATTTGTTGCATAAAGATACAATTAATATTGCTAAAAGCGAAGGTTATGCAACTCCATATAGTAAATCAGATATTAAAGAAGCTAAAAAAAGCATTATTCCAATAGGGCCCTCTGAAAGGAAAAGCATTGGAGATGTTGTTGATGTGATATGTCATTCTGCAGGTCATATTCCTGGTTCATTGATGTTTGAATTGGTAGCTGATAAAAAAATATTGTTCACTGGTGATTTTAATGTCGTTGATACAAGAATTGCAAATAAATGTAAACCTGTTGATTGTGACATTTTATTTTTAGAAGGTACATATGCTGGTAGAGATCATCCTAAAAAAAGAGAAGAATTAGAAAAAGAGCTTATTGATAAAATTGATGAAGTTGTAAATAGAGGCGGCATAGCAATTTTACCTGCTTTTGCTGTTTCAAGATCTCAGGAAATTGCAATGATACTAAGAAATACAGGATTCAATGTTTGGTTTGATGGAATGGGAAGAAAGGTATCTAGAATTTTTTTAAAATATCCAAGGTACCTTAGATCATCTGAAGAATTAAAAAAAGCATTTAATAAATTAAATCTTGTTCATTCTGATCAGGGAAGAAAATTAGCACTTAACTCAGATGCCATTATAACTTCAAGTGGTATGATGGATGGTGGCCCTGTTTTAAACTATATGAACAAATTGAAAAACGATCCCAAAAGTGCTGTTTTACTCACTGGTTATCAAGTTGAAAATAGTAATGCTAGACTTTTGGTTGATAAGGGCAAGCTTAATTTCTACGGTGTTTTAGAAAAGGTTGATTGTGAAGTACAATATTTTGACCTTTCAGCCCATGCTGGGCATAGCGAATTAATTGATTTTGCAAAGAAGTGTAATTCTGAAAAAATTGTGCTAATGCATAGTGATAATAGGGAAGCCCTTATTGAACCATTAAAGGAGTTTGCAGAGGTTTATACTCCAAAAACTGGTGAAGTAGTAGAATTGTAACGTCTAGATAAGTCTTATATTTTATATGTGATTATTTAATTGTGAAAGGTGGAAAAATTCAATGGCTGAAATGACACAAAGGCAAAAATACGATCTTAAGCGACAACTTGAAGAACTCAAAGCATGTAGAGGCAGACATACTGAATTAATCTCTTTATATGTATCACCAAATAAACAAATTTTTGATGTTAATTCTTATCTTAAGAATGAATACTCTCAATCTCAAAATATTAAATCAAAAACTACAATGAAAAATGTACTTTCTGCAATAGAATCTATTATGAGCCGGCTTAGGCAATTCAAGCAACCACCTGAAAATGGTGTGATTTTTTTTGTTGGTCATAAAAGCGTTGGTAGCGATAAGACCGAAATGGTTGCTTATGTTATAGAACCTCCAATACCAATATCTACATTTCTTTATCGCTGTGACTCATTGTTTTATCTTGAACCTTTAGAGCAAATGCTAATTGAAAAAGAAATCTATGGTCTTTTTTTAATCGATCGTAGAGAGTGTACTGTTGGACTTTTGAAGGGTAATAGAATTAAGATGTTAAAATATATGACATCTCAAGTTCCAGGTAAACATGGTCGTGGTGGGCAGTCACAACGTAGATTTGAGCGATTGACTGAGATTGCAGCTCATGAATGGTTTGTTAAATGCGGAGAACAAGCTAGCGAAATATTTCAAAACCATCCAGATCTTCAAGGTATTTTTATTGGCGGACCTGGACCAACAAAACAATTTTTTGTTGATGAAAATTTTTTACATTATGAAGTTCAAGATAAGATAGTTGATACATTTGATACTGGATATACAGATGAGTATGGGTTAAGAGAGCTTGTTTCTGCAGCATCGGTAACTATGACTGATCTGAAAATATCCAAAGAAAAAAAATTAATGAAACGATTTCTTATGGAAGTTACCAAAACCAAAGGAAGCCTAGCAGTTTATGGTGAGCTTCAATTAAGAAAAGCATTGGAGATGGGAGCCGTTGACACCCTTCTTCTTTCTGAAAATATAAGAAAATATAGAGTTAAATTGAAATGTACATCATGTAATTATCTTGATGAGCGAACTATTTCTGAGGAGAATTTAGAAGATTTTACTGCTCCAAATTGTCCTAAATGTGATAGTTCCTCTCCTATGGAACTTGTTGAAAAAATAGATTTAATTGATGAGCTTTCTGATCTTACAGAAAAAACTGGTGGTAAAATAGAAATTATTTCTCTTGGTAGTGAAGAAGGGGATTCTCTTTATTCTGCTTTTAATGGCATAGCTGGTATTTTACGATATCCTATTGATTTATAATTTTATAGTAATATTAAAATATAGGTGTTGTTTTCCAGATTAATAAAAATCAATATATGGATAAATTATATAAATCGATGGTATTATAAATAGGAAAATATATTAATAATAAAGTTAACAGATAATAATATATACTAGCAAAATTGGGAATTCTTATGACATCTAGAGATGATTTCAAATCTTTTATTCCTGCATCTAAAACAATACCTGAATTAACATTAAAAGCTGTTCTTGTTGGAGCAATTCTTGCTATTATTTTAGGTGCAGCAAACGCTTATCTTGGACTTTATGCAGGTATGACAGTATCTGCTGTTATTCCTGGGGCCGTTATGGCTTTTGCCCTGCTTAAACCTTTTAAAGGAACCATTCTTGAGGTAAATATAGGGATGATGGGTGCTGCAGCAGGAGAAGCACTTGCAGCCGGTGTTATTTTTACAATTCCTGCACTTGTTCTTCTTGGGACTTGGACCGAGATTCAATACTTTGAAACCACAATTATTGCACTTCTTGGAGGTATAATTGGTGTTTTTTGGATGGTACCTCTCAGAAGAGCACTCATTATTAAAACCGATCTTCCATTTCCCGAGGGTGTTGCTGTTGCTGCTGTTCTTACCACAACTGTTGGTGGAGAATCAGTTAGTGGAACAGAAGAAAAAAGTGGTGTTAGTGGCATCTGGCTAGTTGTAGGTCTATTTATTGCAGCTGTTTTCAAGTTTACACAAGTAGGAATGAAAGCAGTAAGTGGTACAATTCATGGAATTGTGAATATTGGTAGATATAATATTGGATCTGGTACAAATCCTGGATATCTTTATGGTGGTGTTGCTACGTCGCCTGCACTTCTTGGTGTAGGTTGGATTATTGGTCCAAGAATTGCATCTTTTGTTTTTGTAGGGGGACTTATTGGATGGGTTATCCTTGCACCATTAATTGTTCTTGCAACAGGACTTCCGACTCCTCCGCTATCTGATCCTCAGATATTAGCTGATGTTCTCAATCTTGGCGGTGGAAATTTAGAGACAGGAAAATTTATCTGGGGTTTTTTTAACATTTGGGGAGACTACATCCGTTATATTGGTGTCGGAGCAATGGTAGTTGGCGGCCTTTATACAATCTTTAAATTAAGGTC
Source organism: Thermoplasmatales archaeon (assembly GCA_030672305.1). Lineage (GTDB taxonomy): Archaea > Thermoplasmatota > E2 > DHVEG-1 > DHVEG-1 > SG8-52-3. The sequence goes on along the minus strand of DAOVGR010000050.1, from coordinate 105,773 downwards.
CAACCTTGCAAGTGGTATAAAAGAGGCAATAGTTGGTATAAAGGGCGGTCAGGTTGATGCAAAAAAACGAACTGACCGAGATATTAACTTTAAATTTGTATTTCTTTCAATAGGTGCACTTACCATTCCAGTATTTTTACTTTATGGGATGATATCAGATAATTGGCCTGTTTCTGCTTTTATGGCTGTTTTTGCAATACTTTTTGCATTTATTGCTAGTGCAATAGCAGGTTATATGGCAGGACTTCTGGGTTCGTCAAATAATCCTATTTCTGGAGTTACTGTATCAGTTTTACTAATTACTACTTTGATTTTACTTGGTTTTGGACTAAGTGGCACTGGTGCCTTTGGAGTTGCAATTCTAATTGCTGCTGTTATTTGTTGTGCAGCCGCAATATCTGGTGACGTGCTGCAATCAATGGCATGTGGTCAAATGGTTGGAGCAACTCCTAAAAATCAGCAGATTGCAGAACTTATTGGAGTTCTTGCCGCTGCACCAATTCTTGCATTTGTAGTTCAAGCTCTTGATAAGGCATATCATATTGGAAGTCCAGACCTTGCCGCGCCTCAAGCATTCTTAATGGCTGGTATTGTTGAAGGTGTTTTGACTGGTGAGATGGTATGGCCATTTGTTTTTGCAGGAATGGTACTTGCTTTTGTATTGATTCTTATTGATTTACCAGTACTGCCTGTTGCTATTGGAATCTATCTTCCTTTTACACTTAGTGTACCTATTTTTAGTGGTGGTATTGTAAGACATATTACAAACAAGTTTATAGAGAGAAAATATGGAAATGTAGAAGAAGAGGAAATTAGTGATTGGGAACTAGCTATTAAGCAAACTGGGGTAAAACCAAAAGAAAAGGTTATAAGAACAGGTCTTCTTCTCACTGCTGGGCTTATTGCTGGAGAAGCATTGATGGGAGTAACTGTAGCATTCCTAATTATCGGAGGCGTTGACTTAGCAATATTTAATTTCCCACCAATACTGCCTGCCATACTCATATGGTTGTTTATTGCAGTGCTCCTTGCATATATCCCATTGAGGGAAATCTTTGTTAAGGAAGAATAAACCAAAAAAACAACGCTTACCAACAATTGATGAGTTTCTTATGTTTATTCCAAAAAGAGCAGAGCTTGACTGGTCAATAAATAAGCAAGGACTTGTTGAAATTAAAATGCCAAAATTTAATAGCAACTTTGGCAAATCATTTTGTAAGGTAATTAAAAAAGATAATAATTTTACTGCAAATATGGATAAGTTTGGATCTCTTGTTTGGAAAAACTGTGATGGAAGAAAAACTGTAAAAGAAATACTAAAACTAATGAAAAAAGAATTTCCAAAAGAAGAAAACCTTAATCAAAGACTTATTTTATTTTTACAGCAAATGAATTCTCTTAATTATATTAATCTTTATACCGTAAAAAATTTATCCTAAAAAAAAGTTCGGAAAAGGCATTGTTATGAAAACCTATGAACTAATTGATCACACAGCAGATGTGGGTGTAAAAGCCTATGGTAAGTCTGTTTCTGAAGCATTTGAAAATGCTGCAAAAGCAATGTTTGACATAATTACTGACAAGTCAGAAATTGAAAATACGGGTCAGTATAATATTGAACTTGAGGCACCTGACTTAGAACAATTACTTGTTGATTGGCTTTCTGACCTTCTTTTTTTAAATAGTGCAAAAAATCTAGTTTTTGGTTTTTTTAAAATTGATCTTGATGAAAAAGAAAATAAACTATCTGCAAAGGTTTTTGGAGAAAAATTTAACTTGTCAAAGCATAAAATTGGTGCAGAAATAAAAGCTGTAACTTATCATATGCTTGAGGTAAAAAAGAAAAAACCATTTCATGTTCAGGTTCTTTTTGATATCTAGATTAATACTTTCAGCGAGCCTTTGTTTTTGTTTATATAGTTAAATTGATGTTTCTTGTTTTAAAGTGATCCCACCGGACGGTCACCTCAGACATGGTTAATTACTGTTTTTTTCTCTCCTTCCGGGACGCCGTCCGGCTTCTCCTCACCACTAAGATATATGATAGTAAATATTATTAGGGGTATGCCAATAACCATTTTTACCAGATAGGTGTAGATTATGACATGTGGCGAAATTACAGAGGAAATGAATATAAGAGAAGTTATTGAAAAACATCCTGAATTAACTGCAGTTTTTGCTAAATACAATATGGGATGCATAGGTTGTATTGCTGCTTCATTTGAAAAAATAAAGGACATTGCTGTAGTACATGGAGTAGATGTTAAACAATTTGTAAAAGAACTAAATGAAGTTATGAATAAATAATATTACAATGAGCTCTTTGTAATTACCAGGTCTCCATGTTTTATTCCTTTTAATGCTTTAATAGAATCAGCTAATTTTTGAACTCTTCCTGATTTTCCTTTTAAAACTAATACCTCAAGGCAATTATGATGGTCTACATGTATATGTGTTGTTGAAAGAATTTCATTATGTTGGTTATGTTGTAAATCCAAAAGTTTGTTTGTTAGATTACTGGTGTGATGATCATATATCATTGTTAAAGTTCCAATAACATTTTCATCTGGATTTTTACTTTTTTCGTCGATTAGATTTCCTCTTATTAAATCCCTAATTGCCTCAGATCTGTTTTCATAACCTTCTTTTTTTATCATCTTGTCAAATTTCTTTAATAAATCTGGTTCAATAGATACTCCAAATCTTACAATTTTTTCAGTCATCGTAACACGATTAACAGATAATCGTAGCACGAATATAAATTTTTTGCTACCAAAAAGCTTTTATTATACAGGGTGTTAGAGGATTTTACCAAATATGGGGGAAATAAAAATTTGAATAAGAAATATGTCCTATTTAGCATAAGTGCAATAATATTATTTTCCACTTTTACAATAAATTCAAGTGCTGAAGAAGACACCATCAGTATTGTTTGTACTAACTCGATTCTTGCTGACTTTGCATCCAATCTTTTATCAGAAAATGTAACAATTGAATACATTATGCCGCCGGGTATTTGCCCTGCGTTTTATGACACAACACCAACTGATGTCAATAAAATTGTCACAGCAGACATTATAATATCATTTGGTTCACCTAATATGGAACCATGGCTTGGAGATCTATTAGCCTACAATCCTTCGGGTGATTTAATTGAATGTAAAGACATGGGTGAATGGAATTACCCTTCAGGAGCAAAAACCTATATTGAATATTTAGAATCCGAACTTCGAGCATTGCATCCCGAACTAAATGATACAATTCATGCAAATACAGAAGAATACCTAAATAAAATTGATGTAAAATTTATAGATTTACAGAAGAAAGTACAAACTAATAGTTGTATTGATAAAAAAGTTATTTGTATGGGATGGTTGAAGGATTTTATTGAATTTCTTGGATTAAATATTACCTATTCTTATGGTCCTCCACAAGGTCTTTCTCTAAAAGATGAACTTGATGTAATAAATGCTGCTTCTTCAAATGATGTTTATGCTATTGTTGATAATCTTCAAAGTGGAACAGATTTTGGAGCACGAGTTGCTTCAGAATCAGGCGCAAGCCATATAATTTTTACCAATTTTCCAGATGCAATTCCAGGAACCGAGACATATCTAGATATGGTTACATACAATGTTGATCAGTTAGTCAAAGGAATTGCGACATATGAATACAAAAAAGGTGAGATTGCAGAATTGGATAGTCAGATATCTAACTTAGAACTACAACGAAACATATTTTTAGTTTTTGCAGTGATATTTGTAGTACTAACATTGACTTTCTATATGATGTATAGGAAAAAATAAATGGTGATAAAATTGGATGAAATATTAAAAAATATTGAACAATTTCATGGACATCTTGGTCCTTATGCAGTTATAGGTTATAGAATGGGGAGGATTGCAAATGAAAAACTTGGTAAAGATCCTTTTAGTAAAAAAGCACATGTATGGACTAGTGATATACCCCCAATGTCTTGTGTTATAGATGGCATTCAGATGAGTTCTGGGTGTACAGTAGGTAAGGGTAATTTAACATTATTATCTGGAAATATTCCAAAAGTACGTTTTTCAACAAATGACGGAAAAAAAATTGAGATATATTTGCGTGAGTCTGTAAAAAATGAAATTGATTCAACAGTAACTGAGCAAAACATAGTTAGTTATTCTGAGAAGCTTTATCAAAAATCTGATCAAGAACTTTTTGAAATTCGTTGAGAGTATATGAAAAAAGATTCAAATGTAATTGAACTTGTAAACATTGGAACAGTATATGAAGGTGAAAGATTACCAGTTATTTATGATGTTAATTTAACAGTAAAACTTGGAGAATTCATATCAATTATTGGCCCAAACGGTGCTGGAAAAACAACACTATTGGAAACAATAAATGGGCTTCTTTCTTATGACAAGGGACAAGGTTTTGTCTTTGGAAGAGAAATTAAAAAACATAAATCAGAAATCAGAAGAGAAATTGGATATGTAATTCAAAATTTTGAAATGGACCCTCTTGCGCCTTTCCTTTGTAAAGATATAGTAATGTCTGGTAGAACTGGAAAAATTGGTACATTTAGATTTGCAAAAAAAAGTGATTGGGACAAAGTATGGTACAGTATGGGTCTTGTAGGAATGATTGATTTTGCAAAAAGACCTATTGGTAAGCTTTCAGGAGGTGAATTTCAAAAAATTTTGCTTTCAAGAGCTCTAGCACAAAATCCAAAGCTACTTCTTTTGGATGAACCATTTTCAAACCTTGATTACGCTTCTCGAAAACAAGTTGAAACACTTTTAAATAGAATTCATGAGAAATACAATATAACAATATTACTTGTGTCTCATGATCTAAGTTTTGTTCCATCTAGATGTAAGCGTGTAATAGTGCTTGACCATGGAAAAATTGTTATGGATGGCGGTAGAGAAAAAATTTTGAAATCAGATATAATTAATAGCATTTTCAATGGAAAAGGAGAAAAAACATGATTGATTTTCCTTCTACGTTATTAATTACGTCGATTCTTGGAGCATTATTTGCTGGATTTGCCTGTTCAACTACTGGTGCTTTTGTTGTCCGAATGAACCTTGCATCAATTGGATATCTGATGTCTCACGCGGCTTTTGCAGGTGCAGCTTTTGGTTTAATGATTTCTATTGATCCTGTATTAGGAGCAATTATCTTTTCTTTTGGAATAGCACTTATTTTAGGACCTCTTGCAGAAAAAGCACGTCTTGAAAGTAATATCGTAATTGGCTTTCTTTTTTCTTTCATGATTGCTCTTGCTTTTATTTTTCTAAATTTTATACCCGGAAATGCTGCTAGTGCAAGAGCTTTACGTATTTTATGGGGAAGTATTTTTTCTGTAAGCACAAATGATTTGGTAATGCTCTCAATATTTTCTTTCATAATTGTCATTTTCGTTGTTATTTTTTACAAAGAATTAATTGCCATTATGTTTAATAGAAAGCTTGCGGAATCATCTGGTATTAACACCAGATTATATTACTTTGCAATTTTGTTTTTAACAGGCATTGCTGTTTCATTATCAATTAGAATTGTAGGGGGCTTGCTTGTTTTTGCATTGATTATTAATCCAACATCTACTGCTTATCAATTCTTTTATGACTTTAAAAAAATCTTTATATTTTCACCAATAATTGGTATTATCAGTTGCCTTGTTGGTTTTTGGTTATCATTAATTTCTGATTTTCCAATAGGTGCATCAATTGTTTTAATATCAGCAATATTTTTCACAATTGCAATTATATTTTCTCCAAAACGAAAAAGAGGAAAATTAAAAATTCATCAGAAAGCAAGCTAGTAAATTATTACTTTGGTTCTTTTTTTGATAAATAACCAATACCAATATTTGTTAATTCTACAGTATTAAAATCTGTATATTGTAACATTTCCATTTGTGAAAGTTTACTTATTATTTTGGTTAGCTCATCCCTATCTATTTTGAGCATATGCATTGCTGTTTCTGCATCCATATCTCTCTCAAGTAGTAATTTTAACAGTTTATATTCCGTTTCATAGATACTTGCTTCTTTCTCAATTTCACGTGGATTGACATCAATATATCCAGAAAGCCTTTCAACATAATTTTGTATTATTCTATCTAAATTTAACCTATCTAAAACATTACCTGAGTTATCATATAAAGTACAGTATTTGCTGCCTGGATCATGCTTCCAATGGGAAACCTTACCCCAAGTATAACCTATTAAATTCTCAGGGCTTCCACGAGTAAGTTTACCTGTTCTTGTGGCTTCTGCAATGGATCTTTTTCTTTCCCTCCGTTGATATGCATGGTGTTGTTCAAGCTGTAATTGTCCAAGATCAACGTCACAATCTGCAATCATTCTGGTTATTTCGTTACCTGCAATTTCTTTTATCTCTGATACAAAATAAAGACCTGCTTCTAAGTTCATATCATTATAAACAACTCTTATAAGAGCCTCGATAGCTTTACCGACTACTGCAGGATTAACAGTATCAATATCAGATGAGACACTAACAGCAAATCCTCCTTCTGTACTATCGTTTTTATTTATTTCAACAAGTTTCAAAAAATCATATTTTCCTTCTAATGTTTTAATTGTAGAACCAATTGATTCATCTGCAAATTTAGAAGAAGTTCTTCTACTAGCAACATTATAAATTGCAGTAAGTATAGCTTCTAGTAAAATTGAATTTTTTAATTCCACCATCCTCATTCACTTAAATATAACAGATTCAATTAGAGAATACATGATTTAGTTCTTTTGATTTTCTATGTTTCCAACTTCCTTTGTGATAAGCATAACTTGCAAGAAGAGGAAATGTAATAGTTGCTTCACCATACACCATTTGTTCTAAACCTTGTTTTACTTTTCCCCAGGAGCTTGCCTCCTTAAATGTTGAACCAGATAATGCTCCATCTCTTTCATCGGCAACAGTCAACTGAACAGCATATTTATGCATAGGTGCGTTAACACCAAATATATCTGCTGCGACAACTATGTCTTGAACAAAATTTTTTGGAACCCCACCTCCAACCATAAGAAGTCCTGTGTCCTTTGATTTTATTTTTAGCTCAGTAAGTTCTTTGAAATCTTTTACAGAATCAATTGAAACATGATCCTTTTTTTCCGTTTGATGATGGACTAGTCCAAATCCTGCACTTGAGTCAGAAAAAGCTGGGCAAAAGATTGGGACTTCTTTTTTATATGCAGCAAATACAAATGATTCAGAATTATTACCATTTTTATTTAGATATTTACCCATCTCTCGTATGAACTCCCTTGACGAATATGCCCCTGATTTCATTGAATCTGCAATTTTCTTAATTGTATTGTCGCAATCTCGAAGGTTTTCTTCGTCAATGAAGGTATCATATATTCTATCTATCCTTAATTTTCTTAGCTTGTCATCATCTGCATTAATAAAACCTTGATAATGATAGAATCCTAAACCTTCAAAGAAATCCTGATCAACAATGATTGCACCAGATGATACAACAATATCAATCATATTATGATTTATTAAATCGATAATTACTTTTTTAAGACCAGCACTAACAAGAGACCCTGCTAAACATAGAATGTTTGTACAGTCATTGTCTTTTAACATATTATCATAGATTTTGCAAGCCCGTGCAAGGTTTCTAGACTGAAAGGCCATATTTTCAAATGACCCGATTAATGGGATACTGTTGAATGTTTTAATATCGATATGTTCAATTTTATTTTTTAATAGTTTACTCTTTTCGTTAATCATATTAATTTCCAAATGCGTTATTTCCATATACTTTTTCTATTTTTCCACAGTAAAATTTAAACCATTATTTATTCTATCTGATTTTCTTATGCATGAATGGGCACTTGCCGAATCAATACTTACTACAGCAGTAAATGCAGCAAAAAAAGAAAAAATAAAAATAATTAAAGAAATTGTTGTTGGTCTTGGTGAACTACAACAAGTTGAACAGGATATTTTTGAATTTGCTCTAGGTGAATTGATTAAAGAACAAGATGAAATACTTAAAGATGTGAAAATTAAAATTAAATCTGAAAAAAGTAATTTTGTTTGTAATAATTGCCAAAATCACTGGAGTTTTGATGATTTAAAAAAAGGTATCAATGAAGATGAATCTGAGGCAATTCATTTTATCCCTGAAGTTGCCCTTGTGCATAGTCGATGTCCCAAATGCGGTAGCCCAGATTTTGAGATTACAAAAGGAAGAGGGGTTTCAATACTTTCAATAAAAGGGGAGAAGTAAATATTATGGAAGCCAGGATTGACATTATTGAAAAACGACTAAAAAATATAAAAAGAATTATCTCGGTTGCCAGTGGGAAAGGAGGAGTTGGAAAAAGCTTAGTTGCTTCGTCATTGGCATTAAATCTTTCAAGAAAAGGACACAAGGTTGGGCTTTTAGATCTTGATTTGTATGGGCCTTCTTCTCATATTATTCTTGGAGTAGAAAATTATAAATTTCCAGATGAGGAAAAAGGAATCATTCCTCCCAAGATTGACGGGATAAATTTCATTTCTATTGTCTATTATACAGAGGATAAACCTTCCCCATTTAGAGGAGTAGATATCTCTAATATTATAATTGAAATTCTAGCTATAACTCAGTGGGGTGAATTAGATTACCTAATTATTGATATGCCTCCAGGTATTGGTGATGAAACTCTTGATGTAATTAGACTTATTAAAAAAAGCGAATTTCTAATTGTAACAACACCATCTAAAGTTTCTATGGGTGCTGTAAATAAACTTCTAAAACTCCTTAAAGAACTTAATCTGCCAATCATCGGTATTATTGAAAACATGAAAATGAAAAATTCAAAATTAGTTAAAGACGGTATTATAAATATGGATTTGAATTATTTTGGTTTTATTTCATTTGACCATAACATCGAGGAGTCAATTGGACATACTGATAAATTGTTGAAATCTGATTTTATGAGAGATTTTGACAAAATAATTGAAAAAATTATTTAGTTTAATATGAAAGGAAGCTACATTCTGTTACTAAAATTAAAAAAAAATATAACTATTAATATTGGTAAATTAGGCAAATTAGATTTTAAGAAAGGATTCTATGCATATGTTGGTTCTGCACTAAATGGACTTGAATCAAGAATAAATAGACATCTAAGACATAAAAAAAATATTCATTGGCATATTGATTATTTATTAGATTTTGCTGAAATTACTAATGTTTTTTATAATGAAAATTCAGTTAAAAACGAATGTATAATTGCCAATGAATTTGAAAAGAGATTACATCTTATCAAAGGTTTTGGTTGTAGTGATTGCAAATGTAAAAGTCATCTTTTTTATGGAAGTTATAATGAAGTTATTAGTATCATTAAAAAATTAAAGATGAAACAATATACGTTATATGAAAACACTTAAGGGCAAATTTGATATATAGTTAAATGGGGAGATTATGGCTGCTATTATATACTCCACAATAGGAGATATTGAAGATGCAAGAAGAATTGCACATACCTTAGTTGAAGAAAAATTAGTTGCATGTGTAAATATCATTCCAAGCATTGAGTCTGTTTATAGATGGGAAGGAAAAATAGAAGAAGATGAGGAATGTATTTTTATCGCTAAAACTAGTGATGAGAATATCGATAAGACAATTACAAGAATAAAATCTCTTCATTCTTATGAATTACCTGACATTATAGTAATACCAATAATAGGTGGTCTTATAGAATACCTAGATTATATCTCTAATGAAACATCATGAAATTTGTATCTCTTATTTCTAGTGGTATTGATTCTCCGGTTGCTACTTATTTACTTTCAAAAAAAGCAGATGAAATTATACTAGTTCATGGAGATATAAGGCCTTTTACAGATCAAAGAGAAATTGAAAATTTTACACATCTTGCTCGCCATCTCAAAAAAATTATTTCTTGTTCTGTGAAGACTTATGTGATTTTCCATGGTGATAGTCTTACTACATTTAAACAAAATTGTAACAATAAATATACATGTGTTTTTTGTAAACGAACTTTACTAAGATATGCTGAAAAAATTGCCGAAAAGGAATCTGCTGATGCGATTATTATGGGGGACTCTCTTGGTCAGGTTGCTTCTCAAACTCTTCAAAATATTAGAGTAGTTGATGATGTTGTAAAAATCCCAATTTTAAGACCTCTAATCGGATTTGACAAGGATGATGTAGTAAAAATTGCAAAAGAAATTGGCACCTATGAGCTTTCTATTTTACCATCAGATGGTTGTAATGCTGTTCCAAATAAACCATCAACAATGGCAAAATTAGAAAAAATCTTAGAGGAAGAAAACAAAATTGATGTTGATAACTTGGTTAAAAAAGCAGTAGGCACCTCAAAAATACTCATAATTTAACGTTTTTTTCTATTTAATAAAATCTAGCTTTTATTTTTATAAGATTTATAACATTAATTATTAATCCTGTAAGTAAGTTATGTAAAAATTAGTGGTTATTTTATGTTAAAAATAGGGAAAAATCAAAAAGTTTAAATATCTCATAAACATACAATATAATGTAGTATATTATTTTTTAGATACAATATATTGTATTTGATGGCCCACTGGAGAGAGTTGGATGGAATGCCCTTACTGTCACCATATTGAGACAAAAGTAACGGACTCCCGCGATACAGGGACGTTATCGATTAGAAGAAGACGGGAGTGTCTCAAATGCAATAAGCGTTTCACTACTTATGAATACATTGAATTAACCCCTATATATGTTAAAAAGAAAGATGGACGTTTAGAGAAATTTGATAGGAATAAAATTAAAAATGGAATAATGAAAGCCTTAGAAAAACGCCCAATTGGTTCTGAAAAAATAGAAGAGATAATTGTCTCAATCGAAGAAAAAATAAGACGAATTGGAAAAGAAGAAATTGAAAGCAAATTAATTGGAGAATATGTAATGAATAAATTAAAAGAAGTTGACCATGTGGCCTATATCAGGTTTGCTTCTGTTTATAGGTCATTTACCGATTTATCCAGTTTTGAAAAGGAAGTTAAAAATTTAATTAATCAAACCACAGGAGATGTAAAAAAATGATAAGAAAAATAAGTAAAAGAGACGGGAAAACTTCTGATTTTAATCCAATAAAAATAACAAATGCTATTTGGAAGGCAGCTCAGGCTGTAGGTGGAAAAGATTACAGGAAAGCAGGTGAACTCACAGATAAAGTACTTGAAAGAATTAATAAGGAACTAAAGAAAGGTGAAATACCAACAGTTGAACAGGTACAAGATACCGTAGAAAAAACTCTTATTGAAGAAGGTCATGCAAAGACAGCAAAAGCTTATATTCTTTATAGAAAACAACATCAGGATATTCGCGAAATTGGTGGGCTTCTAAAGGATATTGACGTGGTCGATGGATATCTCAGTATGATGGACTGGAAGGTCAATGAAAATAGTAACATGAGTTACTCTCTTCAAGGTCTGAATGTATATGCAACAGAAAATATTGTATCTCATTATTGGTTGAATAAGATTTATCCACCAGATATTGGAGAAGCTCATTCTCAAGGAAATTTACATATCCATGATCTTGGTACTCTTGGAGCCTATTGTGTAGGTTGGGATCTGAAAGATATACTTCTTCTTGGTTTTAGAGGAGTATCAGGAAAAATTGAAAGTAAACCAGCAAAACACTTTGGAACAGCCATGATGCAAATTGTAAACTATCTATATACGCTTCAGGGGGAAGCGGCGGGGGCCCAAGCACTATCAAATTTTGATACCCTACTTGCTCCATTTATTAGATATGATAATCTAAAATATGAACAAGTAAAACAGGAAATGCAGAAATTTTTATTCAACATGAACGTTCCAACAAGAGTAGGATTCCAAAGTCCATTTACAAATATCACACTTGATCTCACTGTACCTAGTTATATGGTCGATGAACCCGCTATTATTGGTGGAAATCTGAAAGATGATAACTACAGTGATTTTACAGATGAGATGGACATGGTAAATCATGCATTTGCAGATATCATGTGTGAAGGTGATGCTAAAGGAAGACCATTCACATTTCCAATTCCAACATATAATATTACAAAGGATTTCAACTGGAATAACGATGGACTTGATCCTATTTGGGAAATGACTGCAAAGTATGGGATTCCATACTTTTCTAATTTTATTAACAGTGATATGAAACCAGAAGATGCAAGGAGTATGTGTTGTAGACTTAGACTCTCAAATAGGGAACTTCGTAAGAGGGGAGGTGGTTTATTTGGTGCCAATCCTAAAACCGGATCTATTGGTGTAGTAACAATAAATCTCCCTCAAATAGGATATCTTGCAAAGGATGACAATGATTTTTTCCAAAGACTAGATCAAGTTATGGAACTTGCTAAGCAAAGTCTTGAGATTAAAAGAGAAATCATTGAAAATCTAACACATAGTGGTCTGCATCCCTATTCACGGTTTTATCTTCAAGATGTTAAGAAAACCTTTGGTGAATACTGGAAAAATCATTTTTCAACTATTGGTCTTATAGGAATGAATGATGCACTTCTTAATTTTATGAATAAAAGTGTAGGTGACAAGGATGGTAAAGCCTTTGCAGAAAAAGTCCTTGATTATATGCGTGATAAAATCGCTAATTACCAGGAGGAAACTGGAGATATCTTCAATCTTGAGGCAACACCTGCAGAGGGTGCATCGTATCGACTAAGTCGTGTTGATAAGAAGCAATATCCAGATATTAGAATCTATAATCAAGAAAAATATAATGGTGGAAATGGAGGCAAAGGCGTTGAACCATATTATACAAACTCAACTCAGCTACCAGTTGGTTACACGAGTGATGTATTTGAAGCATTAGATCTTCAAGATACCTTACAATCCAAATATACTGGAGGGACAGTATTACATATCTTTCTTGGTGAAGAAAGTCCATCATCAAAGGCTGCAAAAAAACTTATTAGAAAAGTAGCGCAAAATTATACACTTCCATATTATACCTTGACACCTACATTTAGTGTCTGCCCTGAGCATGGATATATTTCTGGTGAGCATCAGACATGTCCGACTTGTCGAGGGCAAAATAAAACCATACCATGTGAGGTATATTCAAGAGTTGTTGGATACCTACGTCCAGTTAGTCAATGGAACCTTGGGAAACAACAAGAATATAATGACAGAAAAATGTTCAACATGATGGAAAAGAAAGTTATGGTTACTAAATGAAGATTGGAGGAATTCAAAAAACATCGCTGTTGGACTACCCAGATGTTATTAGTGCAATAATTTGGACAGTCGGATGTAACTTTAGATGTCCATTTTGTTATAATAAAGAAATAGTTATTGGAAATGTACAACCTGTGTCTGAAAAAGAGGTTATGTCTTTTCTTGAAAAAAGAAAGGGAATGCTAGAAGGTTTAGTAATTTCAGGTGGAGAACCTCTTATGCAGAAAGATATTTCTGATTTTTGTGAAAAAGTAAAAAAAATGTCTTATCTAATAAAAATTGATACAAACGGCATGTACCCTGAAAAATTAAAGGAGCTTATTGATAAAAATCTCATTGATTATGTTGCAATGGATATTAAAGCCTCTAAAAAGAAATATGAAAAACTAACTAACGTAAAAGTAAACATAAAAAAAATCGAAGAATCAATTAATTTATTACAAAATTCTAAAATAGATTATGAGTTTAGAACAACTTTTGTCCCTAAATTACTAACAAAAGATGATATCATAGATATTGCTAAATGGCTTAATGGATCAAAAAAGTTCTATCTACAACAATTTAAACCAAATTCACCACTGATTTCAGCTAAACTTGAAGATTTTACACCATACACTAAAAAAGAATTAGCGGATACTTTAGAAGAGATTAAATCACATTTTGATATATGTGCCGTGAGAGGCATTTGATGAATGTAACTGATGAAATTATTAATGATATGAATCTTGCTCGTGAAACATTGTCATCTGAAGATTATTCCATTGTAGTAATTCGAGATGATAAAATTTTAAATCATAAAAAAGGAGATGGGATAAAACCGATAATGAAGATAATTAATGAACTAGGAGATGAAATGGAAGGAACGGTTGTTGGAGATAGAATTCTTGGGAAAGCTTCAGCCTTTCTTTGTAGATATTCTAATGTTAAAGGTGTTTATTCTCCTCAGGCAACAAAAACAGCAATTGCTATTCTAATTATTGGCGGAATACTTTGTCAAGCTGATGAAATGTTGCCTTTTATAAAAAATAGAAGTGGCGATGGTTTATGCCCATTTGAAAAAATGTTACAAAATATAGAATCACCAGAAGAAGCATACAAAGTTTTAAAGGATAATGTAATTATTGATTAACATGGAATATGAATTAGCAATAATTGGAGGAGGATCTGCAGGATATACAGCTGGTATTTATGCAGTCCGTTCTGGCATTAAAACCGTAGTATTTGAAAAAGGGATGGGAGGCGGTTTAGCTAACGTTTCGCCAAAGATTGAAAACTATCCTGGTTATGAATCCATTTCTGGTATCGATTTAATGGAAAAGCTGAAGCAGCATGCTAGTAAGTATGCAGATATTCATTTTAATGAGGAAGTAAAAAAAATTGAAAAATTAAAAGACAAATTCAATATTATAACAGATAAAAAAACATATGATGTAAAAGCAATTATTCTTTGTACAGGCACAGATTATAAAAAACTTAATGCCCCTGGTGAAAAAGAGCTAACAGGAAAAGGAGTTTCATATTGTGCAACCTGTGATGGATTCTTTTTTAAGGGAAAAAAGGTAGCTGTTATTGGTGGTGGCAACACTGCTCTTATTGAATCAATATTTCTAAAACAAATTGGTTGTGAGGAAGTATCTGTAATTCATAGACGTGACCAGTTACGTGCTGAGAATGCCTATAAGAATGAAGCAATAGAAAAAGGTGTGAAAATCATCTTCAATACTCATGTAGAATCAGTTCAGGGTAATCAAAAGGTTGAATTTCTTGAGATTCATAATGTAAATTCTGGTGAAAAATCAAAACTTGTTATTGATGGAGTTTTTGTTTCAATTGGAGAAGATCCAATAAATATCTTAGCAAAAGAACTAGGTGTTAAACTAGATAAAAGAGGTTTTGTAATAGTTGATAAACAGCAAAGAACAAATGTAAAAGGAGTTTATGCAGCAGGTGATATAACTGGTGGTTTAAGACAGGTTGTAACTGCTTGTGCTGAAGGGGCGATTGCTGCATTAAGTTCAACTGAGTCTTTAGGTAAACAATATCCATACTAAGATGATATTTTCTATAAATTTGTAATAGTTAGCTTTTAAATTTTTTTACTCAGATTGTATTTCACACCTCCTTTTTATTCAATATAAAATTATTTTATTTATATATAATAAACCTATAATTCTATTTTTTTTGCTATAATTAAGTTTAGAGATTTTTTAGACAACTACTGTAAAGGAACCTGGTAACAGTTGTACAAAAACACGTTAATAAGCGAACTTACAAAACTTGGTATCAATAGGTGGGAAAAATGGATATAAAAAATAGAAAAAAAATCTCTAGAAAATTTGTATCAATACTAGCAATATTTAGTTTGATATCGATATTGACAATAACAGCAATTCCAGTTAGTGCATGTCACTATACTATTGGAACATTTGAAGATGATTATGAAACGTTAAAGGATTCCTTTTTCAAAGGTGAAATCGTCTATGGTATGGGAGAAGCTTATGGATATAATTATCTTTTAAAATTAAGAATCAGAGATCCCGATGGTAATGTTGTATACTGTTCAAATGAATCACAATATGTTGTTTACGGATCTTTTTTCTTGAATGAATCGGCAAAGATGGGGATTTGGAATATTCAGCTCGGAATTTTAAAATGCGGTTGGGAATGGTCAACTAATTCAGGTAGGATTGCTTATTTTTCAGTAAGTGATGCAAATTTTACACTTGCAATAAATATCAATGGTAACGGATCAGTAATAAAAGATCCCGATAAAGCATATTATTCATATGGTAAAATTGTTAATATTTCTGCTGTAGCTGATTTGGGTTGGAGCTTTAACAATTGGACTGGTGATCTAAATTCTGGTATAAATCCTGAAAGTGTTTTAATGGATAGTAATAAATCAGTTACTGCTAATTTTATTCAAGATCAATACGTTTTGGCTATCGATATACTAGGAAATGGCAGTGTTGCTATTGACCCTGATTTTTCATATTATACTTATGGATCGATCATAAATCTTACTGCACTACTAAACGAAAGTTGGAATTTTGATCATTGGGCGGGAGATATATCAGGTAAAGAAAATCCTATATCTATAATAATGGATAATGACAAGAATGTAATTGCAGTTTTTTCAGAACCAGAACCATTATACACACTTATTGTAAATATTGATGGAGACGGAGTTGTTGAAATCAATACCTATGGTCCATATCATTTTGGTGATATTGTAAATCTGACAGCAATTGCTTCGGAAGGTAGTACATTTGACCATTGGAGCGGAAATCTAAGTGGAAACAGCAATCCAGCAACAATAAATATGACTGAAAACAAAAATGTAACAGCACATTTTGAAATTTTTGAAGAAAAGAAAAAAAATGGAGGTAGTAGTGGAGGCGGTGGTGTAACAAGCTTACCTGTTATAAAATCAAATAAACCCCCAGTTGCAGATTTATCCGCTGGTGAATTATACATAGGCTTTGTAAATGAGGAAATAGACTTTGATGCAACATTAAGTTATGATTATGATGGTTATATTGCTGAATGGGGCTGGAATTTCGGTGATGGAACAACTGCCTTAGGTGAAAATATTATACACAATTTTTCAAGTCCAGGTGATTACACAATAATATTAAAAGTAACAGATAACAAGGGTGCAACCAATACTGATGTAACAACTGCTGTTATTATTCAAGCAAATCATCCACCGTCAGAACCAAATGTCAGCGGTCCAATTGAGGGATTTGTAAACATTGAATATCTCTTTTCTATTGTTTCAACTGATGAAGATAACGACGAAATCAAATATACAGTTGATTGGGGCGATGGAAATATAGATGATAGTATCTTTCTTAAGTCTGGGGACTTATTTAATATTAGTCATAAGTGGATTGAACCTGGAGATTACATTATAAATGTGTCAGCATATGATAATGATACAATAGCAAAAATTGATATAACAATTACATTAGACGAACAAGATACTCCCGAAGAAAGCAATATCATCATAATTATTATCCTGATAATTGGATTATTGCTGCTGTTACTTTTCATGATACTTTCAAAACCACAAAAAGAGAAAAAAGAAGAAGAAAACAAAAAAAGTAAATAATTTTTTCTCTCTTTTATTTTTTATTTTAATTTTTATTAATTTTAATATTTAATTAGTAACATTTATATTTTATTTTATTATTCAACCTTCAATATTCTGAGGAGGAAGATAGAATTAAGTATAAATTATTAATAGTCCCTGGTTACATCATTGGATTAAATTGTTTAATGCTTATGACCTATAGAACATTTATAGCATTTTTTAGCGATAGTAAATCAGTTCTAATAAATATTAATAAATTTGGTGAACAATACTTTGATTTATTTGCCCTTATTATTATTTGGATTATCTCATTAGTTGGACTGATTATTCTAATTTTGATGTTAAGAGAGGAAAAGGCATTAAAAAAATCTCAATATAAACCTGATAAAAGAACTATAATAGAGCAAAATAGGTCATTTTTAGACATAGACAATAACCTGAGTGTAAATTTAGATAAAAGTAAAATTAAAGGTGTCATTGTTGAACCTGTAAAAAATTTTGATGAAGAAATTAATCTAAAAAATTGATTTTTTAAAAAATAAAACAGATCAATAAGATATAAACACATTGATATAAGAGCTAAACTTAAAGTAACGAATTCTTGAGTTTTGAAAAAACTTGTGTTTTGAGATACTCTTAAATATTATATACACATTGTTTTGTGAAAAATAATAAAGGAAAATAAGATATATGTATAGAGAAAATAGAGGACGAGGGTTTAATAGAGGCCCTCGAGAAATGCATGAAGTAACTTGTGCAGATTGTGGAAAAACAACTGAAGTCCCTTTCAAACCAGATGGAACAAGACCTGTCTATTGTAGGGACTGTTATCAGAAACATAAGCCAAAAAGATTTTAGTAAATAAATGAGATTAATATTGGTATTATCATTTTTTACAAAAAATCTTTCTTTTTATTTTTTATGCAAAACTATTTAAACACAATATCTACTTTTCTAAAAGATAATAAAATACAGATTTGGAATTCTTTCTCTTTTAAAATAGAGTTATGGATTTTATTTGAATTTGTTTTTTTATCATTATAAACAAATGAAGGCATTTAATCATGAATAGAAGAAGAAAAAAGTCATCAGATAATAAAACTAAAATTAGAAATAAAAAAATTATAAGATGTAAAAGTAAAATGATTCCAGTTTTTGAAAGCGATACTTGTGAAAATTTTATAAAAAAAGAAAATTCAGAAGCAAATAGTATCTGTAAAAACTGTATAAAATCATTTTAAATTGTATATCCAAAGAATATTTTATTTTTTTTAAGGAGAATAAGAACTATATGAAAGGAGAAGTTAAATGGTATAATATTAAACAAGGATATGGCTTTATTAAAGGTGAAGACGGTGAAGACGTCTTTATTCATAAAAGTGAAATTCCTTTTTGGTCAATTTTTTTAAGTAAGGGAGAAAAAATCGAATACACAAAAGAAGATACTAAGAAAGGATTAATAGCAAAAAATCTAGAAATATTATCATAGTGATAGGATTTTTACGTTAACTAGACATCTATACTTATTGTAAAAACCCCGTCTTTACATAGCATCAAAAAATTCTTTTGGAAAATCAACAGTCCCACTGATATTCTTCAAAGCATTTTCTATTAATTCCAATGCTAAAAATACATCATCGGGAACATCAAATGGAAGTTTTATTTTCCAATTTTTTGCAGGTGTAAATCCAAAACGGGGATAATATTTTGGATGTCCAACAACAATTACAGCATCAAAACCTGTTTCTTTTGCGATTTCTAAACCTTTTTTTACCAATTTTATACCAATGCCATTATTTTGGTATTCTGGATGAACGGCCATTGGTGCAAGAGATAAAACCGTGTATTCTTCATTTTTATTTTTTATCTTAATTGGAAAAAATAGGATATGACCAACAATCTTACCTTTTATTTCTGCTACAAGGGATAATAGATAATTAAAATCCGATGTTTCTCTTAAAGCATCAATCATTATCCCTTCGTTTTCTTGTCCAAAGGCCAAATTATTGATTTTTCTAATTTGATCATAATCATTTTTTCTTTCATTTCTTATTAATACGTCCATAAATTATCATCTCAATAAATGAAAAATCAATTTATAATATTATCATAAACCTGAACTAGTAAAATAAGAATCTTATTTTCTCATTGGAGAGTTTTGATTTTCTCTAAATTATTGTTCTTTAGTATCTCAACTAACTTATCTCCACTTTCTTTAACAATGGTAATTATTTCACCTGACATTTCTTTTGGTTGAATACCAATAAAAATAATATTTTCAACATATTGTTCTAAGTATCCTATTAGAACTGAAATAGGAATCCCATGGGTAGAAATTGTCATAACTCCAATTTTTTCTTTAGGAACAATTCTTATTTCTCCTGGTTTTAGCTCCATTTCAACTGCGTCAATAATAACAAGAATCTTAGGTTTTTTACGCTTTACAATAGATGTATAATTTTCAGGGACTGTCCCGCAATCTATTACTCCAATATTATCAAGTTTTTCAAATTTCAACCTATCTGCAATATATGGTCCAACTGCATCATCCCCACCTTCTCTATTACCTATGCACATTACAATGTATTCCATAGAAAAGTTCAAACAATAAAAAATAGATAAAATTTACGTATAAAGATCAATAAATCTAAAATTCTCTGAATCAAAAAGTCCCTTATCAGTTATTTTTAGTTTTGGAATGACTAGTAAGGCCATAAAAGATAAAGTCATAAATGGAGCCTGAAGATTTGAACCCAGCAATTTTGCAGCTTCTTCAATTTCTACATATTTATCTGCTACCCAATCATATTTTCTATCACTGATAATACCTGCGATTGGTAAAGGTAGAACAGCTTTTTTGCCAGCTCTAATCGCACATAGTCCTCCTTTATTTTCAATCACAAGATTTACAGCTTTACAAATATCATCATCAGAAACACCTACAGCAATTATGTTATGTGAGTCATGGGCAACACTGGATGCAATAGCACCTTTTTTAAGTCCAAAATTTTTTATAAAACCTACAGAAGGATTTGAGTTTTTATATCGATTTATAACAGATATTTTTAAAATATCTCTATCAACATCAGATATAATATTACCATTTGAAATCAAAGGACTTTCTATTGCTCTTTCTGTGATAAGCTGACCATCGATAGCAACGATAACATTGATTCTGTTCCCCATAGATTTTACTATAAAATCACTAGGTTTTTTCAAATCGATATTAAAGTTATTTTTAATCTCTGGTTTAATACTAGAAATAAGAGTGGTACCATTTCTTGCTACTTCAATACCATTAATGTAAGTTTTTAAAATATCTAATTTATATAAATCATCAACAACAATAAAATCTGCTGGATCACCAACACGAAGTAATCCAACCTCCAAATTATAATGTACAATTGGATTAAAAGATGCTGCTCTTAACACCTTCATTGGATCTATTCCATTTTTAATTGCTCTCTTTACAATAAGATTGATATGACCTTTAATTAAATCATTAGGATGTTTATCATCGCTACATAACATACAGCTATCGGTATTTTCTTCAATTAAAGGCTGAAGATCATCAAAGTTACGAGCACCAGTTCCTTCTCTAAGTAATACTTTCATGCCCAATTTTATCTTTTCGCGACCTTCTTCTAAAGTAAAACATTCATGATCAGTTGTAATCCCACATTTTACATACTTACGAAGATCTTCTCCGCTCAGTCCAGGGGCATGACCATCAATTGGCTTTGAATATTTTTTTGCCAAGTTGATTTTTTCCATTACTTCAGTATCTTTATTGATAACACCTGGATAGTTCATCATTTCTGCTAGAAATTTTATATTATCATTTTTGAGAAGTTTATTAACATCTTTAGGATTTAGTACTGCTCCACTAGTTTCAAAAGGGGAAGCAGGAACACAAGAGGGAGCACCAAAATAGAACTTAAATGGAACTTTTGATGCAGCATTGAGCATATAATAAACTCCGTCAATTCCAAGAACATTTGCTATTTCATGTGGATCTGTAACTACTGCAACTGTTCCATGGATAGCTGCTACTCTTGCAAACTCTGAGGGAGTAAGCATTGAGCTTTCGATGTGAACATGAGCATCTACAAAACCAGGAGTTATATAATTTTTATATTCATATTCAACCTTAATTATATCAGTAATTTTTCCTTTTTCAATTTTAATGATACCAGGAGAAATCCTTTGTCTTTGTACATCAACAATATTTCCCTTTACTTCAACACCCATTTAATATCCTCAAACAAATGTTATCTTGATTTAATCAAAAAACTTTTTATTATTTTTATACTTCAGCATTTTTAGTAATTTGATAAGTAGTTGATTATTATGTCTATTAAAATTGGTATTATTGGTGGAAGTGGCCTATACAATGTAGGTATAATTAAAGACATTGAAGAAATAGATGTGGAAACTCCTTTTGGGAAACCCTCTGATAAAATTATATTAGGTAAGATTGAAGGTATTGAGGTCGTATTTCTTCCTCGGCATGGTAAAAATCATCAGTTTCCACCTCATAAGGTTAATTATAGAGCAAATATTTTTGCTATGAAAGAATGCGGAGTGGAATACCTAATTTCAACAGCAGCGGTTGGTAGCTTAAAAAAAGAAATCAAACCTTGTGATTTTGTAATTGCCGATCAATTAATTGATCGAACAGCAAAAAGAGAAACTACGTTTTTTGATGAAGGTATTGTTGTTCATGCTGGATTTGCAGATCCTTTCTGTAAAACTTTTACAGATTTAGTGTATAAAGCAGTAAAAGAACAAGGAGTTGATGTACATATGGGAACCTATATCTGTATGGAAGGACCTCAGTTTTCAACAAGAGCTGAATCAAATTTGTATCGTAGCTGGAATGTTGATGTTATTGGAATGACGCTTGCAACTGAGGCAAAACTTGCAAGGGAAGCTGAAATGTGCTTATGTGGAATACTTACTGTTACTGATTATGATTGTTGGTATGAAGGAGAAGAAGATGTAACAGTTGCATCTGTTGTTGAAAACCTGAAAAAAAATGATAAAAGCATGGCAAATATCATTAAAAAATTGGTACCCAAGATTAAATACAAACGAACATGTGAATGTAAAAACGCATTAGAATATGCTGTTATAACTCCTCCAGATCAAATAACTAGAAGAGGTAATCAACAAGTCAATAGGGTTTTATTAAAACGATTTATCAAATAAAAATCATATACTTTTTCTATAATTTTTAAATGAAAGAACAAACAATAATAGCCATATTGTCCCTGAAAATAATTCAGCTATGAAAGATATCCAAAACCCCATAGTAAAAAATGTTACTGCTAACACATACAGTCCTATTGTTGTTAAACTGGCTGTATACAAATTAAGAATAGATTTACCATACCAGACATCTTTTAGCTGTGGTATAAGAATAAAGCCAAAAAGGATGCTTACCACAGCAATTACAAGGTCCTGCCAAGCATAACTTTCACCAAAAATAGAAGTAAGTATATCTGCGATCATGCTCCACCAGGAACCATATACTATAAATAAAGCTTATGTATCGCATGAATAGAAAATGGTAGATAAAATAAAACTTGCAGATGGTGCTGGCGGACAATTGATGGATAAACTCATCAAACAGAAGATTTTAAAATATTTTGGAAAAACATCAATATCTGCAGAGATACCATTGTCTATGCTTGATGATTCAGCAGTAATTGATGATATTGTTTTTACTACTGATTCTCATACAGTACAACCAATTATTTTCCCAGGTGGAGATCTTGGCTCTCTTGCTGTCGCAGGAACTGTTAATGATATAGCAGTTATGGGTGCTAAACCTATTGCTCTTTCTGCTGGATTTATAGTTGAGGAAGGACTCTCTATTGAAATATTTGAAAAGATTGTCAATAGCATGAGCAAGGTTTCAAGTGATGCAAATGTTCCAATTGTTACTGGTGACACTAAGGTTGTTGAAAAAGGTGCTATACAAGAATTCATGATTAATACAAGTGGAATTGGAAAAAGAACAAATATTCTTGATAATAACATAAAGGAAGTTAAGAGATATCGTAGTTTTGATAAAAGATGGCTTCTTGATTCAAATCTAAAAAATGGCGACATAATAATTCTTTCTGGAAATATTGGTGAACATGGTATTGCCTTAATGTCTTTTAGAGAGGGTTATGGTTTTGAAACTAAGATAAAATCTGATATTGCAGCGATTAATGGATTAATGGAAAAAGCATTATCGGTTGGAGGTATCGTTTCTGCAAAGGATCCGACACGTGGCGGTCTTTCAAATACAGTAAACGAGTTTTGCGATAAATCTAATATTGGAATAATCTTGGCGGAAGATAACATTCCGATACCTCGAGGTGTTAGATCTGCCTGCGATATGCTTGGTATCGATCCGTTAGAAATTGGTAATGAAGGTAAGGTCGTTCTTGCTGTTGTTAAAGAAAGAGCAGAGGATGTTCTTGCATCAATTAAGAAACATCCCTTAGGTAAGAATGCAGCAATTATTGGCGAAACAACAGATAAAATTAAAGGAGTAGTTCTTAAAACAACAGTTGGAGGAAAACGAAATCTACACAAGCCAATTGGAGACCCTGTTCCAAGAATATGTTGATATTTATTATTTCCACAAATTTTTAAATAGTATATAAGATTACCAAAAACAGAACTTATTAGGTTCATGGAGGCATTATTTTATGGCAAAAGGTCTTACTAAGTCTTTTAAAAGGGCTTTATGGGTATACCATTGCAACTCTGGTTCATGTAATGGTTGTGACATCGAAATTATAGCAGCTTTATGTCCTCGCTATGATGTTGAGCGTTTTGGTATAAGACTTGTTGGCACACCACGTCATGCAGATGTGTTATTGGTTACTGGACCAGTGACCAGACAGATGGAGGACAAGGTTAAACGTGTATATGCACAGATGCCCGATCCGAAGGCAGTTATATGCGTAGGTAATTGTGGTAATACTGGTGATGTCTTTTATGAGTCTTATAATCTTGTTGGTCCAGTTAATAAAATTTTACCTGTTGATGTTCATGTAATTGGTTGTCCGCCGCGACCTGAGGCAATAATTAATGCAGTTGCAAAGGCATGGGTCAAATTAGAAACATTGGAGGCTAAGAAATGACCAAAGATAAAAAGTTAACACCTGAAGCAATTGTTAAGTCATTTAAAGATAAATTTAAAACAAAAATCAAGGATGCCAAGATCAAGAAACGTCCTGCGGGTATAAAGAAAAATCAGACAGCTAATATTTGGATGAAGATTGATAAGAGTGTTTTTAAGGATGCAATTAAACATCTTTGTGATCTTCAATTTCCACATCTTGCTGTAACATCAGGTAATGATCTTGGTAAAAACATAGAATTGATTTATCATTTTACAGTTAATTATGGTACTCGCATGGAAGAAATTAATTTTAATATTTCAGTTGAGTTACCAAAATCAAATCCCGAAATTGAAACAATATGTGACTTAATCCCAGGAGCTCTTATTACAGAACGTGAAAAAATGGAAATGCTTGGAGTTAAGATTAAAGGAATTCCTGATGATAAAAGATGCTTTTTACCTGATGATTTTCCTCAAGGTGTTTATCCATGGCGTAGAGATGAAACTGGCGTTGAAAAATTATATAAGAATTTACATGAGGTGAAAAAATGAAACAAACAGCTACCACAAAAACATCATATCATATTCCAGTTGGACCTATTCACCCTGCATTAAAAGAACCTGTATATTTTGAATTTGAGATCGATGGAGAGAGGATTATAGATGTTAATGTAAAACTCGGTCATATTCACAGAGGTGTTGAATGGGCTTCCAGAAAAAGAAATCCGATTCAGGTATTATATTTGGCTGAAAGAATTTGTGGAATTTGTTCTTATTGTCATCCTGCCGCATTTTCCCTTGCTGTCGAAGCTGCAGCTGATATTCAAGTACCAGAACGTGCAGAGTACCTTAGAGTTATTCAAGGAGAGCTTGAGAGAATTTGTTCTCATATTCTATGGGCTGGTGTTGCCGCACATGAAATTGGTTTTGATACAGTTTTGTATTTTACCTGGCAGATTCGAGAAAAAGCACTTGATCTTACAGAATATTTAACAGGTAATCGTATAACAAAGGGTATAATGACGATAGGAGGTATTAGAAGGGATATCACAAAAGACATGCTTCCTAGAATTAAAAGAGATCTGCAATTCTTTAAAGATAATTTTGAGAAATTACGTCATATATTTCTTGATGATAAGACAATTAAAATGCGAAGTCAGGGTGCTGGGATTTTAACAAAGAAAGATGCGTTAAAACTCTGTGCAGTAGGACCAACTACCAGAGCATCTGGTGTAAAAAAGGATGTTAGAGTTGATACCTCTTATTTTGCATATGGTGATCTAGATATTGATTATATCACTCCAGATGTCTTAACAGGTAATATAAATGGAGATGTATATGATAGAATTATTCAAAGACTTTTGGAAGTTAAACAATCAATTGATCTTGTTGAACAGTGTATCGATGAAATGCCTGCCGGTGAAATTGTTTCTGAACCAAAAATTCCAAAACTTATGAATCAGCTGAAAAAAGTAAATGGAGAAGGAGTTGGTAGACATGAGGCACCACGTGGCGAGGTTATCCATTATGTTAAATTTAATGGACAAACTGAAAATCCTTACACCTGGAAGGTCCGTGCACCAACATATAACAATATACTCCCCTGGATTCCAATGTTAAAAGGTGAACAAATTGCTGATATTCCTATTGTTGCAGCATCAACAGATCCCTGTATGTCATGTACAAATAGAGTTGCTATAGTAAATAATAATAGTAAATATGAACTCACTAAAGAACAGTTGCATAAAATGAGTGTTGAAAAGACAAGGAGGTTTATGAAATGAGATTTTCTATGTTACCATCAGTTTTTGTTCAAATGTTTAAAAAACCATGGACAAATAAGTTTCCTGCTAAATATGCACCTTCAAATACAACTCAATTTTTAGCAGATGTTGGTGAAGGTAAGGCAGAGATTGTTCCACCAATTCAAACACCTAAAGGCTTCCGTGGAAAAATAAAATATGACAAAGAAAAATGTACTGGATGTCAACTGTGCATAAAGTACTGCCCTTGTGAAGCTATTGAATTTAAACCCAAGGAGAAAAAAATTAAGATATTTCTTGCTAGATGTTGTTTTTGCAGTCAATGTAATGATGTTTGTCCAACAAATTGTTTGACCATGGGTGATGAGTTTTTACTTGCTGATGCAGATCCTTATTCCAAGGATTTAATTGTTGAATAGGTAAGATTTGATGAAACTTATCTTTAAAGGTGTAGTACAAGGAGTAGGTTTTAGACCAACTATTTATCGCATTGCAAAAAAATTAAATCTAAATGGTTATGTTTTAAACAAGGGCTCAGAGGTAGAAGTAGTTATAGATAAAAAAAAAGATGAATTTATCAAACAAGTAAAAGATCATCTACCATCAATTGCAAAGATAACAGAAATTATTGAAAAAAATGATAATAGAACATTTGACGATTTTAAAATTCTTCATAGTGAAAAAGGCGAAAGACAATCATTAATTCCTATTGATGTTGGAATCTGTAATGATTGTTTGAAAGAGCTTTTGGATGAAAAAGATAGGCGTTATCATTTTCCTTTTACTAATTGTACTGTTTGTGGTGCCCGCTATAGTCTAGTAAAAGATGTTCCATATGATAGAGAAAGAACTAGCATGGACGTATTTAAGTTATGCAGGGACTGTCAACAAGAATATAAAAATCCCTTAAATCGCCGTTATCATGCTCAGACGATTTCTTGCCCAAAATGTGGTCCGAAATATAATTTATATGACAAAAAGAAAAAAGATCTAGGAGAAAAACATGCAATAAAGCGTTTTGCAAATCAGATAGATGCTGGTAAAATTGGCGTTATAAAATCATGGGGTGGAATGCATCTGTGCTGTAATCTTAGTCAAATTAGTCGGTTTAGAGGGTGGTATGGCCGTCCACAAAAAGCTTTTGCTTTGATGGTTAGAGACCTTGAAACTGCAAAAAAATACGCTAATATAAATGAAGATGAGAAAAAAAAATTACTTTCTAAGAGCAGACCTATTGTTCTTTTAAATAAGATCAATTGTGAAGAAGTATCTCCTGGATTAAACACAATTGGATTATTTTTACCCTATACTGGTTTGCACCATCTTCTCTTTTCATATTTAAAATCAGATGCTCTTGTAATGACCTCTTCAAATATTCCTGGAGAGGCAATGATTACTACAGATGAGGAAGCATTTTCTATAGATGCAGATATTTACCTTTTACATAATAGAAGTATACCAAATAGAGTCGATGATTCTGTTGTTAGGTTGTGGAAAGATAATACCTTTTTTATTAGGAGATCACGAGGTTATGTTCCAGAACCTATTGCTGTTTCATATAATAATCGAATTTTAAGTGTTGGTGCTGGTGAAAACATTACAGGTGCAATTTCTCATAATAAAAGTGTTTATGCAACTCAGTATATTGGCAATTCAAAATACTATTCAACCCTTGAATTTTTAGAAGATAGCCTGAATTATCTTATAAAACTTATAATGAAGAAGCCTAAGATTGATGCTATTGTTCAGGATCTTCATCCAGGTTACGATTCAAGAAAGATAGCTAAGAAGTTTTCTGAGGAATTTTCAGTTCCTTTATTTGAAGTTCAACATCATTGGGCTCATGCTGTTTCACTTTTAGTTGATAGAAATATTAAGGAAAGCGTTGTTTTAACATTAGATGGTCTTGGATATGGCAGCGACGGAACTTATTGGGGTGGGGAAATTCTTATTTCAAATTTTGAAGAATTTGATCGTGTTGGTCATCTTGGATATATTCCTCTTCTTGGTGGTGACCAGGCAACCCGTGATCCACGAAGACTTGTTTTTGCCGTTTTTAAAAAATTCGATATTGAAAAATTCTTTACAGGAGATGAAGCATCTATCCTTAGTAAATTAATGGATAAATCACCACAATCATGCAGTCTAGGACGTGTACTTGATACTCTTTCCTGTTATCTAAATATATGTACAAAGAGAACTTATGATGGTGAACCTGCTATGAAGCTTGAGAAGTATCTTTCTGTTGGGGAATCTAAATATTCATTTAACAGTGAAGTAAAAAATGGTGTTGTTGGTACTATTGATCTATTTAGACAACTTGATGAGATGATAAATAAACCTCTAACTGAAAAAGAAAAAGCAGATTTTGTTTTTTCGTTTGTTAAAACTATTCTTGATGATCTTACAAATATAGCTATTGATTATACAGATAATTTAGGTATTAAGAACGTTGGATTAACAGGCGGGGTATCTTACAATATTCCTATTGTAGAGATGATAGAAAAACAAGTTGAAAAAGCAGGATTGAAGTTAACCGTTCATAATCAGATTCCTAATGGTGATGGTGGTATTTCTATTGGTCAAAATGCTATTATTGGGAATAAACTGAATTCTTAAATCATTAAGTAACTTTTAAAAATCAATTATTTATCGCTGATGTGTTATGGGTAAAAACAGGGATTTGATACAGATACTAATAATAGTAATTGTTGGTATGTTTATACCATTCTTAGGTTCTATTGTTATAACTTTTGGTTTAGATATAACAAATACAAATAATCTATTAAGGATTGGTTCTACTTTTGTTTGGTTTTTAATTATTTTTGCAATTGAGCTTGTTTTAGTATATACTTATTATATAATAACAAGCAAAATTGCAAATAAAAAAATGGATAAATACAAGCCAAAATAAATTACATTAGCTTGACTTTGTCACTTTAGATTTTTTTTCAATTAAGGTAAAATACACAATATCCTTTTTAAACATCCATCTACCTTCCCATCAGTGGATGGGATGCATAAATGAAGTTTTCATTATCCGTAAAGGATTTAGATGGATCACATGATAAGCTTAAATGTTTCCATGATGGATATGCCTTGTATTTTTTAACAAAAACCCGAAATATGGCAAAGCAATCATTCCAGTACATTCAGGGAAAGCTGCTTGGAAAAGGTAGAGGTAACATGTGTTCATATGCAAAAGATGTTCCTGATTGTAACAATCAATCCCTGCAACATTTTGTATCTAATTCACCATGGAATCATCGACCTGTAATTAATCATATTCAACGTGACGTCATTGATGCTATTGGAGATAAAAATAAAGGTTCAATACATATTGATGAATGTTGTTTTCCTAAACAAGGAACTGATTCAGTGGGTGCGGCTCCACAGTATTGCGGTCGACTAGGAAAGATAGCGAATTGTCAGGTAGGTATCTTCCTTGGATATACCAAGGACTCTTATAGGACGTTGATTGATGAACGATTATTTCTTCCAAAGGAATGGATACCGGATAAGGTACGTCGGAGGAAATGCGGGGTGCCATGGTATGTTCGTTTTAAGAAAAAAACAGAGCTTGCATGGGAGATGATTCTTCATGCACAAAAGAAGAACAAGGTGCCTTTCGGCTGGGTGGGGATAGATTGTTTCTATGGTCGTGACTCATGGTTGAGAAACAAGATAGATGCACAGGGTTTGGTGTATATTGCTGATATTCCTTGTAACCTTGGTGTATGGTTGGAGCGTCCGATAACAGGAGTGCCGTCACGTAAAAAAGGTGTTCGTGGTCGTAATCCTACTCGTGAGAAAGTGATTGAAGGAGCAGATTCAATTAAGGTGAGAGATCTTAAAGATCAACTGGATGGCGAGGAGTGGCATCATGTGTTTATCCGAGATACCGAGCGAAGGGAGTTATGGGCAGATATGGCCTGCCCGCGTGTATTTCCAAGTGAAAATGATAGCCTCCCCGGAGATGAATGCTGGTTGATCATCCGAAAGGATCCAAAGAGTAAAGAAATTAAATATCAGTTATCAAATGCTCCTGTTGATACATGTATTAATCGTTTAGGTCAAATGTCTGGGAGCAGGTATTGGATTGAAAGAACATTTGAAGATGGAAAAGGCATCGCAGGACTGGCAGATTATCAGGTACGTAATTGGACTGGTTGGCATCATCATATGACCATGACTATTCTTGCAATGCTATATCTTATGGTGCTATCCATAGATTTGGGGAAGAAAGTTGAGTTTTTAACTGTGCAGGACGTCAAAGAGATTTTTGAAGTCATCATGCCAAAAAGGCATGTAACCAGTGAAGAGTTGATACAACTCATCCTTGAGAAACATAAACGTCGGTTGTCTGCTCGCCATTCGCATCACCGGCGGAATAAATAACAAGTGAGTAACAAGATATTGTCGGAGGTAGTTCTTACCTTCTTAGGTTAGTAATAGAAAGATTGTTTCTTATCTGCTGAATACACCAGCAGATGCATTTTGAAGAGAATCATAGAAAATAGCTGATTTATGTTGATTTTATTATTGCAACAGAGGCTGCAATATTTAGCATATGCATACTGATTTTTGCTAATCTGACAAAGTCAAGTTAGTTAATTTTATTTTTTATTCTTTCTTGAATTTTACTACTGGTAAGCTCCCGAATAACATCATTTGCAATCCATTTTGCTGATTTTGAATCTATTTTTTTGATTTCTTTTGCTGTGTTTATTGCTTTTTTATTTAATCCAAGATTTCTTTTGCCAATATTTCTCAAAGCCCAATTTACAGCTTTTTTAACATAGTTACGACCGTCTGTTGCTTCTCTTTTAATAATTATAAATAACTCTTCAAATTTTATATCAGCTGCTTTTTTATCATGAACTGCAAGACCTGCAATAATTGAAAAAGCTGCGCGCTTTACAAATTCCTCATCTCGATTTGCCCATTCATATACCTTTTTCCATGCATGTGGTGTTAAATCAAAAAGACTAGTACATGCTTGGTCACATACATCCCAAGAATCAAAATCTTTTGCCCATGAATCCATTTGTTTCTCTGTAACTTGTGAAGGGTTCTCAACAAACACTGCTAGTAATCTTGCGTCATGAATACCAGAATTCCATAGTTTTAAAGAAAGATTGTGATTCTTACCTATCTTTTTTGCAAGAGGTCTTAATTTGTAAATAGAAATGCCAAGGTTATTTTTTGGGTTAATTCCATAACGAGCCATTCCCTCAACATTTTTAGGCTCACTCATTGATTTTAACTGATTTATAACATCGTTATAATTCATACTGATTACCAATTATTTTTCTGAATATCGGTATTCAATATTACAACTGCCTTCAATACTTACCATACAAGGGCCAACTGGGGTTTCCGGTGTACATGCCTGACCAAATAAAGGACAGTCTTTTGGTGATGCTAATCCTCGTAGCAATTCTCCACATCGACAACCTTTATGCTCAAAAAACTCCTTATCTTTTAATTCTTCTAGATCATCTTCAAATTTCTTACGGGCATCATATCTCTCAAATTTGTCATTTAAAACAAGACCTGATTTTGGAATAATTGGAAAGCCTCGCCATTGTAAATCTATTGAATCAAAGACTTTTTTTATTGCCTGCTGAGCTTTAACATTTCCTTCTTCATGGACAACTCTTTTGTATTCATTCTGAACAAAAGCCTTATCCTTTTCTATTTGCTGAACAAGCATCCATGCACCCATTAAAACATCAATTGGCTCAAATCCAGCTATTACTTGAGGAACATTATAATCTTTTGAGAGGAACTCATAAGGTTTTGATCCAATAATTGTGGAAACATGACCTGGTTCAATAAGTCCATCTATCTTTATTTCACCCATTTCAATGATTGCTTTTAATGCCTCAGGTATTGTACGATGGCAAGAAAGAATTGAAAAATTATCTGGTGGATTTTCATTAAGTATTACTGTTGCAGTAGTAGGTGCTGTTGTTTCAAAACCAACAGCCATAAAAACAACTTCTTTTTCCTTGTTATTTTTAGCAATTTCTAAGGCATCCTCAATACCATACACAGTTCTAACATCACAACCTTCAGATCGAATGCTACGTAAAGATTGGGTTTCACCAGGTACATTTATCATATCTCCAAAAGTTGTAACAGTCTTACCTTTTCTAGCAAGAAGTAGCATTTCTTCGATTTCTTTAGGAGTTGTAACACAGACCGGACAACCTGGACCTTGTCCAATCTCAATTCCACAATCTTTTAGTAGAACATCTAAACCATTTTTTACAAGAGTATCTTGATGTGTACCACATACATGCATAAATTTTAAGTTAACCTCCAATTTCTTAATTTTCGAAACAATTTCATCTGCAAGTTTCTTATCACGTAAAGAAAACACTAGACGTCCTCCTCTGCAGAAAGCATTTCTCTAAAAAGATCAAGTGTTTCTTTTGCTTCTTTTTCATTTAAAACTTCTATTGCAAAACCTGCATGAACCAATACATAATCACCAATTTTTACATTAACAAGAGTAACATTAGCTTTACGTTTAGTTCCATCCCCATAATCTACTACTGCATGTTCTTTGTCTTTATTTATTTCAACAATTTTACCAGGTATAGCTAAACACACAAGTTTGCGGTTATTCTCTAATATGTTATAAATTTTCTCCTCTAAATAGTTAAATCTTTATAGAACTTCACATTTAGGCTCATCATTCCACTTAATGGATGGAAGGGATATGAGAGAATTAGAAAAAATTACATCTGTTTGTCCAGCCTGTTATCAAGAGGGAAAAATCGAAAAAATAGATGCAGCTATTGTTGAGGATGATGGAAAGGTATATATAACGAAAGAATGCAAGAAGCATGGATCTTTCAAAGATATCTATTTTAGTGATGTAAATCTCTATAAAAAGTGGATGAAATATATCGTTACAGGAAGTTTAGCTCCAGATGTTAAAACTAAAATATTTGATGAACCTGCATTATATGATGAGCATAAATCTCAAAGCGTTCTTACAAATCTTTTGGTAACAAACCGCTGTGATCTAAGATGTAGCTATTGTTTTATGAATGCTGGGGCATCTGGTAGAGTATATGAACCAACATTAGAACAAATCAGAGAATTACTGATTCAAGCAAGAAATGAACGACCAATGGGATCTAAAGCAATTCAGATAACCGGTGGGGAGCCAACCATTCGTAAGGATCTTTTAGATATTGTAAAAATGGCTAAGGAAGTCGGTTTTTCTCATGTTCAAGTAAATACTAATAGTTTGAAACTTGCTGATAGTGTTGATTATTGCCGGCAGCTAAAAGAAGCAAAGGTAAACACCGTCTATATGAGCTTTGATGGTGTGACTAAAAAAACCAATCCATGGATAGATCTTAATAAAAAAGCAATTGATAATTTAAGAAAGGTAAACTTAAAAATAGTACTCGTTCCTGTTTTGATCGGAGGAAAAAATCTTCATGAGACAGGAAAAATAGTAAAATTTGCACTCGATAACATAGATATAATCAGAGGTGTAAATTTTCAACCTGTATCATTTTGCGGTAGAATAACAAAAATAAAAGATGAAAAGCGAGAAATGCAGCGAGTTGACTATGTTAAAATGATGGATGCAATAGAAAAGGAATTTAATGGGCAAATATCTAAAGATGATTTTTATCCTGTTCCATTTGTGTATCCAATTTCAAAACTAATCGAACTATTGAAAGGAGAAACCCAAGTGGAGTTTACTGCTCATCCTGGTTGTGGTGGTGCAACATATATATTTTTGGATAATGGAAAACCTATGCCTATTACACGATTCATTGATGTTGAAGGTTTACTTGAGTTTGTAGATAAAGAAAGTAAAATTAGAGGGCCATTAAAAAAGCTTAGAGTTGCTTCTGCTTTTTTAACAAAAGTTGACAAATTTGTGGATTATAATAAGGCACCTAGTGGTTTTAACCTAAAAAAACTCTTGAAAGATGCAGCAATAGGTGGAAGCTATGATTCACTTCGAGGATTTCATTACAAGAGTCTCTTTGTTGGATCAATGTGGTTCCAGGATGCTTTTAACCTTAATGTTGATCGTTTAGAGCGATGTGTAATTCATTATACAACTCTTGAAGGTATTGTTCCATTTTGTTCTTACAATGGTCTTGGAATAGGTGATAAAATCCGAAATAAACATTCAATTACAATTAAAGAATGGGAGAAACAAACTGGAAAAAAAATGAGAGATGATTTAAGAAAGGATGTACCCTTGACATAATTTTTAATGGTGGACTATTATCTTAACCAACCACATAAGTAATATCCCACAAATAAAAACTAACATTGTTGCCATAGATTTTTTAACGTTTGTTTCCTTTTTTATTTCCGGTACTAAATCTGTAGCAGCAATATATATAAAACCACCTGCAGCAAATGGTATTAAAAAGACAACTGCTTGTTCTATACTTTGAGATATAAAATATCCAACAACTCCACCTAAAACAATAGTTAGAGCGACAATGAAATTTAAAACAAGAGCTTTCTTTTTATTAAAACCTCCATATATTAGAACTCCAAAATCACCAATTTCCTGGGGGATTTCATGAGCAGCAATAGCAATTGTTGTAGTTAGTCCAAGTGGTACTGATACAATGTAGCTGGCAGCAATTATTAGCCCATCAATGAAGTTATGAATTGAGTCACCAATTAGGTTCATGTAATGAAATGTATGAACATCGCATTTTCCTTTATGGCAATGTCGCCAATGCAACACTTTTTCTATTATAAAAAATAAAATAAAACCTATTAGAACATAAATGAATGGATTTGTATCTCCACCTTTTTCAATTGATTCCGGTAATAAATGAATAAAAGCACCACCCATTAATGCACCAGCTGAGAGACTTACCAGAATCAATAAAATTTTGTTCAAGACTTTGTCTTTTAAAGATAAAGTAAAGATGCCGATGAAGGCAATAAGTGCTATACCAAATGTAGTTAGGATAATATATCCAAGTGTAGTCATGAAATCTCCCTCACCAAATCTCTTATTGTAAAATAAATTTTTTCTTTATTTATAGGGAATCAAGCATAAGAACTTAAGCATATCATTGCTAGTATTTACAAACTGATGCCATTCCATTGGTGGAACAAAAAATACATCTCCTTGTTTAAAGGAGTTTTCATTGTTTTTTTCTCTTGTTACACCTTTTCCCTCTAGCACAAATACCTCATGTTCCCAGTCATGCTGATGCAGCGGTGTATAACCGCTGGGTTTTATCTCAAATAGACGCATGGCAAAGTTTTTTGCCCCATCTTTTTTTGAAATAAGCCATCTTACTTTTATATCCTTTATTCCATCTTCAGTTGGTTCTTCTAATTCAACTTCTGAATAATGTACATGTTTCATGAAATCACCAATCTTTTTACTGCTGTATATCTGTAACTTCCATAAAAGATTAATCTTATGTTCTTGTTCAATATACCATTTACGATGAGAATAATATCATGGAATGTTAATGGTATTAGAGCAGCCGAAAAAAAAGGATTATATGATTGGTTTAAAAAAGAATCTCCGGATATTCTTTGTTTACAAGAAATCAAGGCTCAACCAGAACAAGTACCTCCCTATCTGAGAAACATGCCTGGATATAATGTCTATTGGAATCCGGCTGAAAGAAAGGGCTACAGTGGTGTGGTAATATTTTCAAAAGAACGACCCATTGATTCTAAAAAGGGATTTGGAATAGATAAATTTGATAATGAGGGTAGAACCCTTATTTGTGAATTTCCTTCTTTTATTTTGTTTAATATCTATTTTCCAAATGGTAAAAAAAACCAGGAAAGGCTTAATTATAAATTAGATTTTTATGATACGTTTCTAGCATATGCTGATAATCTAAAAACGAAAGGCAAAAACATAATGGTATGTGGTGATTTTAACACAGCTCATAAAGAAATTGATCTTGCAAGAGCAAAAGAAAATGAAAAAATCTCGGGTTTTTTGCCAATAGAACGAGCTTGGATAGATACCTTCATTGATCATGGATATATTGATACGTTTAGATACTTTAACAAAGAACCAGATCAGTACACCTGGTGGGATATGAAAACACGTGCTAGAGAAAGAAATGTAGGTTGGCGAATAGATTATTTCTTTGTAAATAAGGAGTTATTACCGCATCTTAAAAAGGCATTTATTATGCAAGATGTTATGGGATCTGATCATTGTCCAATTGAAATTGACATCTAAATTGAGGAGAGCAAATGAAAGAACCCTTAGATTTTATCTATAAAGAACAAAAAGAGCTATCCACTTTTGGCGGTATTGCTGCACTTTTGGGATGGGATCAAATGACTTATATGCCGCCAATGGGTGCATCGGATAGATCCGAGCAAACTGCTCTTATTTCAAGACTTTCTCACGAAAAGGTTATTTCGGATAAGCTTTGGAAACACATTGAAAATTTATCGAAATCAAAAAATTTCGAAAATTTACCCCCCAAAGATAAAGCAGTTGTAACTAGACTAAAAAAGGATGTTGAAAAGGCAAGGATGATACCGTCCAGTTTTGTTGAAAGGATGGTAAAGACGACAACTCTTGCATATCCGGCATGGCAAGAAGCAAGGGAGAAGAGTAATTTTAAAATATTTATTCCTTACCTTGAAAAAATAGTTGAACTTGAGAAAGAATATTGCGGTTATATTAATCTTCCAGGTCCAAGATATAACACTCTTGTTGATGATTATGAGGAGGGTATGACTGTTGATAAATTAAAAAAGGAATTTAAATATCTTAAAACCCAAATTATCGATATTCTTGAGAAAATTAAAACAAGCAGGCTTTTTAAAAAACAACATGAAATAGATTTGAAATTTCCCATTGAAAAACAAAGAGAAATCTGTAATATTGTTATTGAAACTATGCTCCTACCAAAAGATAAATCTCGAATAGATATGTCTACACATCCTTTTACTACCTCTATGGGCTATAATGATGTTAGAATTACAACAAATTATGAAAGAAAAAATCCATTGTTTTCGTTTTTTTCAACAGCTCATGAGGCAGGACATGCCCTGTATGAATTAGGAGTGCCAAGAGATGAGTTCAAATATACTGTAATTTCAGATTCCCCCTCTTTAGGCTTACATGAATCGCAATCTCGTTTTTGGGAAAACATGATTTGTCGTAGCAAACATTTTTGGAATTATTTTTATCCTATTTTTAAGAGAAAATCACCAGATCAACTTAAGGATTTGGATATTGATATTTGGTATAGATATGTTAATTCTGTTAAACCCTCTTTTATTAGAGTAGAGGCAGATGAATTAACATATTGTTTACATGTAATTCTTCGTTTTGAACTTGAAAATTCTCTTATAGATGATAAGATAAAAGTATCTGAATTACCAGAGATATGGAATAATAAGATGGATGAGATACTAGGAATTATTCCCAAGAACGACAAAGATGGTGTGTTACAAGATATGCATTGGAGCGGTGGGAATTTTGGTTATTTTCCAACTTATGCTATTGGATCTATTTATTCATCTCAACTTTTTAAAAAATTGACAGATGAAAATCCAAGTATTTTATCTAATATTGAAAAGGGAGATTTTAGAAATATCATTATTTGGCTTAGAGAAAATGTTCATAAATATGGACGGATGATGACTGCTGATGAAATAATAAAAAACGCATGTGGTGAAGGATTAAATGCAAAAGTTTTTGTTAATTATTTAAAAAATAAATATTACAATCTATATGACATATAGCGGAGTTGGTGTTATGTCTAAATTAATATTGGTAAGACATGGACAATCTCAATGGAATTTGGAAAATCGTTTTACAGGATGGATAGATGTTCCTTTATCCAAAAAAGGTATTGAAGAAGCAATTTCTGCAGGTGAGAAACTAAAAGATGTTAAGTTTGATTCTGTATATATTTCACATATGTTACGGGCAATTCAAACCCTTCATTATATTTTAATTAATTCTAATGATGAACGCACTCCTATTATTTTTCACGAAGATAAAAAAATACACGATTGGGAGCATCATTCGGGTGATCCTACTAATGAAATTCCAATTTATATGTCTGTAGATTTAGCAGAGAGATATTATGGGGATCTTCAGGGATTAAATAAACAAAAAACAAGAGAAAAATATGGAAATGAGCAGGTCCATCTTTGGCGGCGTAGCTATGATGTAAATCCACCTGGCGGTGAAAGTTTAAAAAATACTTGTGAACGTGCAATTCCTTATTTCAAAAAACATATCCTTAAGGATTTAAAAGAAGATAAAACAGTTCTTGTTTCAGCTCATGGTAATAGTCTTCGAGCTATAACTATGCATGTAGAAAATATATCAGAAAAAGAAATACCAAATGTTGAAATTCCCACTGGAATTCCAATTATATATAATTTTAATCAAAATTTGAATTTAATAGATAAACAATTACTTAATCCTTAAAGATAAATACCACTTTTTATATTGAGGTGCTCATTAAAAGGTACATTTATGGTTGAAAAAAAAGTTAAATGTCCGCAATGTGGTAATATTATTACTAGTGTTGGTAGTCCTGGAGAAGTTACTCTTGTTTCTTGTCCTGAATGCGGAAAAAAAGGAAAGGTCACTTTTAAAAAAGTTGTTGTATCGGATGATGTAGCAATAGAAGCAATAAATCTTAAAAAAGTTTATGATGATCTTGTTGCAGTAAATTCTATTTCATTTTCTGTTAAAAAAGGGGAAGTATTTGCATTTTTGGGTCCAAATGGCGCAGGAAAGACGACAACTGTTGAAATGATTGAATCAATACGTCAACCAACAGCGGGATCTATAAAATTACTTGGAGAAGATATTAGCTCCTCATTTGATAAATTAAAGGAAAAAATCGGAATACTTCCGCAAGAGTACCATTCTTTTGAGAGAATTACTGTAAGAGAAACTTTAGAATTTTTTTCCAAACTTTACAAAAAAAGAGCAAATATTGATGGAATTATTGGTTCTATGGACCTTAAGGATCAAGAAAATAAACT
This sequence comes from Thermoplasmatales archaeon, assembly GCA_030672305.1. Taxonomy (GTDB): domain Archaea; phylum Thermoplasmatota; class E2; order DHVEG-1; family DHVEG-1; genus SG8-52-3. The sequence goes on along the minus strand of DAOVGR010000050.1, from coordinate 66,559 downwards.
CTATATGAATTTATCAGGTGGTTTGAAACAACGTGTAGGAGTTGCAATTGCACTGGTTAATGATCCTGAAATTGTTTTTCTTGATGAACCAACAACAGGTCTTGATCCAAAAGCAAGAAGAGAGGTATGGGATGTAATTGCAAGTCTACGCAATAAAGGAAAAACAGTTTTTTTAACGACTCACTATATGGAAGAAGCAGAGTATTTAGCAGATCATATTGCAATTATTCATAAGGGAAATATTATTGCTGAGGGGTCACTTGCTGAATTAATTAATAAGTATGGTAAAGAAAACATTCTTCATATAAAGAACTGCACAACAAAAGATGTAGTTGACATATTAAATGAAAGAGAATATAATGCAAGTGTGGGACAAAATGGAGATATCCAAATAAAAATCGATAATAAGGACCGAGTTCTTGAGGTTTTATCAATTCTTAGACATGAATGCGCTGAGTATGATAGTATTGATATACGCAGGTCAAATCTTGAGGAGGTTTTCTTACATCTGACTGGCTCTAAACTGATGGAGGAATCCTAATGAGACCAGAAATTTTAATCGCAGGCTTTAAAACCGATTTGAAATCATTCTTTCGTAGCAGAGCTACACTGTTTTGGACTCTTGCTTTTCCTGTAATGCTTATTTTAATTTTTGGCGCAATCTTTTCTGGCATAGGTGAGGTAGAGTTTGATCTTTATGTCCAAAATTTAGATGAAGATGATGAATTTGGTATAACTGAAGGTTTTCTCCAAGGACTGGAATCTACTGGTTATATAAATATTAAAAATGTACCAAAAGACGAAGATATTAAATCGTATATGGATGAAAATGACATTAAAAGGGTACTTGTAATTCCTGAAGATTTTAGTGAAGCAATAATTATGTCCCAACAAAACCCTAATTCGACTGAAACTTCAAATTTAATGTTCTATTTTGATCAAAGCGAACAAACCACTAATCAACAGATCAGGGATATAATATCATATTTTGTTATAAACACAAATATGAATGTTTCTGGTGGTAGAGAAATTATTGGTCTTCAGGATGTTACGACAATTAGTGGAGAATTTTCATATATTGATTTTTTTATTCCAGGTATGATTGGTTTTACAATAATGCAGACGTGTATTTATGGAAGCCTTGAGAGAAATACAAAATATCGAAAAGATGGAATCCTTAGAAAATTATTGACTACACCAATTACAAGATCCGAATGGATTATTTCAAAAATGCTCTTTCAGCTCTTTTTATCTTTTCTTTCAACTGTGATTATTATTGCTGTTGGTGTCTTAATTTATGGACTTCATGTACATGTTACTGCATTGATGATAGTAATCATAATTGCAACAAGCTTTCTTTTCACAGGCCTTGGGATGATGATTGGTCGTTTTGTAAAAGATGAAGAATCTGCTGGCATGGCAGGTGGAGCTGTTACTTTTCCAATGATGTTTCTTGCTGGAACATTTTTTGAATTGGATATGATGCCAGAGTTCCTGCAATTAGTTGCAAGAGTTCTTCCATTGTATTACGTAAATGAAGGTTTGCGTGATAGTATGATAAAACTTGAAACGGCAGATGCAACTATTAATACCATTTTTGTTTTAATTTTTGCAGCGATATTTTTCATAATAGGGCTTGCTCTTACAAAATGGAAGGAAGACTAATTTTTTGGCCATTCAAAATGAGTGTTTTTAAAAAATGAAAGATCGATGTTTCCCCAATCATCAAAATCATTTATAGCATGTGAACCATCAGAGTAATCAAGTATCCAATAAGTATACAAATAATTCATACAGCTTTTGTAACGTTTAATTTTTAAGAGCTCCAATAAAAAAGGTATAGTTGATATATCATTATCAATTCCTATATGATCATCAACAAATAAACCAAGATTGTGACCTAGTTCATGCATAGTTATGCTTGCTATTATGTAACCTTTACTTTTAAAAGGATGTCCTTCTTTCATTCTCTGTGCTGATATCTCAAAACTGTCAAGATGATCCCAACCTACAACTGCAAACCCCGGAAGACCAGGATATGGGCCATAATCGCTTACCAGACACCAATGAAAAATTCCCTTTCTTGGATTATTCAAATCATTATGAAGGAAATAATCCCAATACATATCGCGTAAATCAGACATTGAAAAATCAGAAATAAATGGAATCATCTCCCCACCGCCTAGACTTCCATTGTCAAGATGAAGGGTTATATCATGGTCAGAAAAAACCTCAATCAATTGATTAGAATTTTCCTTTGTGGGTTTATTTGCTGATTTATTTGAAGTGACGGACTCAATCCAATCATATTCAATAAAGATATCTCTTTTAATTGGGCTAGAGTTCCACTTATCAGTATAACATTCTTCGATATTATTTAATCCATCAAAATCAGGATCTAGGTTAATATGGTCATCCCAAATCAATGGGTTATATCCCCATTTTTCCTCCCACCAATCTGGTACAAGATCATTATCACTATCATTTCCAGATAGCTCAATTTGTTTAAATCGATACAAATTGATTTCATTTTTATACTTATCAAAGTCTATTTCCCAGTTTGATCCTGCATTTTCATTTTTACGTATTAGCCATGGGAAAAATCTGATAAATCCTAGTTTAAAATACATTCTATCTTTTTCTTTCCTATGTAATAATGCCGGTCCTAAGCTTGAACCCCACCAGTTTTTTCTAGCATCACATAATGATTTCTTAATATTTATTCCAAAAAGATTTGCATGCATGTTATTATTTCTAAGTTTAAACCTACTTTTTTCAGCAGTAATTCCATATCTAAAACCGTTGGTAATTTCACAATTTTCTATTTTTAAATTACATGTATTTTTCCCGATCCTAATTGCTAAATGTGTATTCCAAATAAAATCTGAATTTAAAACCTCGATATTTGTACAGTCATAAAGATTTAGACCATGACCATTATGAACAATATTACAGTTGAAGATGCAGATATCCTTATTATTTGTAATTAGTAGTCCACCTCCATTATCGTTGTTATCATAAACTGCACAATTTGACATATTAATATTTGATGAATTATTAATTAAAAAACCATAACCACTTGTGTGTTCATAGGAATTTTTGATTTCAATTTCATAAGAATCTTGAATATTTACACTTATTCCATTGTGGTATAAGCTGCTCTCATCTACTTTACAATTATTTGATGATTTGATGTAAATACCTTCACCATTTGTGTGAAATGTGCAGTCTTTGATTTGATTGTTATTACTATTATGTATATAGACTCCAGACTTTGTTCTATAAAATTTACATTCTTTAATTGTGTTATTATTTGAATCAAGTTTTATTCCAGCATTTTCTTTGTAACCTCCAGAATTTCTGATGGTAAAATTTTCAATAATAACACTATCTTCAATAACATTAATCACATAATTTTGATATTGTCCATCAACTATTGTTAGGTTTTTATTTTCACCAATTAAATTTAATCTTTTTTCAATTGTTACATTCTCAAAATACGTCCCATTAAAAACATATATTGTATCTCCTTCTGATGCATTAAAAATTCCATCATTTATTGTTTTATAAGGATGCTCACTCGTCCCGTTCCATGGTCCATTTATGTTGTCATCATCAACATATATAATTTTTGAATTTTTAGCAGAAATAATTATTTCACTTGGCGTTATTGATTGACTTAAAGTTGTTGGTAAGAGCATAATCAAAATAAATACACAAAGATATTTTTTATTCAGATTATTTCCTCCAATTTATGTTAATCCTATCAATATATAATTTTATCTATATATAATTATGGAAAATCTAAAAACTTTCTATATTGAAAGTTCGTATCTTTAAAAAATGAAAAATCAAGATTGTCCCAGTCGTTAAAGTCACCGCGACCATTAGTACCATCTGAAAATGAAAATTTTTTGTATTTATAACGATAGTTCATACAGCTTTCATAGTTTCTATATTTAAGCCATTGTATTGTAAATATACGGGAAGATCCAGTATTATCAATTCCTCCATATTTATCTGCAATTAATCCTAATGTATGGCCAAGATGATGAACAAGTGCTCCACCGATTAGATTGTCTATACTAGTGAGTGGATTTAAATCCTTTAACCATTTTGCCGATATTGCGAATGAATCAAAATGATCCCATCCAAAAAATGGAAAATTTAGATCAGGACAATAATTACAAATTATTCCATAGTGAAATATTCCTTTGCGAGGATTGTTTAAATCGTTTTGCAGAAAGTATTTCCAATAGAGATCCTGTAATTTTGAATATGAAAATGCTGAGTTACAAATTGGAATTTCTTCACCTCCCTCCAAATTACCAATATCAACATGTAAAGCAATACTATGTTGCTCAAAAATTGTAACTATTTCTTCTATAAGATTTTCAGATGGTTTGTTTGATATATCCAGATGGTTTGATTCCATCCAGTCTATCTCAAGAAATATATCTTGATAGAAAGGATCTGAACCATACTTATCAGTATAGCATTCTTCGAAATTATTTAATGCATCATTATCCGGATCAAGATGTGCATGCTCATTCCAAATAAATGGACTATATCCCCATTTTTCCTCCCACCAATCGGGCAATCCGTCATCATCAACATCTTTCCCCGTAAAATTAAAAATATTATTCTGATTATATAGCTCTATTCTTGTTAGGTAAGGATCATTTTCTTTCCAATTCGCACCAATATTTTTTATTGGTTTAATATTCCAAGGAAAACATCTTATTCTCCCTAAAAAAACAGTTATTCTCCCCCTAAAAATACTTTCAATATATGTTGGACCAAGTAATGAACCCCACCAGTTTAATCGTGCTCTACATCTCGTAAATCTTGAGTAAATTCCAAATAGTTTATTGTTATAGATGTTATTATTTGTAATTGTACATGAATTTAATTTTTCAATGTAAATTCCGTATCTAAAATTATTTACTATCTCACAACTATCCACAACTATGTTTATTGATGGTTTACGCATAGATATTGCAAAATGAGTATTTTGAATAATATCGCAATTGATAATTGAAATTTCATTTGAAGATGATAAACTAATACCTGCACCGTTATGTCCAAATATTGAATTATCAATGGTAATGTTAAAAGAATTCTCAATGAAAATACCTCCCAGATTAACAGAATTATCACTTATATTGCAATGAAAAATATCGATTTCTTTTGAATCATTAATATAGCATGATATACCATTTTCATAGGTATAGCAGTAACTAATATTGTTGAAATTTGATTTTTCAAAATGTAAACCTATTGAATTATGCGAAAGAACACAACCTGTGATAATATTACTCTCAGATGAATTAAATAGGATTCCTTGCCCGTTTGTATGAAATGTACAATTATCTATTATATTGTTAATTACATTATTTAATAAAATCCCTACTTTGGCTCTATAAATTTCACATTTTTGTATTAAGGAATTATTAGAATTTATCTTTATTGCAGAATTATATGGATAACCACCTGAATTTCTGATTGTAAAATTTATCAGCTTTATGTTGTCTTCGGCTAAATTAATTATTTCTTGATTGTAAAATCCATCGATTATAGTTAAGCTTTTATTTTCTCCTTGCAAACTTATAGACCTATTTATTTTTATTATTTCATTGTAAATTCCGTTATAAACGAAAACTAAATCTCCATTTGTTGAATTCAATATTCCATCTTTTATGTACCTATAGGGATGTTCTTGTGTCCCGTTCCATGGGCCATAAATATTGTCGTCGTCCACATATATTATATTTTTATATGATGGCAGGGGGTTATTTTCTATTTTCTGACTTGTTACTTGGCTTATTGTATTTATCAATAAGATTATGGTGAATAATGAAATAATTACTCTCTTCATTGTTATCTTATATTGATTTACATAATATATAAATTCAATTACTAAATTTTAATTATATAATATTTTTGAAAAAATAGAAATCTATATATATTAACGAATTAGATATAATAATATAGAGTTTCATGTTATCAATTAACATGAGCTAAATGGAAGGTAAATGAATGTTGATTGTAGGGCAAGTATCGAGCGAAGAAGAAAGATACGAGATTAGATTTATTGCCCATGTTTTTATGGTCGAAAATAGATTTAGATACCTCGCCCGGCAACAGAGAAAACAATAGTAAATTTATTGAAATCCTTCTAAACTTCTTGTTCCAATAAGTGTTTTAGTATCAACGATTCCTCTAAGAGCTCTAATTTTTTTAATTACTATATCTCCAATCTCGTCTATTTCTGAGCAGCTTATTTTTACAAGAATATCATATTCTCCAAATAGAGGATGAACCTCAGCTATCTCAGTGATACTATTTAGAGCATTAAACACTTCTTTCTCGTGTAATGGGCTTATTGATAAAAGTGCGAATCCTGTAGCCATGAAATACTGAATGCCAATTATGTGTCTTATATTTTTTCTTTTCCTGAATTTTATTATTTTTTATTGTTTTAAACCAAGTATTAGTAAAAAATATATATTAGTACTGTATTATGTTAACATTTAACAGGAGGTGTTTTATTGGGTGAGGCAGTCAATAATAAGAGAAGTATAACTAGTGTAGCTGAAAAGGAGCTAGATCTACTTAGTAGACATTTGGATGTTTTAAAAAATGTTCAAGAACATGGCCCTATAGGAATTATAAAATTATCTCAAATGACTGGACAACCACAACATATGATTAGATATTCTTTGAGAACTCTTGAGAAAGACGGTTTAATTTCTCCTTCACGTCATGGAGCCGTCATTACGGATAGAATACATGATGTGTTAGGTACTCTAGAATCTACATTGGATGATTTTTCAACAACAGTACAAGGCCTTAAAAAGAAATTGAAATAGTTGTTATTTAGAAAATGAAATTTAATCAGTATTAACCATTTATATTAGATCGGAGTCTAAATTAAATGATTTATTTACAATATTTGGAAAACAAATTTTATAAAGAAGGTCTTGTTTAGCAGGTTGCTATACAAATTGAAAAAGTGATTGTTATGATAAAAAAAATATTGATAGTTGGTTTAATAATCTTCAGTTTCTTAATTGCTGCAACATGTCCTGTTATGGCAGCTGATGAAACAAAAGTAATTTCAGATGGTTCTGGTGATGTTATTGATAGTTCTGGTAAACCTGATCCAAGTGTTATTGATATAGATTTTGATGAGATTACATATCAGAAGGAAGATAATCAAGTTACAATTGATATTGAATTTGTAGGAAATATTCAGAAAACAGTAGGCGTTTTTATTACGATAGGATTAGTTACCTCAGAAAATGAATATCAAATTTTATATATTAATTTTGGTGGACTGGAAGAAGAATATGGATCTGTAATCACAGACGAAGGTGAGGAGGAAATAGATTTCACACTTACAGGATTTGGATCAAAAAAATTAACTATTAAATTCGATCTAATTAGCGATGATGAAGATTATGATTCAATAATGGTATACACGGGAAAGATTGGAGATGAGAATGAATACACAGATATTTATCCAAATATTCTTATAGTCGATGTTACAATTGATGGTCCAACTGAAGGAAAAGTAGATGAAGCCATACAATTTTATGGTGAAGCTGTTGGAGGTACAGAACCTTACGATTGGGAATGGCATTTTGATGATGATTTAGAAATAGATTCTACTGAGCAAAATCCTAAATTTACATTTGAAGAACCTGGTGAATATGAAGTTGAACTTTATGTTACTGATAATGATGAAAATATTGGTTTTAATATCACAACTATTACTATTACTTCTGACTCTACCAATGGAAATAATGATTCTGATGGTTCACCAATACTTCTATTTGTTGCACTAATTGTAATAATTGTTATTGCAGGTGTTGCAATTCTCGTCTATGTAATAAGAAGATAAACAAAAAATATTCACTTTTTTCTTCCAATATTTTACTTAGTTATCTTTTTATTTGAATATCATATGCCTATTTTCGAGGATATCAAATGGCAAAGAAAGGTACAAAGAAAGATTCAAAGAAAGAAAAAGAGAGTAAATATGCTTACAAAAAGAAAACTGCTTGGGAGATATTTTCAAAAGCAAAAATAAAAAATGCATTTGATTTTTGTGAAGATTATAAGAAATTTTTAGATTCAGCTAAAACTGAAAGAGAAGCAATACAGAAGATAAATGATATTGCTAAATTGGGTAAGAAAAAAATTAAAATCAACAGGGAAAAGGAAGCAGCGATAATTGTTCCTGGTAAAAAACCTATCAGTAGCGGTCTTCGTATTGTTATTTCTCATATAGATTGTCCTAGACTTGATTTAAAACAAATTCCACTTTATGAAGATACCTCTTCAAATGTTGCTCTTTTTGAGACTCACTATTATGGTGGAATAAAGAAATATCATTGGGTTATTATTCCTTTATCATTACATGGTATTGTTGTAAAAAAAGATGGTAAAAAAGTTGAATTCACCCTTGGTGAAGACGATTCTGATCCAATATTTTCCGTTCCTGATTTGTTACCTCATCTTGCTTATAAAGTTCAGGCCTTAAAAAAACTGGATGATGCAATAACTGGAGAAAGCTTGGATATTACAGTTGGTAGTCAACCTGTAAAAGGTGAAATTAGTGAAAAGATAAAGACAGGAATTATAGAAAAAATACATAAGGACTATGGAATAACTGAGGAAGATTTTATTTCTGCTGAACTTGAAGCAGTTCCTGCATTTAAGGCAAGGGACATGGGTTTTGATAGATCACTAATTGGTGCTTATGGTCAGGATGACAGAGCTTGTGCTTACACCTCTCTTAAAGCAATAATGGATTTGAAGAACCCAGAATACACAGCTATTGTGCTATTTGTTGATAAGGAAGAAATCGGAAGTGAGGGTAACACAACTGCGCAGGTAACGACCTTTTTACGTTCAATTATTAAGAAATTAGATCCAAAGATAGATCCTGATGATGTGATGCTTAAGTCAAAGGTTATTTCTGCAGATGTCAACGCTGCTGTTACGCCTAACTATACAGAAGTTTTTGAACTAAAAAATGCATCAACTCTCGGATGTGGAGTTGTTATGTCTAAGTTTACTGGTCATGGTGGTAAATATGCTGCAAATGATGCATCAGCAGAGTATGTTTTTGAAATTAGAACCTTGCTTAATAAAGAAAAAATTCCCTGGCAAGCCGCTGAACTTGGAAGGGTAGATACTGGTGGTGGTGGAACTGTTGCAAAATACTTCTCAAGACTTGGTATGGAAGTAATTGATCTAGGACCTCCCGTAATGAGTATGCATTCTCCATATGAAGTTACATGTAAGGTTGATATATATTCTTCTTATCTTGCGTATAAAGCCTTTTTAAAAAAATAGTTACAAGATCTAATATCCTTTTTTCTTAATTTGAACAGATAAGAATTTCAATTAATCATGAATATATGTTGCATGATACCGTGATACAATAATACATTTATGGGAGAAAGAAAAAATGAAAAAAAAAGGAAAAAAAACCAGCATAAATTGAGGGCTTATACAAAGCGGGATTGTACTATGGGACAATAAGTATCAAAGACTTTGGTTATAGTTAGTTAGATTACTTTCATAAAATTATCATTTTTTTTATATTCTTATGTCATATTGTTCTTTTGCTGGATGCCAATCAATATTCAATAATGGAAATATAGATAAAAAACTCATTCTATCAATTTTTATGAAAAATTTTGGCGACATAAATTTTATATAATTTTACGTATGATATGTTTAATAAGGCTTATTGTTATTGTCTAATTAGTTTTTGCTCGTTAGACAGGGTATATCGTCTATTTAGACAGACCCCCTTTCGACAATACCTTTTTAACCATAAACTATTTATATAAGTTCTTTATTGTCACTTAAAACTATATCGCAAAGTATAAAAAAGAAATAAGGGGGATTGCGCCAAATGATGCCAAATCCATCAAAAAAGAAAAGAGAAAAGCCAAGTATAGAAGAAATTACTAGATGTCCACAATGTAGTAGTACTCATTTAACAAAGGATTATTCAAGAGCAGAACTTGTTTGCGAGGATTGTGGACTTGTTATAGATGAAGATTTTATTGATCATGGGCCTGAATGGCGAGCATTTGATTCTGACCAACGTGAAAAAAGAGCTCGTGTTGGGGCTCCTATGACATATACAATTCACGATAAAGGTCTTAGTACAATGATAGGTTGGAAAAACCGAGATTCCTATGGAAAATCCATTCCAACAAGAAATAGAGCTCAGCTATATCGTTTAAGAAAATGGCAGCGAAGAATTAGAATTAGTGATGCAACTGAAAGAAACTTAGCTTTTGCTCTTTCAGAACTTGACAGAATGGCATCTGGTATGGGTCTACCTAGAAATGTAAGAGAAACTGCTGCTATGATCTATAGAAAAGCAGTATTAAAGAACCTTATTCGTGGAAGAAGCATTGAAGGTGTTTCCGCTGCCGCACTTTACGCTGCTTGTAGGCAATGTAATGTGCCTAGAACCCTGGATGAAATCGCTGGTTCTTCAAGAGTATCAAGAAAAGAAATTGGTAGGACATATCGTTTTATTGCCCGTGAACTAGGACTTAAACTTATGCCAACCTCACCTCAGGATTACATATCAAGATTCTGTAGTGAATTGAAACTTAGCGGTGATGTTCAATCAAAGGCTATTGAAATTTTAAAGGATGCAGCTGATAAAGAACTTACTAGTGGTCGTGGACCAACTGGTGTTTCTGCTGCTTCAATTTATATTGCCTCTATCCTTTGTGGTGAACGTAGAACTCAAAGGGAAGTTGCTGATGTTGCTGGAGTAACTGAAGTTACAATTCGAAATAGATACAAAGAACTTGCTGAAAGACTTGATATAGATATAATTCTATAATTTTTATGACTCGATGGTATTCTGAAAGAAAGAATGAATATTTTTACAAAGAGGCAAAGCGTGATGGCTATCGATCTCGATCTGCATTTAAGTTAATACAGATTCAGAAAAGGTTTAGAATTTTAAAACAAGGAAATATTGTTATAGATCTTGGTGCAGCTCCTGGTGGTTGGAGCCAGGTTGCAAAAGAAATTGTAGGAGAAAAGGGAACAGTTCTAGGAATTGATCTATCACCAATTCAGCCAATTAGAGGAATTACTTTTTTACAGGGAGATATTGCTAAAGAGTCATCATTACAAGAATTAATACAATCAATGGAGGAAAAAAAGGCTGATGCTGTTTTATCAGATATGTCCCCAAACATTTCTGGAAATTATTCGGTAGATCATGCTAGAAGTATATTCCTATGCGAGCAAGCACTTATTACTGCTTCTACTTTTCTTAAGTCTGGAGGTAAATTCTTATGCAAGGTGTTTGAAGGTGAAGAATTACCAAGATTTATGAATGAGATTAAAAATAAATTTGGAAGTGTTAAGAAATTTACTCCACCTGCCTCAAGAAAAAGCAGTTCTGAGATTTATATAATTGCAAAATCTTTCAAACATAGTATATAGTTCTAAAATGTCAATGTAATATGATAGAAAAATAGATAAACTATATGTATGATGTTAACATTAGTCAATATTTATAAGTTAGTAACAAAAGATTTAAAACCTTAAAAGTGATTAACATATGTTAACGATAAATATATTAAGCAATAGGATAAACAAACGAAAATATTATATATATACAAATTGCAACAATTATAATAGAAGAAATATAATACCACGGACTCGTTCGGGTTATCCGAATAATGCGTGGGAGGCTATTAATGGTTAAGCAATATACCCATCTAGATGAATTCTTCGATGCTACAAAATTTGACATCGAAAATAAGATTACTACAACTATTTTAGACGGCGAGATTGTTTCAATTTTAAATGGTGGAAAAAGATTAAGATCACTTTTAGCAGCTCTTGCATTTAAAGCATGTACTCGCGGTAGAGAAACAAATAATCTTTATCAAAGATCATTGGAAGGTTCTGTTAGTATTGAGCTTGCTCATGGAGCATCACTAGTTCATGATGATATAATTGATAAGGACACAACGCGAAGAGGAAAAGATGCTGTCCATGTAAAGCAAGGTATTGGAAAAGCAATTTTAACCGGTCACAAAATGCTTGTCAAAGGATTTGATATTGCACTAAGTCATGGAAAAGAAGTTGCTAGCCTTTATGTTGAATCCTGGACCAAGGTTGTCAGCGGTGAAATGGACGAAGTAGATTTCAATAAAAATGCTTTGGGTTTAAAAGAGATGTCAACAAAATCTCAAATCTTTGCAGCATACAACAAAATAATTGATTTAAAAACAGCTGTATTATTTTCTTCAGCATGTAAAGCAGGAGCAATTGAGGCAGACATGACAGGAGACATCCTAAAGGTATTTGCAGATTATGGAAGAGAGATTGGTCTTGCATATCAACTAGCTGATGATCTTGTTGATCTTGCAAAGGGAGAAATGATAGACAGTGTAATTATTCCATTACTAAACAAACTTGATAATAAGGCAGCTAAACTAAAGGCCTTAAGAAATTGGGAAATTAAAAGAAAGTTTTCAAAACACAAGGATAAAATTAGAGAGCTTTACATCAAGGAAATTCAAAGGCATATGAAAAATGCTGTGGAGTTAAGTAGATCCAGTCTTATTCCTCAATCAGACTATAAGAAAATGCTTACAGATGCACCTAATTATATTATTAACAAAATGCTCCATGAAATAAACGTTTCAATATAATTTTAATCTTGTGTTAATTCTGTTAATTTTTTTGAATTTATTTTTGCAAAGTATAGTTTTGTAATAGGTCTTGTAAGATAAATTACAATACCAATATCAGTTAAAAAAGAAAGTATAACGGTTATAAGTCCTGCAACAGAAAACCAATCCAGAAATAGGTATGCATTTACCATAAATGCTCCAAGCATAAGACCAAATATTATAAGAAATATTGTAGAAATTATAATTCCTGTTGACCAAGCCCAACCATCTGCTCTAAATGTAGCATATGAAAATATTACAAAAAGAGATGAAAATACAAACCATACAATAGTAGAAATTAAATAACCGAAATGAAGAGGCGGAAGTAAAGCTCCAAATTCAGTCCACTGAGGTATTTGTATAACTATAATAAGTGAATATATTCCCCAGAGGACAAATATTCCACTCAATGCAATCCATAGTAAAACTAATATGTATATTGTTTTTGGTCTCTTACTCATACTTCATACCTGAAATAGCTTAATTATAGATTTAGAAGAACTACTTATATTTTTCTTCTTATTTAGACATTAAATAATCTCTATTTTTAATGTTCAACCAAAGGACTATTATTAAAATGATTATTGAGCTTAAAAATAGATAAAAACTAAGATCAGGGCCCCAACTGCATGACATGACTTCATAGTTATTTTCTCCAGGAATGCTAATATCTAAATTACCACTTCCGTAAAGACTCCCAACTGTTGCATTTGCCATCTCAGACGTTGCATAAGAAAAGATAACAATTGTGCCAATAAAAATAATTAACACAAGAAGTAAAATCAAAAATGAAAGTTTTCCTTTTATGTAGCGTTTTAAAATAATTGGTACCAATAAACACAAAATACCAGCAATAATACTCAAAGGTAAAAGATCAACAACAAATGTATATTTTTCATCAAGTATTGATGCCTCTCCAGCAGTTAAATTGTTATTTGAAGTTAAGGTAGTCATTTCTGTAGGCATCATGAATAATTTTGTTGAAGTTTCTAAATGAGGATCAGAAGTATTTCCTTGCATTGTCCACCAAGGAGAAACAATAGCAATTACTGCAAGAACAATAGCTAATATTTTCAAGAAAAGAAGAATATTTTTCTTTTTATATGCAAAAACTACAGCAAAAGCAAGAAAAAGTATTGCTAAAGCAATTACTATAAAAGGAATAATAGGCTCATTTGTAGTTACAATTGAGTAATCCTTATCATAAAACACATCAACCCTTCTTTGAGCAATCAATTCTCCATTTGAGTATATCTGACTATTATAACTTCCTGGAGGAATAGAAAATAAAACATTTCCATCATCATTAGAAATTCCTTCAATTTCTTTTTCTCCTCTAGTAAATAGAACCTTTGAATCTTTCAAAGGATCTCCACGAGCATTAAGAACCTTAGTTGTAATATTAAATAATGCAGAAAAAACAATTTGTGTTTCTCCATCCCCTCTATAGGGAATCTTAATAGATTCCTCTCTTTTATAAGACTTGTAACTTACTTTTATTGTGTAGTTTCCTGGATAAATATTTGAAAACAGATACTCTTCAGAAGATAATTTCTTTGCATTTAACACAACAGTTTTTTCAAAATCTTCACTTGTAAGAGAAACATCTAATGGTGCCTCTGGTGGCAAATTCCAATCATCTTTGATAAAAGCTTTCAAATCATATAATTTAATTTCAAATAGAGATAAATCAGGTATATTTATTTTTTCCATAATTTCAAATAATTCATAGTTTATTTTTAAAAAATAATAGGCTGGAAAAAGTGCTTTGAAATTATATGTTCCATCAGTTGTAGAATTTGGTTTTATTACAACAGGAACCTGCATTTCATCACTGGTTAGACTAAGATCTACACTAAATTCAGGGGCTTTCCCTTCTGAATCAAAAACATTTATCATTAAATCATGAGTGTCAAAGCTTAATGAAACTCTCTTTGGTATAAATTGTCTTAATCTTCCCAATCTAATATTTTGCTTATCTATAAAAAATCCTTTATAGGTTGTATTTAAAGTATACTTGCTACCAAGACCGCAAGGAGCTTTTAATACCGCTTTTCCATTATTGTCACTTTCAACTTCTGAAATTATTGTATCATCGTCTAGCAGAAATATTTCTACATTTTCAATTCCATTTTTATCTTGATTTATTACAGATATACTGATTTTTCCTTGATGTTTACAAAATATTCGGGCTTCAGCATCTTTGTTTAATTCAACAATTTTATAACCTATGAACTCCCGTTCATCGCTAAATATTGCATTCTCCAGCCATATCTTAACAACATATTTTCCTGAAGGAATATTTGTAAAAGTCATTTTCCGGAAAAATGAGATATTCTTCCAATCAATTTTAGCCTGTTCTGTGATAGGCACTCTATGTGGTTTTCCATATCCAATTGATTCCTCATTATGTACTAGTTCAGCAGTGATCTGTGGTGCTTTAAGAAGTAAAGCGGAGAGCCTAAATTTAAATAGTAATGATCGCGGTAGATGTGGATACACAATTAAATTATATTTTTCTGCGTCCTCCTCTTCATCTACTACATCATCATTTTCAGGTTGATAGCTAATTAACTTTTGATAAATACTTGATTCTTTTTCTACAACTGGATAACCGCCATTCTCAGTTGTGAAATATTCTGCATTAAACTCAACAACATAATTCTCAGGAATAATTTCATCTTGTGGTTCACCTTGTTCAAAAGCATTTCTCATAATGTATAACTGGGCAAAACTTCCTTCTAATCCTGGATACTGAATTTGTTTTGCTTCATATAATTGCAGCTCAATTCCATCACGCTCATCTGTACCAGATTTTAAGATGTTGGTAGAATCTAAGATTATTCCATGCGCTTTACCTGTTTCACCATAGTCAACAGATATCCAAGGAGAACTTCCAAGATCATAATCATCAGATTTATGTATTATTGCTTGCCAATTACTATAATCAGGATATTGATCAAAATTATGTGACTTTACTCTTTCTTCATCACTATAAAAATGCAAATATGGAGGTATCTCACCAAAGTCCAACTCATCAATGATACTACTCTTTATCCCGCCACAAGAAAGTATGATATAGGCTACATCAATTTCTTCGCCTCGTGGAAGAGGATAACCTATGACCTCATGCTTTACATGAGTGTATAATCGTTTATCCTCAGTTGGACAGTAATAATATTTATAAATTACTGTTGATCTGAGAAGCGCATTTTCAGATTCACTGACTATTCCAAATTTAACCATTAGATTTCCATTTACAAATAATTGTTTTGAAATAAACCGGTCTGATGTACTTATACTACACCAATCTCCATCCTTAAACCACCAATAATTAAAATCAAATGATGCAATTTGATCGCTATTATGTGGTAAAATGTCTTTTGCACCTTTCTTTAATCTTGTGACCTGCTGTGATATTTTGTCACCTAAGACTGTTCCTTCTTTATTGACTGCATAAATAATTTCCTCTCCCTCTGTGATTTTATAATATGATGATTCAAATCCTAGACCTTGGATAGGTTCGTATTGATAATAAGATTCGCCAATTTCAACATGTTTTTGGTAATCTGGTCCAGATTTCGCCTCATCATCATAATAGACAAAGTATTTCTCTTCGCCATTTGCCTGCGCAGGTATAAGAAAAACAAGATTGCATGAATTAAGATGCTCAGTGTTATCAAATTCTAAATCATATATCTGAGATTCAAGTTCAATTAATCTTTCTCCGTACTGATAGATTACTCTTATTGAATGTTCATCTTCTTTTTTTGCCCAACATGTATTATTGAAACTTATATGGATATCGATTGGTTGATATTTAGCATATTCATCACTTGTATCTATCGGAATTATAATTTCTTGTCTGAAAGACCAATTTTTATTCCACCACGGTGCTTCTTCTGCTGTGGAATTATATGGAATAAATATAGATAATAGAATAATAGATAGAATAATGTACACAATTAGTCTTTTCGACATATGGCTGAATAGCCTCCCACATAAATTACATTAAAGATTTCCTTATTTATAGTATATTATTATATTAATATCCTTCTGATTATCCTTATATAGATATTATTGTACAACTCTTATCAGAAATAGTATTTAATGGTTTTTTAGAAAATTATTATTCTTTTTGTACATCAGAACCATGATGCTAATCACAACAATAATTATGATGATTAAAAGTCCAATTAAGAAGTTTTTAACAAGAACTGATAGTATTGCATCAGCGAAATACGCAATGAGTATTGTTCCGATAATTGCTCCTGTTGTTATGGCAAAAAAGGTATTCAAAGGTTTCATACCAAATAACCTACCAAGAATAGATGCAACAAGACCTCCAGAACCCTGAAAAGGAACCATAACAAAAAGAATTATACCTATGAATCTCAGAGGTTTTACCCAGGCATATTTGTCTGAAGAACTTCTTCCAATATTTTCAACTTTTATCATAAATTTCCCGATTAATGGAATCTTTTTAGCAAGATCATAATTCCACAGTAAAAACAAGGCAACAACAATATCAACGAATGCTATCGTTAGGGCCATGATTAATGGATTTA
Source organism: Thermoplasmatales archaeon (assembly GCA_030672305.1). Taxonomy (GTDB): domain Archaea; phylum Thermoplasmatota; class E2; order DHVEG-1; family DHVEG-1; genus SG8-52-3. The sequence continues at coordinate 49,248 of DAOVGR010000050.1, read as the reverse complement.
TTGCTGGAACAACAATATATTGATTAATAAATGGAATAGTTATTTCTCCACCACTAATTCCGATAGGAATGACAGACTCTTTACCTAATGGAGGAAAAAAATATGCAAACATTAGAAATAATAGCTTACCTACACTTTCCTCATCAACAATTAAATACAACGAAAGTATGCCTAAAATTCCAATAATAAAGGGTAGAAAAAATTTTGTAAGCCCAATAATTATTTTAACTGTTGGTTTTTTCATATTTTGTTCTCTTAATATAATAGAATCTAAAGATTATTTCGATTAAATTACAAGGAAATCATAATTGCAGCATGATCCTTTTCATAAGGATTTAAATTTATTTTATTTAGGATTTTAAAACCACTACCTTCAAGTTTTGAACAAACAAGATCAAATGCTTTTTTTGGTTCTAAAGAAACGTCTATACTTCTAGCTTTTACCATTATAATCCCAAATCCGTTTTTCTTAAGATATCTTTTGATATTTTCAATAAAAATTTCTGCTTGATTTCTTTGGGAAATGTCCTGATATACAATATCAACAATGGGGACAATTAAACTATAGCGATCTGGATGATTTGCATCCTCTAAAATTGGAATTATATTTTTTCTTTTTTCACATACTTGAATTAATTTTTTAACTGCAAGTGGTGAACTTTCCACTGAATAAACTAGACCCTCCTTCAAAATATCTGATATATGGCTAACGGTAGTACCTGTTGCTGCCCCTAGATATAAAACATTTGAATTAGGATTTATTTTTATTGAAAGACCATTCAGTATTGCTGTTGCAAGTTTACTTCTATAGGGATTCCATGATCGAAATACTTTTCCTTTATATTTAACCAATCTCTCATTATAAACCTTTATTCCTTTACATGATTTAGGATTTTCAGTAAATATTTTATTTTTATCTTTGAAAACACCAGGAATTTCCGTTAATTTCATTTTTGTACGTTATATGGTAAGTATGATAAATGTTTTGTCGAAATCCTTAAACTATAGTTATTACATTCACCTGGAAGATACCCATGTTGATAAAATCTCCTATTCATTCACTCCATAAAAAATTGGGAGCACGTTTTACAGAATTTGCAGGCTTTGAGATGCCTATTCAATATAATTCAATAAAAGATGAACATCTTACAGTTAGAAAATCAGTTGGTCTTTTTGATGTTTCCCATATGAGTAATGTATGGATTACTGGCGATGATGCTGAAGACCTTATCAGTCTAACAACAGTAGAAGACGCTTCAAAAATTGGGGATTGCATGAGTCAATACACTGCTGTTCTTAGGGAAGACGGGACTGTAATTGATGACACTATTTTTATGCATCTTGGGAACAAACACATGATTATCCCAAACGCAGGTATGGCTGAAACTGTTACTAAATGGCTTAATAAAAAGGCAGAGGAATACAAAATTTGTGCAACAGCAGAAAATGTCTCAAAAGATTATGTTATTTTAGCAATTCAAGGTCCAAAATCTAGAGATGCACTTCAAAAACTAACAGACATAGATCTGAAAACAGTTGGTTTTTTTGGTTGTCAATACATGGATATTGGAGGTATAAACTGTATTGTTTCACATACTGGATACACTGGTGAACTTGGCTTTGAATTGCAAATTACACCAACAAATTTAGCTGAAGAAGTTTTTCGGAAAATCCTGGATGCTGGAAAGGAATATGGGATTAAACCAATTGGCCTTGGAGCAAGAGACACATTAAGACTTGAAAAAAGTTTTATTTTAGCAGGAAATGAATTCAAAGGAGGTAGGACACCTCTTGAAGCTATCATGTCCTGGACAATTAACTGGGATCATAACTTCATTGGAAAAGAGGCCATTTTAAAACAAAAAGAAAAGGGAGATTATGAAAGACTTACAAATCTAATATGCATTGAAAAAGGAATACCAAGACCTAACTGTGAAATTAAAAAAGAAGGTAAAAAAGTAGGGATAGTTACAAGTGGAACATTATCGCCATGTCTTAATGTTGGTATTGCAATGGGGTATGTTCATCCTGATTTTAGAGTAAAAGATAGCATTCTTGAAATCATTATTAGAGATAAACCCGTAAAAGCAAAAGTTGTTAAACCGCCTATTGTACCAAAGGATTGGGCTCAGCAAAATTAGAAAATATTTTTATTACCTTTTAAGATACCATAAATTGATAACATGGGAGATGAAGTAAGAAGCAATTTAAAATATACAGACAGTCATGAATGGTTAAAGATCGATGATAAAATCGCAAAGGTTGGAATAACTGACCACGCACAGTCTGAGCTAACAGATATTGTTTTTGTTGAACTACCACAAGTCGGTAAAGAAGTTAAAAAAGGTGAAGAACTTTGTGTTGTTGAATCGGTAAAGTCTGTTACCGAGATTTATTCACCTGTTTCTGGAAAAGTTGCAAATATTAACCAGAGCCTTGAAGATGCTCCAGAAACTATTAATGAAAGCCCTTATGATGAGGGTTGGCTTGTAGAAATAGAAATTATAGATGAATCGGAATTTAATACACTCCTTGATGCAGAAGCATACAAAAGAATGATATAATATCCATATTTTTTTAAAGAGATAGACTTTTATTTTTCAAACATTTTCCTTTTTTACTCCTTATTTATATGGAGAGATTTTTTTAGAGTTTATTCCGAAATGTTATTATATTGTTTAATACATTCAAACATTCAGGCGGAGAGATGGGATTGCAAGTAATAACAATATAGTTTTTTAAAAAGCGGTGTTTAACACCTCCGCCGCCTCCCCCATTTAATTTTTATTCTAATCACTATCTTTAAGAACATTTACTTGTTTTACAGAGTCTGATTCAATGAAGCTGTTACTTATTCATAGCGATTATATCGAATACGAAGTGAAGGATAAAGCAATAAAAAAACCTGAAGAGACAGATAAAAAAAAGGATAGACTTGAAGAGGCTTTAACTGCTTTTACTGCTGTTGAAAAAGTAGATGAAAAGTCACCTAGACAAGCAGTACTGGATGCAACTGCTGAAATAGAAAAGACAGCTGAGCAACTTAAAGTAAAAAACATTATGCTATACCCCTATGCTCATCTTTCTCCAGATCTTGCAAGCCCTAAAAAGGCCCAGGAAATTTTAATTGAAATTGAATATGAGTTAAAAAACAAAAACTTCAATGTAAAACGTTCCCCATTTGGTTGGTATAAAGCTTTTAAAATTTCTTGTAAAGGTCATCCTTTATCTGAACTATCTAGAGAAATTATTCCAGGTGGAACGGAAGTAGAGTCATTAAAAAAGGAAAGAAAACTTAGTTCTTATTGGTATATATTGACAGAGGATGGTAAACTAAATGATGTTGGAGAATTTAATTTCACAGAACATGAAAATTTAAAGAAATTTTCATTTTATGAAAAGGAAAAATCAAGAGCCGTAAAACAAGAACCACCTCATGTCAAATTAATGCAAAAATTAGAAATTGCAGATTATGAACCTGCCTCTGATGGAGGAAACATGAGATTTTATCCAAAGGGCAGATTTATAAAAAAATTAATAGAGGAGTACGTAACCCAAAGAGTAGTTGAATATGGTGGTTTAGAAGTAGAAACACCAATTATGTATGATATGGATCATCCTACACTTTCAAAATATTTACAGAGATTTCCTGCTAGACAATATCAGGTTGAAAGTGATAAGAGAAATTTTTTCTTGAGATTTGCTGCCTGTTTTGGGCAATTTCTGATGGCACATGATGCAACTATTAGCTACAAGGATTTACCACTGAAAATCTATGAATTAACAAAGTACTCTTTTAGAAGAGAACAATCTGGAGAGCTTACAGGCTTAAGAAGACTTAGAGCTTTTACAATGCCTGATGTTCATGCTTTTACATCTGATTTAGATATGGCCATGAATGAGTTCAAAATAAGATTTGATTTAAGTCTTAGTGTTTTAAACAATATTGGAATAGATACTGCTGATATAGAAATGGCCTTAAGAACAACAAAAGATTTTTATGAAAAAAATAAGGATTTCATAATAGATCTTGTAAAGAAATATGGAAAACCAATTTTAATAGAATTGTGGGATGAAAGGATATTTTACTTTATTTTAAAATTTGAATTCAATTTTGTAGATATGTCAGAAAAAGCATCAGCATTAAGCACTGATCAAATTGATATAGAAAATGGTGAAAGATATGATATTAATTTTACAGATAAAGATGGAAAACCAAAACATCCCTTAATTCTTCATTGTAGCCCTTCTGGTGCTATTGAAAGAGTAATTTATGCTTTGCTAGAAAAAGAGGCAATTAAAATTAGCAAAGGTCAAAAACCTATGCTACCGGTATGGCTTTCACCTACTCAAATCCGTTTTATACCTGTTAAAAGTGATTATATTAAAATTTGTGAAAATTTCATTGAAGATTTTAATAAAGAATCACAATATGTTCACGTTAGAGCTGATATTGACGATCGTGAACAAAGTGTTAGTCGTAAGATTCGTGATGCAGAAAAAGAATGGATCCCTGTAATAGTTGTTGTTGGCGAAAAAGAAAGTAAAAGTAAAACATTTACACCACGTTTTAGAACTAAAGAAATTGGTGAGGAAAACCGTGCTTACACGTTAGATGAACTCTATAATATAATCAAAGAAATCACATCCGGTTTTCCCCAGCAAAGAATTCCGCTTCCAGTTCAATTATCTATAAGACCAAAGTTCAAATATTAGTTACATATTTGTGGAGGCCTTAATTATGATTGAAAGAAAAGATATTCAAAAGCTAGCAGATTCATTTGATAAATCAAATATCACAATTGGTGTTTTAGGTGGTCATTCCGGTCTTGATGTTTGTCGTGGTGCTAAAAAGCATGGTTTTAACACACTAGCTGTTTGCCAAAAAGGTCGTGAAAATACTTATACAAAGTATTATAAAACCAGAAAAGACGGTCGTGGATGCATTGATGAAACAATTCTTCTTGATAAATTTGCAGATATTACTAAACCTGAAATTCAAAAAGAATTAAGAGCAAAAAATACAATCTTTATCCATAACAGATATTTCTGGGTGTATTTTGATTTTACAGACATTGAGAACAATTTCATGGTTCCGATTTTTGGGTCTAGAGGAATGTTAAAACTTGAGGAACGAGACGTTCCAAAAAACCAATATTATTTACTAGAAAAAGCAGGCATTCGATATCCAAAAATAGTAAAATCTCCAAAAGAAATTGACAGACTTGTTATTGTAAAAGTAAGTGAAGCGATTCGAGGATATGAACGAGCTTTCTTTTACGCTATTGATTATAAAGATTATACGAAAAAATCAGAAGAACTGATTACAAAGAAGATGATAACAAAAGATGCACTAGACAAAGCAGTTATTGAAGAATATATAATTGGCGCTCAAATCAATTTCAATTATTTCTACTCAATAATTAATGACGAACTTGAGATTATGGGAACTGATACAAGAAGACAGACAAATCTTGATGGGCTTATCAGACTTCCCGCAAATGAACAACTTGAAGTTCTTAAATATTTGAAACCAAAAATCATTGAAACCGGACATATAGCAGCAACAACTAAGGAATCAATTATTGAAAAGATCTTTACACTTGGTGAAAAATTTGTTAAGGTAACAAAAAGAGAAAACCCTCCTGGAATTATTGGCCCATTTGCACTTCAGGGTGCAATTGCTGCTGATAGAGGAAAGGAGGAAATGGTTGTTTTTGATGTTTCCATGAGAATACCAGGTAGTCCTCTAACACGATTTACACCACATTCAGGTTATCTATATGGTGATTCAATTAGCTATGGTGAAAGAATAGCAATAGAGATTAAAAAAGCTATAGAGTTAGATAAATTGAAAGATATTGTTACATAGACTTATTTACAGTCTATTATTCTTTTTTCAGTCACAATTTTATCTACTGGTATGTCATGATTTTCAGTAGGAATAAGATTTACAATTTGAAATTCAAATGATAAACCAATATGCAATGCTCTTTTAGAATTATTTAAGAGATTATCATAGTAACCTTTTCCATGACCTATACGACGACCTTTTATGTCAAATCCTACACCTGGTATAATTATCAAACCTATACTTTCAATATTAACTTCTATTATTCTTTCCTTTTTAGGTTCAAGAATATTATAAGCACCAACAGCAAGGTCATTCCAATTTTCTAATTTTGATAAAATTAAACATCTCTTTTTAATATCAGCTATTGGAACAACAATAGTTTTTTTGTTTTGTAATTGTTCTTTTATCATTTCATGGGTATATACTTCATTTTCGTAAGATATGTAAAATAGAATTGTTGATGCATGTTTGAAATCTTTCATATTAAAAAGTTTATTTTTAATTATTCTGCTCTTTTCTAAAACTTCTGTTGAGGATAGATTTTTTCTTTTATCAATAAGCTGTTTTCTAATTTGGTTTTTCATTAAAATATGTATAAATATATTCTATAAAGAGATTAACTACTGTTTCTTTTTTCTCTTTTTTATCTCTTTTGCGGGAATACCACCATAGGTTTTTCCTTTTTTCAAAATCTGACCTTTCGTAACAACTGCCCCAGCAGCAAGCTTCACATCATCTTCAAGGATTGCTCCAGGCATGATAATAGACCCGGCTCCAATAATACAGTTGTTTCCGATTTTAACACTATCCATTGTAATTGTTCCTTTTTCATAGTTATGAATATGTCCATAGATAATTGCATATTCTCCCATTGTCACATTATCTCCAATATCAGTTAAACATGGGTCTTTAATTACTCCCCCGACAAGACTATTTTCTCCAAGTTTCATCCCTAGAAATCTATAGTATGTATTTTTTATTCCCATTGGGAAAATCTCAAGTATTTTTCTTATTGGAGTGTATAATGCACATACAACTATCCATCTAAAAGCCATTTTATCATTTATTGAATACTTGAATAAACCGGGTTTATATTTGATGTTAAAAACATGAATTACAATACCTGAGATTAAGACTTGAAAGAAAATCGTGATAATTATCCCAATATAGATAAAAAATGGTAATATTAAAAAATGCCATAGTTGGTTAAATGATATAAAAATTAGTAGGGTTTTCCAAGCAAATATTAATGGAAAAAAACCAAGTGAAAAAACAAATAATAGAATAATTGAAATTAAAAAAAATCCCTTAATATTTCCAGAAGATTTTTTATTGCTCATCCCAACCTCTAAATTATTATTTCATCGTATTCTTCATTTGCTTTGTTTAGATAATTTATGTAACCAGATACATTATCTGAACCCTTTAATTGGCTAATTGCTTGAAATTGGTAATTGGTTGCATTTTGAAAGTATTCCAAGTTATCGCCAGCTAAATTCATTCCAAGGTAGTATTCATATTTATGAAAAACATTTCTTGTAATATTAATTGCATCTTCTCCAGAAATATTATCTGTAAAAACCTCGTTTTCTCTAAACATACAGCATCTACTACCCTCAACTAGATCTTTATAATATGGTATAATAAATTCATTATCAATCCAGAACCATCTTTCGATACCTTTCATTTTCTTATTGATAAAATCTGTTTGAGTATTGTTTTCATCCTCCGGATGACATATCCTAAGAATAATCTGATATTTTGTTTCATACGGTGTTTTACCTTTATGTACTTCAGTTAATATCCATCCATAATCCGGAAGATAGTACTCTGTCATATAATGCATTTCATACCAGAAAGGATAATCCCGGTTAGCCAATAATACTCGAGCTGGAATATTATTGGCCCTAAATAATGCACATCCTAGATGTGATCTACCTGGACATTCTCCATTTATTAAAAGCGATGTAAAAGCATCTTGAGATCTATATAATCCAAACTTATATTGGATAAAAAATAAAGGATATCTATGGAATCTACAAAATAAGGCAATTCTTCTTGCTATTTTTAAAACATTATTTGTTAAAATTTTCATTTGTCTTGCCCTAAGTCTTATAAGTATTCTATTTTTTTGTACAGCTTTTGTTGATGAAAGCCACTTTAATGTTTCAGGAGGAAGTTCATCCTTTTTCGGAATCTTTACCTTCTTTGGTAGATTGGAAAAATCTTGATTAATAACAAGTACAAAGAAATTAAAATGAATCAGAGCGCTATCATCTTTATCCATTGTACCAATCGTGAAATTTACAATTTTATTAGGCTCATTTGCTTCATTTTCTATTCTGTATTCTAGAATTTCAGCTGTAGTATCATTCAATATTTCCATTATTATAGGAAATTGATAGTTTAATTCAGCTGGAAAAGCGTATTTTACATTAAATTGGTCTGTATTTTTAGTTGCATTAATGTATAGATAATGTTCTCCACGAAGAAGATCAAGTTCTATTACTTCATCGGAAGATTCATATACAAACTTTTTTAATTCTGTTATTTCAATGCTATTTACAATTGGTGAAAGGCATAATATGAGAAATAATAAAACTAAGAATAACGCTAAATTTTTTTTATAATAGGTATTCATTTAACCTTCCCCATATTATATAATAAATATTATTTTCATATGTATTTAAAAGTTGTTATTTCCCCTTTCCTGAAACTAGAATATATTTCCAGTCATTTTTCTTAGCTTCTTTATAAATTATTTTGAATCCAGAATTTTTTAACAAATGTTCAACCTGCTGGATATTATATGCTGTTTTAAATGCCTCAGAATGATATCTTATAACATCTAATCCTGCTGAATTAAAAATCATATGTGTCTTTATAGCAAATAATTTCCATTTTGAAAATTTATTATTCAATGCTTCTAATATCAGCTTACCACCCGGTTTTAAAATTCTATTGATTTCTCTAAAACTATCTCTTGGTTTCTTCCAGTATGTAAGGCTGAATCTGCTTACTATAATATCCACAGTGTTTTTTTCAAGTGGAATGTTTTCAGAGGCTCCTAGCATTGCTTGAAACACATCTTTTTTTACATTTTTATTTGCCAAATTAAGCATTTTACCTGATGGATCAATACCTATAATTTTTGCATTGGGTGTCTGCTTAATTATTTCTTGTGAGAGTAGTCCGGGTCCGACACCTAAATCCACAATGATTGGCTTAGTAATCTTATTTGGGATATTTTTCTTAACAACATCAGTAAGATTTCTGTAAAGCTCAGGATATCTTTTCATGTAATTTGAAAACTTTTCTACAGTTTTTTCATTCAAAAATGACATACTTAGCTTCTTTGTTTCAATATAAGTTATAATAGCTCCTAATATACTAGGGGAAAACCAAATTATTGTAAACCAAAACAATGAAAGACCTAATACTTTCTCAGGAATTACATTAAAAAATAAAAACATAGTAATTAACGAGGCTTCTCTTGTTCCAAGCCCATATATTGTTATTGGAATTGAGGCAATTACATTTGCTACAGCAATTATTAGTATAAAATAAATAAAAGATACATCAATTAAGAAAAGTTTTGAAATAAAGTAAAGTTCTGTAAATCTTACAATCCAACCTATAATTGAAATTCCAAATGGTATTAGTACGTCTTTAAAACGAGGTAAATCTTCATAAAAAGAATCCAGAGATTCTGTTAGTCTGTCCTTAACAGAACTAAATATTCTTGTTTGAATTATTTTTAAAAATATGTTTTTAGATTTTTCTTTTTTAAGAAAAAATAGAAGCAGAGTAACAATAACAAAAATAACAGCAATGATGACTGCAAAAAGATGGGGATATATACTACTAAGAAAAATTGCACCAATTGCTCCAAGTAAAAGTAGTGATAGATAATCAATTGTGTTGAAAATAATTATATTGGATAGACATTTTCCAAGAGGAGCTTTACTTTCATGTTCAAGATATAAAGCTCTGGTATAAGCACCTATCCCACCTGGTGAAATAAATCCATAAAAATAACCAATGAATATGTTTTTTAATGAATAAAGAAAGCTAACTTTAATCCGTTGTTTTCTTAGCAGTATTTGCCATTGAATATTTGTCATTAAGACAACGGGAAGAATAGCAAAAAATGAGATGAGAGAATATATTGGATGAATATTTGAAAAAACTGTATATATTTCCTGTAAATCTAGAGTTACTATTATGTATAATAGAATAATTATTCCAATGATTGGTAACAATTTTTTATAGTCCATATGTGCAAAGTTAAATTACATTTGGTATTTATCTAAATTGTTTAATTGTTATAAGATTAATAATTTTAACAAAAATTTATTCAAATAATATATCAATACTAATATGATTTGGATTTATCAAATGAAATTCTTGTTATTACAAATTCCGCCGGACTATATTTTTACATCAAAAATAGATAAACCACAAAAAATATCATCATATCACCCCCCTCTAGGTCTTTTGTATCTTGGAAGTGTTTTAGAAAATGCAGGTCATACTGTTGAATTAATAGATTTTCTAGCTGAAAGTTATCCGTTAAAATCTCTTAATAAAGAGCTGTCAACAACAGATGCTGTTGGAATAAGTGTATTTTCATCATCTTATGAAGAAACAATGCATGGAGGCAAATATACATATGCTTATAAAGAATCAGCAAAGGTAGCGAAATATATTAAGGAAATTGAATCTGATATTCCAATTATAATTGGTGGTCCCCATTGTAGTATACAACCAAAAAAATCTCTAAATGAAATACCCTCTGCTGACATAAGTGTAGAAGGTGATGGCGAACAAGTAATTAAGGAAATTGTAGAATCAATAGAAGGGAGAAAGAAACTATCTGAAATACATGGTATCTATTATAGAAAAAATGACGTAATCAAAAAGGGAAAACCAGCAACAATAATTGAAAATCTTGATTCAATTCCTTTTCCTGCTCGTCATCTTGTTGAAAAATATGAGTATGGAAAAACAAGTAAATCAAATTTTAAACCAAGATTCACTTCTATGATAACAGGTAGGGGATGTCCCTTTAATTGTCGATTCTGTACACGAAACACATTAGGTTTTAAGATCTTTAGACAACGCTCTGTTGAAAATGTTGTAAATGAGATAAAAAAAATTAATGAATCTTATGATTCTGTTATGATAGTTGATGATACTTTTCTTGCAGATGAACAACGGGCTAATGAAATACTTGATAAGTTGATAAAAATTGGAACTGATATTGAGATATATGTACAGGGTGCAAGGGTTGATACTGCAAATAGGAAGCTTTACTCTAAGATGAAAAATGCAGGTGTAAAACATCTATATTATGGATTGGAATCTGCAAATCAGGATGTTTTAGATTTTTACAATAAGAATGCGACTACCGATCAAATTAGAAAAGCAATCAATCTTAGTAGTGAAATGGATTTTTTCACTGTTGGGACCTTTATATTAGGAGCTCCAATTGAGACAAAAGAACATATCGAAAAAACAATTAAGTTTGCTTGTTCCCTCCCTCTTGATGTTGCATTGTTTACAATTTTAACATATAAATATGGTTCAGACATATGGGATGAGGCAGTTAAAAATGGAAAAATCAATGTAAGAGATGGTTACACAATTGTCGCAGATTTACGAAAGGGTCTTGGAAATTTCACAAGGGACGAGCTCGATGAATTTTATAGAGAGGCTATGAAAAGATTTTATCTTAGACCAAGATATATAACTACACAGATGCTGAAAATATTCAAGAATAGAGATTTATACAAAATGAAAGCAAGAATTAACCAATTAATCCATTTGCTTTAGAAAATAAATTACTTTTTCTTTACTAATAAAAACGATTGTGTTTGTGGATTTTCTAATTTTGAAACAATATCAAATTTTTCTTTTTCAATAACATTTATAATATCGTTTTTTAAACTTTTACACATAACTCTTCCATCTAATTTCATATTTTTTAAAATATGTTTTAACACAAAATCAATTGGCCAAACATTAATCGCTATAAAAATTACATCAAAATCATTGATTGGGTAATCTTTTCCATCCCCATATTCAATTTTTATATTTTTTGAAAGTCCTTTTTTCTTTACATATTTTCTTGCTATTTTTACAGCTTGAGGAGAGTTATCAATACCTACTACGTCGACTCCTGTTTGCTCTGCAATTAGCATTGTTTCAGATGGAAATATACCACAGCCAATAAGTAGCACCTTATCATTTTTTTTAATATTGGCCATTTTTATTTCATTAAGAAAAACTGGTCTTCTCCATTCCATTAATAATTTTTGAAATAATTTAGTTTTAACAGCAAGTAATTCTAAAAAATTATAATAATAGCATGATAGGATTCTTCGACTGTTAATTAAGAATCTTGAAATATTTTTATTTTTATTTACTTCCAAGAAGAAGCCTCCATTGTTAATTTCTTTCATAAACAAGTACAAGACGCCAACTTGTCCAAGTTAATGAACTATTTCGTCTAATAATTTTAAGTTTAAATCCATTTTTTTCTATTAAATCATTTAAATCTGAAACTGAGCTACAATAAATTGGTAAATCTCTATATACTTTTTGTAAAACAGTTTTATTTATCCAAGGCATCAAAATGTAATTTTTATTCCTTATTTCTAACATAAGATAGTGTTTAGTTATTCTTGTTAGCTCATTGACTGCTTTGTAAAAATCATTCTTATATATGTGATGTAAAGTGTTTAAGCATATTGTGAAATCAAAACTCCTATCAGTAAATGGTAGATTTAATAAATTTCCCTCCAGAAAGGAAATATTTCTAAAAATATTTTCTGTTTTACGAGCAATATTAAAGGTTTCTTTTAGAAAATCAACTCCTACTATTCTTTTATAATTATTACGTTTAGCAAGCTCCATGGTAAAATTCCCCATTCCACATGCAATATCAATAACACTTGTGATTTCCGCATCTTTTTGTAAAATTTCATCTAATATTGATGTGTATATCTTCCACATACTTCGTTTTTTTATCTCTTTTTCTATTTCCTCTTTACTTTTAAAACTGTAAAATCTTTTCTTATCTTCAGCACTTTTCCTAAAATACTTTTTTACTAACTCATAATGTGAATCTGTTTCATTTTTAGATTTAATAAAATCAGCATCTTTCACATTATCACCTAGATTTTTCTCTTAAAATAACTCTTTATTTCTCTTTAAATGAAAAAAACATCCCAAATAACGCAGGAATTATCAATTTTACAATATAGCCACATAATGAAATAACAAAAGCAACTTCTGCCGCCACCCCAAATGGTAATAATAAAAACACAAATATACCTTCTCTAACTCCTAATCCTCCTATTGAAATTGGTAATAAACCATATGCAACAACTGATAATGTATGCAACATCAAAAATATTAAATAAGGAATATCTACAGAGAATGCTTGTGCAATGATATACACTTGGGTTCCAATTATTACCCATGTAATAAAATCAAATAAAATAGGAATTAGCATTTCTCTAAATCTGGGCATATCCTCATAAAATAATTCAACTGATTGATCTATTCCTTCTCTATATTTATTAGGTATTAAAGGTCTTATGAAAATCTTAAAAAATTTACTTCCACCACTTTTTTTCATAAAAATAATTAGCAGAGTACCATGGATAAGAAGAAGTAGTATTAGTAACGGTAACAGTCCAGGATAGAAATTAATGAGATAAATGGTGCCAATTAATCCTATAAAAATACCTGTTATTAATGCTAATTCGATATCTATAAGTGAGCTTGCGAGACATTTTCCAATTGATGCTTTAGATTTTTTTCTCATGTAAAAAATTCTTAAATGTAAACCAAGTGCACCAGGTGTAAGGTTCCCATAAAATACTCCAATCAAATAGATTTTTACTAAATCAAAATATTTAATGTTTATTTTCATTTTATTACAGATATAACTCCACTTGTAAGTATAAACAAATATTCTTAGAAAAACAATTAGAAGTGCAAGAATAAAAAATTGGATAGGGATTGAAAAAAAAGCGTCTGCAATTTTTTCAACTCCAATGTCATTTATAATATAAATGAATATTGCAACACCAATAATAGGGAGTAATTTTACCACTTTTTTAAGATTATTTTTTTCCATCAAATATGAAAGGTGTAACAATTATTCAATTAATAATTTCCCCTAAAAAAGTAGATATTCCATTGTGATGTTAATAAAAAAAACCAAGTATCTGGTAAGCTTGATTTAATTATAAGATGCAAATAAAGAATTTTCATTTTTCCACAACAATAAATAAAGATAATAAGATACCCCATGTTCATTGAAAAAAGAAATTTTCGAACAGGTAAAAAAATTTCTACCATTATTAGGAATTATAGTACTATTAATAATTATTCTTAATTTAGATGTTGGAAAAATTATAAATGCATTCTTAATAATTAATCCAATTTTCATAGTACTAGCATTATCTCTAACAATTCCACGAGTACTGATTAGAAATTATGGATGGCGATTAATACAAAAAGAGCAAAAAATCAAAATTAGCTACTTCCAATCATTAAAGTGTTTTCTAATAGGATATTTCTATGCCAGTTGGACCCCTGGATTTATTGGACAGTTAATGAGAGTTCCATATATGAAAGAAAAAACCGGGGAACCATATGGTAAACTGTTTGTTAACACATTTATTGAAGTAACAGTACGTCAAGTTGCAATATATTCTATGATAGTTGGGGGATTATTAATTATTCTTGATCAATTTTCAGAACTTGAAATAACAAGAATACTCCTTATCATAATTGCAATTTTAATTTCATTCCAAGCATTTATTATAATTTATTTTATTAAGAAAGAACGTGGGAAAAAATTCTTCCACCTTTTTGTTAAATACTTGATTCCAAAGAAACTTAAAGACCCATCCTCAAAATTTGCGGATACATTCTATAAAGATTTTCCTAGAATAAATCGCTTAATTATTCCGTTATTCCTTGGTTTAATTTCTTGGGTAATTATTTTTTCTCAAGAATACATCATTGTTTATGCATTAGGAGCAAATATCCCATATCTAAGCTTTTTATTACTTTATCCAGTTGCAAATATTGCAGGCTATATTCCTGTAACCTTTGCTGGTTTAGGTTTTCGTGAATTAACATCTATAATAATTTTTTCAACACTTTTTGGAGTAGGCGAAGAAGTGGTTCTGGTGTTTACTCTTGTAGGATTTATTATTACAGATGTAGTTACAGGTTTTGTAGGCTTTTTAGTATCTTTAACAGAAGCAAGAAAAACAGATTTAACGGACTTTAAAAAGATGTTAAAAAATAATTAACTATTTTTTATTAAATAAAACGATTCCCATCTAGATGTTGGAAATGGATGATTTCCAATTCTTTTTTTAATCTCGATATTTTTATGGAGATTTATACAGTCCTCCACTGCTTTCCTAGCTCCATATATTTCTCTAACTATAATTTTACTATTAATGTTTGCTGTTTTAAAAATATGATTTAAAATATCAATTTTTGGAATTGAACAGCTTGATATGATAATTGCATCAAATTTTTTTATAGGATAACTTCTTCCATCTCCTTTATTAATAGATATTTTATCCTGCAATTTTTTATTATTAATTACCTTGGTGGCTAGTTTTATTGCTCTTGGGTCAATGTCAATTGCGACAACCTTACCACCGTTGTATTTAGCAAGGTTGATTGCTGTAACTGGATATGAACCACATCCAATGTGTAAAATATTTTTTGATTCAGAAATATTAAACAGTTCGCCTTCTTTTTCATATTCTTTGGACAAGGTATTTTCATATAATATAGCAAATCTCTTTATTTTACAGGCTATAAAATCAATTGCTTTCCAGAAATAATTAAACCTTGATATATTGAATTTGGTCTTAAATGAATATTTAGAAATCGAACAAATCTTTTCAGAATTATTATCTATCCTCATTATATTTCTTCATCCTGATTGAAATTTATTAATTTAGTTAAGAATTAAATAATTTTCTAATATATATTTGTTATACCACAATTAATAAAAACATTTAATAATTATGGTATTTCAACCTAAATGATCTGTGAAATATTATGTGATGTAAATGTCGGGCGAGGGCATTGGTTTTGGTAAGGCTATTTTATTAAATGAACATTTTGTGGTATATGGAGTACCAGCTATTGTTTCTGCAATTGGAAAATATACTGTTGCAAAGCTAAATCCAATTGATAAGTCTGGTTGGTCATTTATTGACAATAGAAAAGCAACTCCAAATTATAAAGAAGAAAAAATTGATCAGCAAAAAGATTCAATAAATCGAATTTTGAAAAAAATGGGTATAGATTTATCAAAAAAAGGATTAGAGATAACACTCGATGGAACATTATATTGCGCAAGTGGAATCGGTGCCAGCGCAGCTTCTTGTGTTGCAATTGCCAGAGCTATTTCTGAACATTTTAGTCTTAATATATCAGATGAAGAGATTAATGAGATTGCTTTTGAAGGTGAGAAAGGATATCATGGAAATCCTTCTGGAATAGATAATACGGCTTCTACATTTGGTGGTCTTATTTGGTTTGAGAAGGGTGAAAATAAGGTTATGGATAAAATCTCCATTCCTGCTCCTATTGAAATTGTAATGGGTAATACTGGTAAGGTTGCCGATACAGCTGCAGCTGTTGCGGGTGTACGTAAGAGAAGAGAAAAAAACCCTGAAAAATACAAGGAAATATTTGATAGAGCAGAGAATATTGCTTATTTAGCTAGAAATGCTCTTAAAATTGAGGATTACAGGGAACTTGGTAAACTAATGAATGAAAATCATAAGCTTCTTCAACAAATCGAGGTTTCATCTAGAGAACTTGATTTTCTTGTTAAACTAGCAAGAGATCAAGGGGCAATAGGTGCAAAACTTACGGGTGGTGGCCTAGGTGGTAGTATAATTGCACTTACACCTGACAAAAAGCTACAGGAAGAAGTAGCAAATGCTATTGAAAAAGAAGGATTTCAAACTTTAAAAACTGTAATTGGTGCGTCTAGAGAGCGGTAGTAATTATGAATCTTCGTAATTTTCTTTCAGAACTTGAAAATGAAGGTAAACTTGTTCGTATTAAGAAAGAAGTAACTGTAAGAAATGAGATTGCAGATATCATTTACTCCCTAAACGAGCAACCTGTAATTTTTAATAATGTTAAGGATTATCCTTTTACAATTTTTGCAGGTATTACATCAAATCGCAATATCATTGCTGATGGACTTGGAACTACGAAGGATAAGCTCTTATTTAAACTAGTTGAAGCTCTTCGCACCCCTACTGAACCAGTTATAGTTGATAATGCTCCATGTCAGGAAAGTATTATAAAAAATCCTGATATTAGCAAACTTCCCCTATTATATCACCTCGATGGTGATGGCGGTCGATATGCTACTGCAACGGTTGCTACGATTAAGGATCCTGAAACGGGACGCAATGTTTCATATCATCGTTTAATGGAAATTGGAAAGAACAAATTTTCCGCTCGTCTTATTCAAAAAAGACAGACTCGTACAACCTATGATAAGATTGATGGTGATCTTGAGATGGCAGTATGTATTGGTAACTCCGTTCCTGTTATGATTGCGGCTTCCTTAAGTCCTCCTGCTGGTATTGATGAGTTTAGTATTGCAAATTCTCTTGGAAAAACAGATTTAGTAAAATGTATTACAAAGAATCTTGAGGTTCCAGCTGAATCAGAATTTGTTATAGAAGGTAGACTTACTAGAGAACTTGATCGCGAGGGACCATTTGTTGATCTCACTGAAACAAGAGATTTTGAAAGACAGGAACCAGTTTTTGAGGTAGATTGTATAACTCATAGAAAAGATGCAATCTATCAAGCTTTACTTCCTGGAAAATTTGAACATAAGCTACTCATGGGAATGCCTAAGGAGCCAACAATATATGATGAAGTTAGCAAGGTTGCTGATTGTAAAAATGTTTATGTAACTATAGGTGGCGGTTCCTGGCTTCATAGTATTGTTCAAATCAAAAAGAACAACCCTGATGATGGTAAAAAAGCAATAGAAGCTGCTTTTAACGGTCATAAAAGTATGAAACACGTCACAATTGTTGATGAAGATGTTGATATTTTTAATCCTGATGCTGTTGAATGGGCCATGGCAACTAGATTTCAGGGCGATAAAGATATGATTGTAAAACCTAATCAATCAGGTAGCTCTCTAGATCCATCGGGAAAACATGAACCAGGGAAAAAGACACTTACAACCAAGATTGGGTTTGATGCAACTATTCCAACTGATGTTGATAAAAGCAAGTATGAGGTTGTAAAATATAGAGAAGTTGATCCAAATGATTACCTCAGGTGAGGGAAAATATAAGGTTTTTATTGAAGAAATAAAGAATGGAGACGACCTCATTTACATTCTAGGGGGCGGAGAACGATCTCATATCGGTGGTGTTGTCATTTGTGAACCTGGTATAAAGACACAGTCTATTCGTTTAAAAGGGCATTATGATGATATCGTACTTCAACCTATTGCAGAAGCCGCATGTAAAAAATATAATACAAAGGTTGTAGCTATTGGGGGGGTTCATGTAGATAATGCTTCACAAGAAGAAATAGCTTTATTGGTAAGAAATTGTAAGGAGTTAGTAAAATGCATCTAACAAATGAGCAAGAAAAGATACTTGATGGAGAAAAAGGCGAAGTAATGGAGAGACTTTTTAGATTGCTTTTCCGGTTGGGAGAAATTTATAGAGCGGATAGTATGATTCCTGTTGGCTCTGTTCAAGTTGCAGGTGTTTCTTATAAGTCCATTGGTAATCCTGGAATGGAATTTTTAGAGGATATGGCTTCAAAAGGAGCTATAGTAAAAGTTCTTACATATCTAAATCCAGCAGGTATGGATCTTGAAAACTGGAAGAAACTTGGTTTTCCAGAGGATTTTGCAAAGAATCAACTCCGAATTATGGATGCCTTTAAAAAGATGGGAATTGTGATAACTTCTACTTGTACTCCTTATCTTGCTGGTAATCTTCCACGTTTTAGAGAGCATATTGCCTGGTCAGAGTCATCAGCTGTATCATTTTCAAACTCAGTAATTGGCGCAAGGACAAATAGAGAGGGAGGGCCTTCTGCTCTTGCTGCAGCTATTTGTGGAGTAACTCCAAATTATGGGTTACACTTATGGGAGAATAGACAGCCTAGTGTTAAAATAAAAGTTGAGGTTGATCTTAAATACAATTCTGATTTTGGTGCGCTTGGTTGGTATGTCGGTAAACAGGTAAAAAATAAAATCCCCTATTTTACAGGTATAAAAGATGCAAATACTGACCAACTTAAAGCACTAGGTGCTGCTATGGCTGCCTCTGGTGCTGTGGCATTGTATCATGTTAAAGGACTTACTCCAGAAGCAGATAACGTTAAAAAAGAGGGATTAGAGACTATATCTGTTGGAAAATCTGAAATTAAGGGGACATACGCCAAGCTTAATACCGGAAATACTCCTGATATAGTTATTTTTGGCTGTCCGCATGCATCTTTACGTGAGATATCCACACTTGCAGACAAACTTGAGGGTAAGCATTTGAAAAAACCAGTTTGGATTTGCACTTCAAGAATGATTAAGGAAGCTGCAGAAAGAATGGGCTATAATGAAATTATTGCAAAGGCAGGTGGAAGCATTGTTGCAGATACATGTATGGTTGTCTCGCCAATTGAGAAAATGGGATACAAAACAACAGGAGTAAATTCTGGAAAAGCAGCCAATTATTTACCGGGCTTTTGTAAACAAGAGGTATGTTTTGCAAATATAGATGATCTAGTGGAGGGACAGTTATGAAAGGAAGGACAATTTCGCCAGGTAAGGCAGAAGGTGAGGCAATAGTTACATCTGAACCTATTGGTTTCTATGGTGGTATTGATATTAACACGGGTATTGTTATTGATAAAGGTCATCCTCTTGAAGGAAAATCTGTGACAGATAAGATACTTGTATTTCCGTGTGGAAAGGGTTCAACTGTTGGTTCCTATGTGATATATGGTCTTAAGAAGAATGGTGTAGCACCTGCAGGTATTATTAATAAGGAAACTGAGACAATAGTTGCAACAGGTGTGATTCTTGCAGGTATCCCATGTATTGATAAAATAGAAATTGAAAAAATAAAAGATGGCGATAAGATATTTTTAGATGCAGATAAGGGTGTTGTAGAAATTAAATAATCAAAAATTTCTCATATTCCAAATGTTACCGATACCCTTCAGTTCTATTTCATGACTGCCGTCTTCATCTTTCCAAGTTATCTTCCCATCAACAGTATTTTGTCCTATTTTCATGCCTACATATGTTGGGAATTTCCATATCTTTTCATATGTGTTATTAGCTTCAATGTCAATATCAAGATGGATATTATACTTCTTTAATAGTATCTGAGATATAGGATTTGGTTTTGCCCTGATATTAAGTTCGGATGGCATTTTTAATAATAAAAATATCCTGTCTGATTTTCTAACTGTTATATCAAGATCTTCCAAAAGGGTAAGTGTTTCTCCTTGATCTGTTGTAATAACTAGCGATGATATAGGATTAATTCTTGTTGTTCTTGCATCTAGTAACTGGTTTCTAAAATAATATTTGTTGTAGTAAATATTCCATCCATTCTCTAATCGCATATGACACCAATCCCATCCTTTTATTATCCATTTAATAAATCCAGGTGACCAAGAATGCTCATGATGTCCCACTCCTGTTACTTTGAATTCTAATCCATTTAATTTTATAGTACCAGAAACTTCACAACCTGTAAACATATAGGTTGCAAGTCTACCTTCTCCTTTGTCAATAATCCTATTGCTATATATCCATAAAGGTGAAGATGGTGCAAAATAATCAAAGTCAATAATTATTTCATTTTCTTTGTCAATTTCTTTATCCTCTGCATGAACGTGCCAAATAGGTGCTTCTCCTTTTGCCCATGAATCTTCAAATTTCAAATCAACACCCGGTGTTGATGCATCCAATCCTGAGGTGCCTAGTATGCCAAGTCCAAGTATTCCACCTCGTTTTTTGTTTATCATTCCTCCATATTCCTTTCCATCAGGACTGTGAAGTGTTATTATTAGAATATCTGGTTTCAGTGTTAATCTTAAATCTCCCCATGCCATATGACAAAAGCCAATTGTTGCAGCCCAACCTGGTAATTCGCTATCATCATCAAAAATTACTGTGTAGTACCACCATTCTCTTGTATTAGTGATCTTATTGAAATGAGCACCTTCGTCTTGTGGCGAGACATCTCTCATATTGCCAGTCACCATAGAATATGGTAGATTTTCAATTGCTGTAAACTTCCAGTTTGATAGTATTGTATCAGATGGAATATGCCTAATAGTAACAGTACCCTCACATTGTGTAATTATATCTCCTTCTGTAACATATCTTCCCAGTGCTGATGTGTCACAATCGCCAATTATTTCGATATCTTTCCATAATACTTGGTCTGACAATGATACAACTGTAAGGGTCTTTTCTTGATCATCTTTTTTAAATTGTATGTCTGGAATATCTGGTCCATCGTGATCAAAGATATAACCTAATCTATAAAAAATAAAGCCAGCTATAATTATCATAGCTATTATGATTAATGCATCAATCTTTCTTGTTCGAATACTCATTTTAACCGCTGGTGTTATGTTTTTAATATAATATTTCTTAAAATTTTATTATTAAATCTTGTTTTACAAGTCTTACCTGAATTAAAAATGTAAAATTTGGAAAGATATTTTAGGTAACTAAGCGTTACCCTTTTTTTAAAAAGATTTAATAACTTTAATAGAGGGGACTATATTAGATGGGTATTACAACTCCTAAATCAGAGCTGGTTCTGGAAGATGGTTCTATTTTTTATGGTTACTCCTTTGGCTCAAAAAAATCAGCATCTGGTGAAGTTGTATTTAATACCGGGATGGTAGGCTATCCTGAGAGTTTAACTGATGCCTCTTATAGAGGACAAATCTTAGTTTTAACTTATCCTTTAATAGGTAATTATGGAGTTCCAGGTTATGAAGAAGAGGACAATCTATTGAAGTATTTTGAATCTGATAGAATACAAGTTAAGGGATTGATTATAACTGATTATTCTGATAGATATTCTCATTGGAATGCTAAAAAATCTTTGTCTGAATGGCTAAAAGAACATGATATTCCTGGAATATATGGTGTAGATACAAGGGAGCTAACTAAAAAACTTAGAAAGAAAGGAACAATGCTTGGAAAAGTTATATGCAACAACAAACAAATTTCAATGGAAAACCCAAATAAAAGAAATTTGATGATAGATGTAAGCATTAAAAAACCTATTATTTATAAAAAAGGCAAGAAAAGAATTATCCTTGTTGATTGTGGTACTAAAAATAATATTATAAGGGCATTTCTTAGAAGAAGTTTTACAGTTATCCGTGTGCCGTGGGATTATGATTTTTTAAATGAAAAAGCAGATGGTATACTAATATCAAACGGACCTGGAAATCCTAAAAAATGTCGTCAAACAATAAAGAATGTAAAAGAAGCTTTATCAAATAATACTCCAATATTAGGTATTTGTCTTGGGTCTCAGATTTTAGCACTTGCCATAGGAGCAAATACCTACAAGTTAAAATATGGACATAGAGGTCATAATCAACCTTGTATTGAGACTGGAACAAAAAGATGTTACATAACATCTCAAAATCATGGCTATGCAGTTGATGCTGAAACATTACCTGAGGATTGGCGAGAGTGGTTTTACAATAACAATGATGGTACAAACGAGGGCATTATCCATATTTCAAAGCCCTTCTTTGGTACCCAGTTTCATCCAGAAGCTTCTCCAGGTCCGGATGATACTGAGTTTTTGTTTGACATGTTTGTTCGGTCGATTAAATGATAAATAGAAAAATTAAAAAGGTCAAAAAAGTCCTAATATTAGGGTCAGGGGCGATAAGGATTGGTCAAGCAGGTGAGTTTGACTATTCCGGTAGTCAAGCAATTAAGGCTTTGAAAGAGGAAGGAATTAAAACAATTCTTGTCAATCCAAATATTGCAACGATTCAAACTTCTGACTATCTAGCTGATAAAGTGTATTTCTTACCAATAGATGCTTTTTTTGTGAAAAAGGTTATTGAGAAAGAGAAACCTGATGGTATTTTACTTGGTTTTGGTGGTCAAACCGCTTTAAATGTAGGAGTTAATTTAGCAAAAAAAGGGATTTTAAAGAAGTACAATGTAGAAGTTCTTGGAACTCCAATAGAATCTATCTTAAGCACTGAGGATAGGGGTCTTTTTGTTAAAAAGATAAAGGAAATCAACCTCAAGGTTCCAATATCAAAGGCTGTGACAAGTGTTGAAGGGGCAATAAATGTTGCACAGAAAATAGGTTATCCAGTAATGTGTAGGATAGCATATGCTCTTGGCGGTTTAGGCTCAGGAGTAGCTTACAATAAAAAACAATTAATTGAGTTAATAAAAAAGGCATTTTCATACACAAATCAGATTTTAATAGAAGAATATCTGAGTGGTTGGAAAGAACTCGAGTATGAAGTTGTAAGAGATCAGTATAATAATTGTATCGTTGTATGTTCTATGGAAAATTTCGATCCTATGGGTATACATACTGGTGAAAGTATCGTTGTTGCACCTGTTCAAACATTGACCTCTTCTGAAAATTTCAAGCTAAGGTCCATTGCTATCCAAGTGATTAGGCATCTTAATGTTATTGGTGAATGTAATATTCAATTCGCTCTTGATCCAAAATCAGAAGATTACAGAATAATTGAGGTAAATGCAAGACTTAGTAGAAGTTCAGCTCTGGCGTCCAAAGCTACAGGTTATCCATTGGCATTTATTGCATCAAAGCTTGCGTTAGGTTATAGTCTAACAGAGATTGAAAATATTATTACCAAAGAAACATCAGCTTGTTTTGAACCAGCTTTGGATTATGTCGTTCTAAAGTATCCTAGATGGGATTTACAAAAATTCAGGAGAGTTAGTTCTAGTTTAGGCTCTGAAATGAAATCTGTTGGAGAAGTAATGGCAATTGCGAGGACTTATGAGGAGGCATTGCAAAAAGCAATAAGGATGCTTGATGTTGGAATGAAAGGACTTGTTTGTAATGATTTAATATTTGATGATTTAGAAAAAGAACTAAAAGAACCAACTGACAAAAGGATGTTTGCAATTACTGAAGCAATTAAGAAAGGATATTCAATTGAAAAAATTAATGAATTTACCAAAGTAGATCGATGGTTTCTGTTTAAGATAAAAAATATTGTCGATATAGAGAAAAAATTACAATGTTTTAGTTTTAAAAATCTATCATTAAATTTACTTAAGGGGGCTAAACAAAAAGGTTTTTCTGATCTTCAAATAGCAATGTTAACCAACTGTAATGAACTTGATATTAGAAATAAAAGAAAGAAACTAGGAATTGTTCCATTTGTAAAACAAATTGATACTCTTGCAGCAGAGTATCCTGCTAAAACAAACTACCTATATCTAACATATAATGGTTGTGTTGATGATATTAGATTTAAGGAAAAAAACCAGGTTATAGTTTTAGGAGGTGGAGCATACAGAATTGGTTCTTCTGTTGAGTTTGACTGGTGTTGTGTTAATTCAATATCAACATTGAGGAATTTGAAGTATAGAACAATTATGATCAATTGTAATCCTGAAACTGTTAGCACTGATTATGATATATGTGATAAATTGTATTTTGATGAACTTACATTTGAAAGGGTACTTGATATCTGTGATAAAGAAAGTCCTCTAGGTGTTATTGTATCCATGGGTGGTCAGATTCCAAATAACCTGGCTTTGCCATTGCATAATACAAATGTTAAAATCCTTGGAACTTCTCCAATAAAAATTGATAATGCAGAAGATAGACATAAGTTTTCTAAGTTACTGGATGACCTTGGTATTGATCAGCCTGAGTGGAATGAATTAAGCAGTATAGAAGCTGCTGAGGAGTTTGCAAGTAAAGTTGGATATCCTGTACTTGTAAGACCAAGTTATGTACTTTCTGGTGCAGCGATGAGTATAGCTTTAAGTAAGCATGAATTAAAGAAATATCTTAAGAAAGCATCTGCTATTAATAAAGAGCATCCTGTTGTTATCAGTAAGTTTATAACTGGTGCTAAAGAAATTGAAATTGATGCAGTTGCAAAAAAAGGCTCTCTTTATTGTTATGCTATATCTGAGCATATCGAGAATGCTGGAGTGCATTCTGGAGATGCAACAATGGTACTTCCTCCACAACGAACATATCTAGAGACTATGAGGCGGATTAAAATAATTGCTAAAAAAATAGCTAAATCTTTGAACATTACTGGTCCATTTAATATTCAGTTTATTGCAAAGGACAATGATGTAAAAGTAATTGAATGCAACTTACGAGCTTCAAGGAGTTTTCCTTTTGCATCTAAAGTTTTTAAAATAAATTTTGTTGATTTGGCTACAAAAATAATCATGGGAAAAGCCGCAAATAATATCGATCGATCTTCTTTTGACCTTGATTATGTTGGAATAAAGGCACCTCAGTTCTCGTTTACTAGATTAAAAGGATCCGATCCAGTTTTAGGAGTTGAAATGTCTTCTACTGGTGAAGTTGCTTGTTTAGGTGATGATTTTAATGAAGCTTTTATTAAAAGTTTGATTTCTGTTGGCTTTAAACTTCCGAAAAAAACAATTTTACTTTCAACTGGGCCGATGGATAGTAAAATGGAATTTTTAAAAAGCTCAAGAAAGT
The DNA here is from genome assembly GCA_030672305.1 of Thermoplasmatales archaeon. Lineage (GTDB taxonomy): Archaea > Thermoplasmatota > E2 > DHVEG-1 > DHVEG-1 > SG8-52-3. The sequence goes on along the minus strand of DAOVGR010000050.1, from coordinate 23,595 downwards.
TAAGTGAATTGGGATTCAAATTTTATGCTACCAGGGGTACTGCTGATTTCATGAGAGAAAACGGATTGAAAGCAGATATTTTACATTGGCCTTTAGATAAGAAAGAGCCGAATACATTAACTTATATTGCTGATAGGAAAATTGATTTAGTAATAAATATACCAAAAAACATTGAAAAAGAAGAGCTTGACAACGACTATCTTATCAGAAGAAAAGCTGTTGATTTTGATGTTTCTTTGATAACAAACCTGCAACTTGCAAAGAGATTTGTAGAATCTATTTCAAGAGTCTCTATTGATAATATTGAAGTTAAAAGCTGGGATGAATATAATTAAACCTTTTCTATCCCCAATTTTTAAGATTAAATGTAGATAGTGTATGATGTGCACACCCATATACATATACAACTGCGAAAAAGACACTTAAACTCTTGTTTATTCTATTTTTTATCAACAGCGTGGGAAGGGATGAAGTCCATATTTTCAAAATTTGAGAGAAACCCATCCAATTACCCCCTCAAAATTCACCTCTTCTCCCCTCCCATCATGTTGTTCTCTTATCTAGCAATTATTACTAGATGTAAATTTAGCAAATATCTCCTTTTTCATATTGACATAATATCCCAAAATATTTAAATAACATAAATTACAGTGTATAACATAGAAAGTGGTGAAAATTAATGAGAATTGTCAGTGAAATAAATAACAAACAAGAACTCGAAGAAATGAAAATTGTCATGGAAATCTTCGTAGTTAACAACAGAATCAAGCAGCTTGTAGAAATGGCATAAACCACATTTTATAAAAAATTATTATTTGCTTTTTTTCCATACTCAATGAGAATGTTAATAATATTGTTGTAGATTACTGACAAGCTATCCCGGGGGCAGAGTATGGTAGAGAAAAGTGATATCGAAGCTATTTTTTCAATAGAATTACAATGGATAAAAGATGAAGTTTTAAAAAATAAAGTGGTAAATGTATGGAAAGAAGCAGCTGATCGTGGATGTTGGAAATCTCTAGATGATGTCCCATTTACTCTTCTGATTAAGGATTCGGGAAAGCTGACTGATCATACAAAAAGAATCACAAATCTTGCTAAAGCAATATATGATCAAAGACAGGAAGATTTGAATCTTGATTTTTTAATTGCTGGTGCTCTTCTTCATGATGTCGGAAAACTCTTGGAATATGAACATAAAGGTGGAGAATTTGTAAAAGGTGAGTTTGGTAAGAAATTCCGTCATCCTGTTTCTGGCGCATTACTTGCAAAAGAACTAAACCTTCCTGATGAAGTTGTATTGATTATTTATTCACATTCTCATGAGGGTGATAATCTTAAAAGGTCACCTGAGGCAGTAATAGTAAATCATTGTGATTTTATTGATTTTGAAATAAAAAAATCCTTGGTGTAATCTATGAAAGTTAAGAATGCTGCTGGTAGACTAATAGAAACTGAGATTGCTGGCAGAACTCTTAAACCATTTTATGGTGCAAAAAAACATACCTATTATTCAAAGGTTACCAGCTTATCTGATGCACTGATAAAATGTGGAATTAAGGATGGCTATACTCTTTCTTTTCATCATCAACTTCGTAATGGTGATTATGTAGTAAATAAGGCACTTGCGGCTGCTCGTGATTTAGGTATTAAAAATATTAGAATGGCACAAACTGCAATATTCAATGTTCATGAGCCAGTAATTAATTTTATTAAAGATGGAGTAGTAAATCGTATTGAAGGAAGTATCAATGGTATTGTGGGAGATTTTATTTCTAAAAATCCACTTCCTTATCCTGTAGTACTTCGATCTCATGGTGGTAGATGGGCTGCAGTAAAAACTGGTGAGCTACATCCAAATATTGCAATTATTGCAGCTTCTGCTTCTGATGAATGTGGGAACTGTACAGGTATTATTGGAGATAGTGCATTTGGCCCTCTATCTTATTCCCAAGTTGATGCAGTGCATGCAGATCATGTAATTGTTGTTACAGATAACATTGTTGAATACCCTTGTAAATTTCAAGAAATACAAGAAAGAAATGTTGATTGTGTGGCAAAAGTAGATCACATAGGTGATCCAAAAAATATTATGTCTGGTACTACAAAAATCACAGAAGATCCAATGAAACTGCAGATCGCACGTGACTGTGTTGAACTAATGGATGCTGCTGGATTAATTAAAGACGGAATGATATTTCAATCAGGAGCAGGAGGAATATCACTTGCTGCAATGAAATTTCTTGGTGAGAGACTTGAGGAAAAAGATGTTATTGCATCAACTGCTACAGGTGGTCTTACGCAACTTATTGTTGAAATTTACAAAGCAGGGAGAGTTAAAAATATTTATTACTCCCAAGTCTTTGATGATTATTCTGTGAAATTTATACAGGAGGATCTTGGACTTCCTGCTGATATAGGTCATTATGCTGATCCTACATCTAAAGGTAGAACAATCGATGGACTTGATACAGTTGTTCTTGGTGCAACTGAAGTTGATGTTAATTTCAATGTAAATGTAAATACTCATAGTGATGGTCGAATGTTGCATGGAATAGGTGGTCATCAGGATACTGCAGCAGGTTCCTCATTATGTATTGTTACCTGCCCTGTTTTTAGAAAAACAAATCCGATTGTAAGAGAAAAGGTTACAACAATTTCTACTCCTGGTGATGTTGTTGATGCAATTGTAACCAATGAAGGTATTGCAATAAATCCTAGGCGTAAAGATCTCTTTGAAAAAGCAAAAGGAAAAGTAAATATTGTACCTATTGAAGATTTGAAACAAAAAGCTTATGATGAAACTGGAGGTCCTCAAGAATTAGAATTTACAGATCAAATAGTTGGTATGACTAAATGGTTTGATGGAACAGTTTTGGATAATATTTGGAAGGTAAAGGAGTGATTTATTATGAAATGGACTACCAAGATAACAAAGGTAGAGCCAAACCATCTTGTAACAAGAGGATATAGGCAGGAAGACCTTATTGGAAATGTTCCCTATTCTCACGTAGTTTATCTACTTCTTAAGGGAGAGTTACCATCAAATGAGCATGGAAAAATGATGGATGCAATTCTAACAGCCTGTATTGACCATGGAGTTACGCCTCCATCATCTATTGCATCTAGAGTAGTTGCATCTGGAGGAGTTCCTCTTCCAACCGCTGTTGCAGCTGGAGTTTTATCCATTGGAGATGCACATGGTGGTGCTATTGAGAAAGGTGCAAAATTTCTGCAAGAAGGCGTAAAAAGGATGAAGAATGAGGGTAAAACAACTGAAGAAATGGCAACGATACTTGTTACAGAATATAGAGAGAAAAAGAAACGTATTTTGGGCTTCGGTCATAGAGTTCACACATCTGATCCTCGTACAAAGAGGTTGTTTAACCTTGCTGATAAATTGAATATTTCCGGTAGTCATATAGCTCTTTCAAAGTCAATAGAAAAAGAACTTGTTGCTCAAACAGGTAAAAATCTTCCAATTAATGTTGATGGTGCAATCGCTGCAATTTCTTCTGATATGAATTTTGATTGGAGGTTTGGAAAAGCCTTCTTTTTATTAGGACGAGTTGCTGGTCTTACTGCTCAGGTTTACGAAGAGCAGACTGAGCAAAAACCTATGAGAAAAATGTTTTCTGATGAAAGTGAATACAATGGTCCTAAGGAGAGAGATTTGCCATAATAATAAGGAGAGATGAGTATGGGAAAAACCATAATTCAAAAGATTTTTGAGAATCATTCGAAACAATCTGCAAATGTTGGAGACATTATTGATATTGATATTGATGTAAGGGTTGCAAGAGATTTTGGGGGAGCAAATGTCGTGAAAAATCTTGAGGAGAATAATTTATCCTTGGATGACCCTAAAAAGACATTTTTTACATTTGATTGTAATCCTAGTGGATGTGATCAGAAATATGCAGCTAATCAACATATTTGCCGCATTTTTGCAAGAAAAAATAATGTGAAAACCTTTGATATTAATCGCGGAATTGGGACTCATATAGTAATTGATGAGGGAATTGCTAAACCCGGTAGCACTATTGTATCTACTGATTCTCATGCAAATATTCTTGGTGCAATAGGTGCCTTTGGTCAGGGTATGGGTGATAGAGATATTGCCCATGCATTTGCTTATGGTAAGGTTTGGTTCAAGGTTCCTCCAACAATTAAGATAGTACTTAAGGGTAGACCTTCAAAATTTGCAACTCCAAAAGATGTTGTGCTTAAATTGTTGCAAGTGTTCGGTGCCAATGAGCTTTTAGGCTTTGCTTCAGAAATTTACGGTGATTATGTTGATTTGTTACCCCTTGATGCAAGAATTACTATTGCATCAATGGCAACTGAAATGGGTGGAATAATTATTTTATTTCCTTTTAAAAAAGGTGTTAATGCTGATGCAGATGCAAATTATGAGGATATTGTTGAAATTGATTTCGATGATCTAAAACCAATGATTTCTCTTCCGGGGCACCCTGAAGATGTATTAAATATTGAGGAGTTAGAGAAAATTAAGGTTGATTCTGGTTTTATCGGCTCTTGCACAAATGGTCGTATTTCTGATATGAGAGCTGCTGCCAAGGTTTTGGATGGAAGAAAGATTGCCCCTGGTAGGGTTTTAAAAATTGTTCCTTCTACTGATAATATATGGAAAAAATGCCTTGATGGAGGATTAATTAAAATATTTAAGGATGCAGGAGCGCTTGTTGGTTCTGCAGGATGTGCAGGATGTGCAGCTGGTCAGATAGGACAAACAGGATCAGGTGAGATAGCAGTGTCTTCAGGCAACCGAAATTTCGTAGGCAAACAAGGTAAGGGAGATACTTATCTTGCTAGCCCTGAAACTGTTGCTGCTAGCCTTATTGCTGGATATATTACTTCTGCAGATGATATGCCAAAAGAACCAGTGTCACTAAATATCCCAGAGGCATCTCATAAGATTTCAGATATTAAGAAAGATGTAAAAATCTCTCGACTTACTTGTGTTGAAGGAAAAGCATGGGTAATTAAAAAAGACAATATCGATACAGATATGATTTTTCATAATAGATATCTATCTATTACTGATATAAACGAAATGGGTCAATACACTTTTGATAATCTAGAGGGTTATGAAAATTTTGCAAAAAAAGCAAATCCTGGTGATATCGTAATTGTTGGTAAAAACTTTGGAGCAGGAAGTTCAAGGCAGCAGGCAGTTGATTGCTTTAAATCTTTAAAAATTAGTTTAATTATTGCTGAATCTTTTGGAGCAATTTATGAGCGTAATGCAATTAATAATGCTATGCCAATTCTTATTGCAAGAGATATTACTAGTAAAATAGATGATGGAGACTTGCTATCTGTTGATTTTTCAACAGGTAAAATAATAAATAAAACAAAAAACAAAGAAATAAATGTTAAACCATTTTCCAAGTCTCAACTTGAGATTTATAAAAAAGGTGGATTGTTAAAAAAATAAAGGAAAAGTAAAATTCTCACATTAAATCTGTTGCTTTTCCTATAAAAAAATATTTTGTTGCATCTATCACATGTCCTATATGCATATAATTTATGTATCCTAATCCCTTAAAATATTGTAGAGTGAATTGATCTGGTAAGGTATTTTTAGTATATAATCTGTTAGATGTTTTATCAAAGATGTAAAATAAATAATCTTCGGGAGCATTCCACCCTGGTTTATTTTTAATAGACATATCTCCTATTAATAATCCAATTTTTGTTGTTTCACCATTGATTGTTATTTCACAGATGTATCCTTTTCCAAAGATTAGATAATTATATTGTAGTTTTGGATTTTTTTCTTGGTCAGAATGAAATTGATTAGGTCCTGCATGTACATTTGTTGGTAGTAATAACATTATTAGTATTATAGCAATAGCTTTGAATGTAATTTTTTTATTTTTGTTATTAACCATTTTCATCACTTTTTTGTTTAATCTCTAGAAAATTATTTATTCTGTTAAGTAACATTTAAATAATTTTGAGACATTCCTGTTCTATATGAGTCAAAATAGATATGTTATTTCAAAGGAAGTAATGATATACCTTAAGCGTAAGCCATATGTACTTGAAGCTCTAGAACAAGATATTATTAATTACAGTGCTCTTGCAAGGAAAATCACAAAAGATCTTGGTGATGTAAATTTTGAGGCAGTTAAAACAACAATAATTCGTATAGCAAAAGATTTAAGAAATAAAAAAATGCAAAGAGAATTAAAAATAATTAAACTATTAAAAAAAGCAGATTTTTCAATTAATAATAAAATTGCCACAATTCATCATATATCTCCACTTAATATCGACTCCATCGCATTTTCGAAGACTCCAAGCGGATACATGTATTTTGTAAAAGAAAATATCGCAGAGAAATCAACCTTTAAAAAAATCGATTATGGCTATGCAATTATACATATTAAAAGCCCAAAAGAAATAGAAGATACTCCCGGAGTTGCTGCTTTTTTACTTTCAACACTTGCCTCAGAAAATATAAATGTCGTTCATCTTATGGATTGTAGAGAGGATACATTTTTAGTAATAAAAGAGTTTAATGCACCGCTATCATTCAGGGTGCTATCTGAAGCACTAAGAATTTAATAATCTCCTATTTTTATTGAAATTGATGCCTAGAACATAATAGTGTTATCTTCTTCTTATAAAATTAAAATTATTATTTCTGGATTTTAATTTCCTTCTTTTAGTACTACCAGTAAGAAGTCTATCTGTATTAAACACCCACACAACAATTATAATCATAACTAATGCAAATATTGCTACATAGATAATACCACCTAATACCAGAAGATAATCATCAAATATGAGTGCTCTTGGCGCCATCATTGGATGGGAGAATGGTATTGCAAAAACAACTCCTTTAAGAGCAGTTGGTAGGGTATCATAATCAGCAAACATGGTTAGAAACATTGGTATAAGAGCTAACATCGTTATTGGAAAAGTAAGTGTTTGTGCGCTCTTGTAATTTTTAGCAAATGTTCCTAGTAGCATGCATAATGAAAGCCCTGCAATGAGGGTGATAAACAGTGATATACCTATTAGTAGATAATCTTGTGAGTTTAGGGCTAAACCATATTTTGCAAGGCTTATACCTCCTTCTGATATTTGCATTCCTTGAAAATAGTAGCTCATACCAACCATATATATAATCGCAAGTAAAAGTCCGATGGTTGCAGCAGCAATTATTTTTCCTGTTACGATACTAGTTCGTTTCACTGGTAATGTTAGAAGTGTTTCAAGTGTTTTATTTTCTTTTTCAAGTGCCATTGAAGTTATTACAATGCTTCCTGCCATGATGATAATCATCATTATGACAATTGGAATAAGAAAGGATTGAGAGGATAACATGCCAACTATTAAGTCTGGTGTGAGACCTTTGAATTCTCTGTCTTTGAAGAATGTTGTTTCAACATTTTTTGTTGGAGTAAGAACAAATGATGCGTTAACAGATGAATTCTCTTGAATGAGTTCTTTTGAGATATTTGTGTTTATATAGTCAATTAAGTGCTGTAAAACACCTGATGAGATGGTGTCTAAAAGTCCAGCACCTTTCATTATCCAATAGACTTCAATATCCCCAGATGTCTCGTTTCGGATTTGCTTAGTAAAATTATTAGGAATAATAATAAGTGCTACACCATTTTTTTGCTTGACAGTTTCTATCCCAATTTGCTTATCATCTATTGATGTTGAATTAAATACCGGCTTTGAATTGTTATATAAAATTGAAGAAGTAATTGTGGCTAATGTACCATTGTCTGCATTTATTATACCTATAACAGGTTTTTCTAAAGCTTGTTCTTGAATCCCCTGTATACTACTTCCCATAGTTCCGAAAATAAGTGCAATAATTATTATTGGTACAAATGTGGTCGGTGTTAACAACTCTTTGATTTCTTTTTTAATAATATTTCCAAGTCCGCTCATTGTTGCACCACCCTTATAAAAACCTCTTCTATGTTATTAGCTTTGTATTTATCCATCAAGGTTTTTGGTTTACCTTCTTCTACGATTTTACCTTCTGATATGAGAGCAATACGTTCACAGAGATACTCAACTTCTAACATATTATGAGATGAGAGTAAAACTGTCGTTCCAGTTTGTGCAGTATTTTTTATAAGTTTCCTAATCTCCTGAGCGTTGATTACATCAAGTCCTGAGGTGGGTTCATCAAGTATGGCAAGTTTTGGGTTTATCATCAACGCTCGTCCTACAAGTAGACGCCTCATCATACCCTTGCTGTATGTGTCAACTCTATCATCGATTCTTACATCAAGGTCAGCTATCTCTATCCCCCTTTGAACCATCTGCTGGTTTTGTTTATTGTCAAAAAAATTTGCAATAAATTGCAGATAAGATTTACCGGTTAGATTTTTATAAGCTCCAGCATCCTCTGGAAGGTAACTTATTATTTTACGTATTTTATCTGAGTCTTTCTCAATATCATAATTCATGATTTTTATAGAACCTGAGTTTATCTTAAGTAAAGTTGATATAATCCTTAACACTGTGGTTTTTCCTGCACCATTTGGTCCTATTAAACCAAATATTTCTCCTTCATTAACATTAAATGATATACCTTTAACGGCTTCTATCTTACCATAATTTTTTACGAGATTTTTTACCTCAATGGTTATCATAAAAATTCTCACCTATTATTCTTATAATGTTTTTACAGCTGTACCAAATGCAATTATTTCTGCAGCGCTTCCCATTGTTTGAGCTGTTGCATATCTCATGCATATAACTGCATCTGCACCAAGTTTTTTTGCATCATCAATCATTCTTTGCATAGCAGTTCGTCTTGCTTCCTCCATAAGTTCTGTATATGGCTTACTTTCACCGCCAATAATTGTTCTACCAGCTCCCTTAAATCTTTACCAATGTGCTTCATTTGTACGCAGCAGCCAAATACAATTCCTAGTACTTCTTTTACCTTTCGTCCTGGAATATTTTCTGTTGTTGTAACCATCATAAATGATATCCTCACTCCTCAATCTTATTTTTATTTTTAAGATATTCTTTCTGAATTTCCTCTACAATTTCTCTATCATCTATAATAAATGCACCTATATATCCACAATCCTTGCATTCATATTTTTGCATATCATGAGGTAGAGGACTATTAATGTTTTTTGACCCACATTTTGGACAAAACTTCATTTATCTATTATCACCTTTTTACTTCGTACCTATTACAAATTTACACTGAGGGCATATTTGGAAGTATGCTTTATCATTTCCTGTATATCTAGCACCAATAAATTCAATTTTTACTCTATTAAGTTTTAACAACGGTTTTACTTTTTTATGACATTTGGGGCATTGGATTTCCTCAGCACTATATTTCTTTTCTATTCCTATCACCTATTTATAAGCAAATCCGCATTTAGCACATCTATATGTTTTTCCATCAAAGCGGAGTTTTTCACTGCCACAATCAGGACATGTTCCTAAAACGCGTTCTTCAAGTGCTTTTAATCGTTTCAGTTCTCTTTCAGCAAGTTGTGAAAGATTGATCCATGGATTATCTTTCCACCATTTCCATGCTTCATCACTGATAGTAATTGTTACTTTTTTCATCTTAGATTTCACCCTTTATAAAACTTGCAACGTCATCTATTACTTCCTCAGTTATATGTCCTTCAGTTAGATACTCAGTATTTGTGGGAGTTCCGAAACCTGCGATAAATAAATGATTTAAACTTTCATATGTTTTTAAAAAAACATTTGTACTATCTGAAAAAGTAGCATTCCAAACAAGAAAATCATCTTCATAGGTAACCTGATAATCTCTAAGACCTTGAATTATCATCATGGATATTGATAGGGTTTCAGCAGTTTTTACAGGTTCATAATTATTAAGATACTCCCAGTAGGGTTTATAGACGCCTAAAACCTGTTCATCCTCACTAATGTTTAATGACCTTATTTTTTCACGAGATTCATTTGCAATTTCTATATTTTCTAATTCAGATTCTTCAATTACTCCGTCAAGCTCAGCAAGATAAACTGTTTGATCATAGATTAAATCCTCAAGACCTCTAACAGGTGCTGCAAGCATTATAATACCTGATATATTATCTTTTGTTATTGCGATTTGAGGAGCAACCATTGCACCTAAACTATGACCCAAAACAAACATTTGACTATGATTTACCTTTTCATAGGTTTTTAATAGATTAATTGCAGAATTAACATCATCTATAATTTCTTCTTCAAGAGTCAAGTTTTTAAGTACCGCAGTTTCCTCAGGATAAACCTTTGTTCTTTTATCATATCTTAATACAATTATTTTATTTGATGCAAGACCCCATGCAATATCTTTAAATGGTTTATTTGCTCCAATTGTTTCATCTCTATCAGCAGGACCAGATCCATGTACAAGAACGACACCTGGAAACGGACCATCGCCATTTGGTATTGATATTGTTCCTGGTAATGTCCAGGGATTTTCTCCAATAATTACCTCTGACTCAGAAAAACTTGTAACATCAGCATAACTAGGTGCTGAGTATGAATAAATCGGTTCAATTTTTTCAGTCCAAAAACCAGATATTTGTTTTGATTCCTCAAAAACGATCTTAAAGATTATATAATAATTACTCGAAAAAGTACAATTAACAAATATAATATTATAACCTTCTTCAACTGATTCTGAGGTATCTTTTATTGATTCAAAATCACCATATAAAGATGTTATAGTATCCCATGTATTTTCAAATTGACTAATACTGAATTGACTTTTCATAATAGGGCTGAAATAAGTATATGCAACATTCAAATTTCCTTGTTGGATTTCAGTCAAAAATTCTATGGCTATTTCCGTATGCGTTTCTTCCTTTTTTTCTGATTTTTCTTCTACACATCCTGAAAAAGACAATATTATAATTATCAATACAGTGCTTAGCACCATTACTTTTTTCATTTGTTTATCTCCCTAATTTGGAAACCTGAAAATTTGACTAACAATAATAAATATGATTCCGACAACAATAGCAATTATTGCTTTCAATCTTGGACCACCAGGTGCATTAATCCACCTGACAAAACTTGGATTAAAAAATGCACCGATTCCAAATAATAATACAATAAATCCAGTAATAATTAGAATAGTATTTGCTATTTCCATGGTATCTACTTTAGTTTAACAGCAGTTCCATATGCAAGAATCTCTGCAGCGCCACCCATTATTGATGATGTCATAAAACGAACGTTTATTACTGCATCTGCTCCTAATTTTTTTGCTTTATCTTCCATTCGTTTTAAAGCTATTTCTCTTGACTCTGCAAGCATGTTTGTGTATTCTATTATTTCTCCCCCAGCTATGTTTCTTAAACCGGCTTTGAAATCTTTTCCAATGCTTTTTGCCTGAACAGTATTACCCCTTACAAGACCTATTATTTCTTTTATCTCTTTACCTGTTACAAAATCTGTATTTATGAGTATCATGGTTCTAAATCCTCCTTTTTAATTTCTTCTTTCATTTTCTTTTTTCCTTTTTGTTGTTCAATTACTATTGATACAAAAAGAACAATTAGTCCAATTATAACAGCTCCGATTCCAATTGCCACAACTGCATCAATTTTCTCAATAGTTAGATTTTCAAAGCCCTGATATAACCCATATCCTATAAGTATGATTAAACCCGCTACAAATATAATCATTCCAATTGTTTTTCCATTTTTCATATTATTCACATCCAATACGTTTCTATACGTATTAACACGTATATATACAATTCAATATTTAAATATTTCGAAAAAAGGTTCTGCACCCAAATTAGTATAAATATAGCAATATGGGTGCAAAGCCCCTGTAAGTATAGGAGTATCGTGCATATAAACAGGTTTAAACATAGTATTCTCTCCTTATGTTTCTTGGTCTAGTCATAATGATATCTGTCTAATAGAACCAAAGGTACTGTGTAATAGTGTAGTGTGAAATTAGTAGTGGAAATTTAGTAGTATTAAATAATAATTTTTAACTCTGATTATTTATACATCCCTTTATTTTTGTGTGGAAAAGGTTTAATTGGAATAGGTTTGTTCAGAAACTTACATAACTTATCCCAACCATCTCCCTCAATAATATTCATTATTAGTAATTGAGATGGTTTATCTTTAAAATAAGCAACTACTTTTTTATTATGGTTATTAATTTCTTGTAAAACACTCATTTTTTGCTTTTTTGATGAATTAAGATAATAATTCTTAAAACTCTTTTCCCATGATATAGTATCTCTTACAGTTAAAATGAATTTACTATTAGGAATTGCTTTATCAATCTGTTTAAATAAATTACCTTCAAACATAGGGTAATCTGCATAAGCATCATATTTCAATTTTTTAATATATTCTACCCATCCCTCTTTTGGCTCTTTGCCTCCTCTTAAAACTTGAGTCGCTCTATAACCTAAAATAGATAATGCTTTGTATAATGATGTTGTACTAGTTTTAACATAACCGATACAAAAAACTTTGGGATTATTTTTCTTTTTTATGTAACAGATAAAAAAATGATGTACATATTGATAATACCTATAAAATCTTAATAAATATCTTGCAAAAAAATATATCATATTAAATCTTATTTTTTGTCTAATTCTTTTCATTCACTTTCCTATAAATGATAAACCTAATAAAATTAAATAGTTTACTTTTTAGATTTTTTACTTTGAATCGCTTTGTAACCAGTTTCTTGCAAGGACTATTCCCTCTCGTGTATCATGGTAGTCTGTGTCTCTTTGGGTAATATTCTCCACTGTTTTTCTCCTAGTTCGGCTTTGCACAATAAACCGTGTTAATGGTTGTTTTGCACAATAAATACCCTTTTTGCACAATAAATAATTAAAAGAAAAAAGAGGAAGAGATTTTATTCTATATCGTATGGTACACTGGTTGGATGCCAATCAAAGCTTCTCCAGGGAAAAACATAGAGGAACAACTGATTGATTAATCCTGCAGATTGTAGTGTTCCAGGGATCATTTTCGGTCCCTTACCATCATAATCATCCCAATAGTTCTCATCCCAGTATTTAAAAAGCAATCCAGTCGGAGTATATCTATTTTTGTCGGAAGAATCTGAAGGATTAAATAACCGTTTAATGTTTTTTTTGATTATATCTATTACTGATGGGAGAGAAACGATGAACTCTGCATTTTCTTTATTACTGATAAAGTTGTTATGAACAATTCTACTGTTATATCCAGGGCGTAGTGTTGGTGTTAAGTGTATTCCCCACCTGTTATTTGTGAACGTGTTTCCTTCAATGATGTTTTTACCCTTTACAAGATCATTTTCCCAGTAAAAATGATCAAGGACAGACAAAGCAATAGGACCGTCACCTACTCCTGTTATAATATTATTTATGATACTTGATTCATAACATTGGAAAAATATACCTACACTGGGATTTTTACTTCCATCATAAGTACCTGTAAATGTCATTATATTATTTGAAATCTCATTGTTTTCTCCAGCGATATATATTACTTCTGGATTCCAGTGTTTTTCTTCATTATCAATAATGAAAACATTATTTGTTATGATTGAATTGTCGTAAATGCCTTGATTTGTTATTCTAAAGTTCCTAAAAGTGATTGTACTCACTTCAACGTTTTTTGCTCTGATGGAAAGCTCTTCCGATCCTATTTCATGTTCAACAATGACACCTTCTTTACTTTCACCAATGATAGTTACTTCTTTGTATACATGGATATTTGTAGATGGTTGATATATTCCGTTGTAAATGAATATTGTATTACCATCTGAAGCAGCATCTATTCCTTCTTGAATCGTTCGTACATGTGTTTCATCATACCATTCTGGTGGTGCATCATCATCAACATATATGGTATTTTCAAATATTTGAGTTGTTGATACAGAGAATGGGATTATTGTTATTAGTAGAATACTTACAATTATTACTAACATTGATTTTTTCATTTTTCTTTCACCTCCTTATAATATGATATGCATTAGCATAAAAAAAATTTTTCGATAAAGATAAATATTATAACATTTTCAAAAAATATTTGTTTATAAGGGATTTACACAATAAATCGTTAAAACATGTGCTTTTTACTCCGTATATTTATATATCTGAACATCATAAAGAAATGTGTATCTAGTGGGGGGAAATTAGAGGAATGAATAAAGCACTTCCTATCTTTGTTATTGTGTTGTTCTGTTTTTCATCGATTGTTCCTATGGTTTTTAGATCGATTCCCAATACTACAAAAAATACTTGGTTTTATCTTATAAACAGTTAATATGGGTGCAGATTTGAATAAGGGTGCAAAGCTGGCTTTGCACCTAAAGTGACTTTAGGGTCAGACTTTAAGGTCAAAAACACGACATTTATGTCAAAAATTACTTTTAGGGCTAAGCCGTTGCGGATTGTTGTATCTTAATAATTCTCAACTAGATTTGGAGTAACAATATAGAAGGTGACTTATATGTATCTATTTGATCTTGGAGAAAGACCTTGGGAACAATCGATGCTTATTTTTCATGCTCTTGCAAGAATGGGAATTGAAGCTCTGGTAATTGTATCACCTCGGACACCGTATATGAGTATTGGATATTTTCAGGATGCCAAACAAGAAGTAGCTCTTGATTACTGTAAAAAAGAAAATCTTCCAGTAATTAGAAGAGAAGTTGGTGGGGGTACAGTTTATCTTGATCGAAATCAAATTTTTTATCATCTAATATGGAATAAAAATAATCCAAATTTTCTAAAGAAGATTAGTGATATTTATCAGCAACTTTCTATTGGTCCAATTGAAACGTATAAAGATTTTGGAATTGAAACAAAATTTTGTGAAGTAAATGATATTGTGACTTCTAAAGGTCAGAAAATTGCTGGTCTGGGTGGTGCAGATATTCAGGATTCTATGGTTTTTGTGGGTTCGATTATTCTTGATTTTAATTATAAAAAAATGGTTAATGCAATAAAAGTTCCTGATGAAAAATTCAGAGATAAAATCTATAAATCCCTAGAAGAAAATGTTACCACTATGAGGCGAGAGTTGGGTAAGGTTCCACCCCGAAAAGAGATAGTTAGTACACTGATAAAAAAATATGAGGGAATTATAGGTAAACTTCAGCCAACGAAGTTGAATGATGAGATTATTAATAAAATGGTAGAGCTATCAAAATGGTTTAGATCATCTGAGTTTCTATTCAAGAAAACACCGCGAATCTCTAAAGGTGTGAAAATCAAAGAAGGAGTGGAGATTCTTTATGGAATTTATAAAGCTAAAGGTGGTCTAATAAGAGCTGCCCAAGAAGTAGAAATGGAGAAACTAAAAGATATTGGGATTTCAGGTGATTTTACATTTTATCCAAAGAAAGACCTATCAAATATGGAGGATGTTCTTAAAGGTACAAATAGAGAAAAGGATGAGATCACTCCAAAGATTGAAGAGTTTTATGAGAACAAGGAAATACAGACGCCAGGAGTAAAGCCCGAGGATATTACCAAGGCAATAATGGGCACAAAATAATATATGATTTATTAATATTCCTTTTTTACAATTTATTCCCAAATCTAGTGGGGCTATCTGGATAAAAAACAAAATATTTTTTATTCTTACTGTAATACTATTTAAATCTAATTCATCTGCATTTATATTCATAATTCTGCACTTTTATTCGCCAATTTTACGAATAAAAATGCAAAGCTGGAAAAGCAGGCTTCGCACAATAATCCGTGCTAATCCTTGTTTTTTTCACAATAATCAATTTGTTACAGATGTTACAATTATTATTTTCTACCATACATTTAAATTTGAATGTCGTATTATAATAAGTATATTATGGGAGGAATTAAAGTGAAAAAGATCATTTCACAAAAGATATTGATTTTTGGAATAGTAATAATGCTGATATTATCATTTGGACCAATAATCTCTTCTGAAATTGTATATAATAACTTTGATAAATATTCAGAAAAAATAATAAATAATTTTGATAAAAAACATAATGAAGTTTTTGAAGAACCACAGTTTGAGAATTTAAATAAATATGGAAAATCCATTAAAAAAGGATATAACGATTCTGATAATGCTCTTGTCTGTGGATTTGTGACTGATAAAGACACAGAATTGCCTATTGAAGATGTGGAAGTTTTCCTATGGTGGGAAGACGATGAGGGCAATTATTGGTATAATGAAACATACACCAATATATCAGGATATTATTGCATGAATACACCACCGGGATCTATTGACCTGTATTTCTATAAATCTGGCTATTTCAATGAATATCTATATAATTATATTATCGAGTCTTATGAGACCCTCTGGGTTAACGCCTCTCTTTTCCCAGAACCTCAAGTAACGGTGACCGTCTGTGGTTACATTAAGAACAAGATAACGGAAAACCCGATACCCTATGCAGATATCGACCTCGATTGGAATGATAATTATGGTCATTCGTGGGACAATGACACCTATTCTAATGCTACTGGATTTTATCAGATGGGTGCTCCCGCTGGAAATATTAGGATTGATGCTCGCCCAGATGGGTACTATTATGGCGAATCAGATTGGTACACCGCCAATGAGAATGAAACTATTTGGATCAATCTATCATTAGAGCCAATCCCTCCTCAGACTGCTATTGTATGTGGCTATATAACAGATAAGATGACCGGTGAGCCGATTGAAGATGCCGATATTCAACTTTATTGGCGAGATGAAGAAGGCAATTATGATTATAATTATACCTATACAGATGGGTGGGGATTTTATACAATTTATACCAATCCTGGAAGAATCAGAATCCGTGGATATAAATCGAATTATGAATATGAATATTCTGAATATTATTGGATTGAGGATTATAAAACAATGTGGATAAACCTATCATTAACTTTCGAACCTGATGAATCCTTGTTATCCTGTGGATATATTATTGATACAGTCACTCTTGCTCCAGTAAAATATGCCTATGTTCGTTATGATTGGAAGGACGACGTTGGTCATATGTATAGTAAATGCACCTACACTGATAGAGCGGGACTCTTTTCTATCAGTATACCACCTGGCTCAGCACAGTTCTATATCGCCTGTTATGGTTACCTAGATTTTACTACATTATGGTTTGATTTTAATGAGTCAGTACCTATAACCTGGATTAATGTTTCGATTTCACCTGAAATCACCATTATAATAGAGAAACCATTACCGGGACTCTATATCTATAATTCCCTCAAAACACCCTTTCTCTCAAAGATTTTAAGTCTATTCATGCCTAAGTTCAAGCCCATAATTATAGGACCTATTACCATTGAAGCAAATGTTACTCAAAATACTTCAGGAGTTAGCCGTGTTGACTTTTATATTGATGATATTTTCCAGAAAACAGATACTATTAAACCATATAATTTTACTTGGAATAAAACAGCATTCTTTAATCATAAGATCACAGTAATTGCATATGATAATGCTGGCCCGTTGAATATAGAAACAATACAAATTCGGAAATTTTCCTAAAATCCTCTCTTTCCTTTTAATTTCTAAAAATATTAAGTTTATTCTTCTAAATGACCCATAGGATTGATTTTTAAAGGATAATATGTTTTAGGGGTTATATTTGGGGGGAATAAAATTTCAGATTAATTAAGATAAAAAAGATATATTAGAAATTTGCAGGGGGAAAATTAGGTGACAAACATATGTGTAAATAAACTTTCGGTCGAAGAAGTAAGAGAACATATCCCATTAACTAATGAATATATTTATGTAGATAATGGTTCAACTACACCAGTTCCAATTCCTATAATGGAAGCAATGAATGAATATTTATTAGAGTATTGTACGAATGTTGGGAGAGGAGGTTATAATTTAGCTGTAGAGGCAACAAAAAACTTTGATCTTGCTCGAGAGTATGCCGCTGAACTTTTACTAAATTGTAAGATGGAAGAGTTGATTTTTACAAGAAACTTAACTCACGCGTCAAATATAGTAGCATATGCTCTAGAGCATCAGCCTCTTGATAGAGTCAATGGTATGTTTGAATATGGCAAACCATTAATTAAGTGGGAGAAGAGTGATAAAATAATCACTACAGTAATGGAGCATCATGCAAATTTTATGCCTTGGTTGCGTCTATCAAAGAATTTAGGTATAGAAATGAATATAATAGAACCTACTCGGGATGGCATTTTACTACCTGAGACGTTTTTGGAAATAGTTGATGAAAATACGAAATTTGTAGCTTTTCAACATGTGTCTAACAGTATGGGTACTATCCATCCAGTGAAAGAAATTATTAAGACTATTAAAGAAAAAAATCCTTCAGCTCTTGTATATATTGACGGTTCGCAGGGACCAGGTCATCTACCTGTAGATATTTATGACTTGGGATGTGACTTCTATGGTTTTTCAGGACATAAAGGACCTCTTGGTCCACCTGGTACTGGTGGTCTGTTTGTAAAGGAAGATATACTTATGAAGATGGCCGTAATGGAGCTTGGTGGAGGGATTGTATCAGATGTTACACTTAATGACTGGGAACTTCAATCCGAAGTACCTTCAAAGCGTTTTGATGCTGGTACACCAAATATTGTTGGATTTATTGGACTTGGAAGAGCCGCTAGATACGTTGCACAGGAAATTGGATTAAAGGCTATAAAAGAAAGAGAGCATTTATTGACTGAACGACTTTTAGATGGTATCCGAAATATAAAAAATATCCATATATATGTGCCAGAGGATTCTGCTTATATAGGTGGAACTGTAACATTTAATATTGATGGTTGGAAATGCTCTGAGCTCTCATTGAAATTAGCAAAGGATTGGAATATTTTGACTCGCGCTGGTCATCATTGTACAATACCATTAATGAGATTTCTTAATGTTCTTGACAAATTTGGGGGACATATTCGTGTAACATTTCACTATTTCAACACGGAAGAGGAAGTTGATACGATAATAGCAGCAATAAAAGCTTGTAATAAAGCTTAACCTCGATAGTCTAATTTGTACCTAAAGTCAGTATTTTGTACATAAAGACTTATTTTAAAAGATAAAAAATTAATATTTTGTGTAGTAATGGAAAACCTTCAAGAAACCGCAAGAACATAGAATTAGAATCGACTGCTCTATTTTTTAGTGTTTTTAAATAAACTGGTATGATCTCCCAATCTGTGGAATTTTCACGATTTTTAATCCTTAAGGACCCAATAAATTCTTCATTTTTTTTATCAGGGGCAACAACAGAAACTTGTACGGCTACCGACCCGTCCTCAGGAGAAAGATTCACACCTGATCCAGGATCAAATGACCATGTCCCCCAGTTTGGAAAAAATTCAATTTCCCAATTAAGAAATGAACCAGAATCTCCTATATTCTGAACCTGAAAGTTACCATATGCTGTTTCCCCTGTCTTAACGTCTATCCAATTAAGAGAACCTTCACAATCAAGATTGGCGCCTATCGATGGATTTCCTGGTGGATAATGTTGGATTGTAAAAACATCATTTGTAACAAGGTTTGGAAAAGGATTCACATACTGCCAAATTATTTCCTTTTCAGGAGTTACTTCAAAAAAAGTACCTGAAGGACCATTGCATATCAGAGTATTTCCATTAAGTAGTCTCTGGGCACCGGATAGATGACTTGCAAAAAAATCAGGAGGATTTTTAGCAGTATACATCCAATTCTGTTCTTCTGGACCATAAGACGAACTAGACTCTAAAAAATAAAAACCATTGCTATCCACTGGAGGTTCTATTTCATCAACCGATGAATATTTCATTTCTGGACGAGTGTTACCATTACTAAAGACCAGAATGTTACCTTCACCCGGATAATTTTGTACGATCCAACGAGCATCATGTTGATCAAATAGCTTTTGATCGGATTTATTTCCGGCATAATATACTCTTGGATTGCCCCATCGATATAGAAGATCACCACCCCTCCCATATCTACCTCCTGAGTGCCCCTCAGCTTCTTCAGAGGTTGTACTATGATCAATTACCCAAATCTCACTAAAACCTCTTATGCTTAATAATATCTGATCAAATTCTTTATTATAATCAATTGAATTTATATGATTCCAGTCACCTGGCACTGGTATTTGTGGATAATTTATATCTATTAACTCGGGATGTTCAGAAACGTTGCCAAAGTTATTCTTTGTTGGATCAAAATCCTGAATTAAATGATCCCAAACATGCCACTCCCAGACAATATTACCACCAACAGGTTCTGTTGGTTCAACTTCAATTATAGAATCTGGCCAAAGATAGTTGAACATCAGGTAACTTGGATTTTTCCCAGATTCAATTGCTTCAAAAGCAGTTTTATACTCCCATGCAATCATGAGGATATTACCATTTGGTAAAATTTCAATATCATGATGTAAACAATGCTCCTCGTTAGAATATTCAAACTCCCAGAGAAGTGATCCATTCCACCCGAATTTCTCAACACGTCCAGTAATTCCGCCACCCCAAAAGGTTGGACTTGTAAAGGGGAGGTCAGAACGAAGAATATCTCCATTGTCCAATAGATAAACAGCTAAACCTTGTATATAATCACTTTTCCACATTTGAACAATTTCTTCATTGTTATTAATCAAATATGTCATTTTAGAATACTCTGGAGTGTACAGAATATATCCATTAAAACTATTATCAGTGTATTTGGTATAAATCATATTTGCTGAAATATTAATTGATGAGATCGAAACACTTGATATGAAAAAGATGAATATTATTCCTATTACAAATAATGACTCATATTTTTTATTCATTATAACAATTTTATCTCCCTTTAATTTATTTATGACTAATAATATAATAATTAATTACATTATATTTAAAATAATTTGCTAAGAATTTCCAAAATTCAAGTAAAAAGAATTTTTTATAAACTTACTTAAAAAGTCTGTATTATCATCTAAAGGCGACTAAAATCAATTTTAATTCATATGATATTTGAATCAGATAAAAAGAAATATTCTAATCTAGTTTATTAATCAACAACATGATTTCGCTAACATGCTTTTTAATAATATCTGGCTGTCTATAAATTGATGCAAATCCTTTAAGATTTTCTAGTACTGAACGTAAGTTTTCTTTCGTTGGTCTATTAAAATCTCCTTCAATCTTAACAAAAATATCTTGTACAATTTCCTTTACGTGTGATTTTTTCATTTCTTTAAATTTTTTTTCAGGTGGATGACCAAATGTCTCTCTTGCTAGTTCAAGTACATTGCAGTGTGCTTCATAAAAACATTGAATAATTGCATCTCTTACCATTACAGGAGTAACATTTTTTGTAACATCTAATCCATAAATGATATTACTATTTTTGGCAATTCTTTTCCCTTCTCCCACAATTACCCCTATATTGTACAAGTTATATAACTATATAAAAGTTTCATATCACTTTTCTTTATCTAACATTAGAAATATCTAAGATTAAATATAAGTACAATAGATAGTATATATAATCAATGAAACGGACCCCCTGTGAATATTTATTGTGGAATTTACTTCCTGCTATTAGAAATGAAATCGCAAGAAGTCTGGTAACTGATTTTGGATTAAATCAGAAAGAAGCAGCAGCGAAATTAGAAATCCAACCAGCAGCAGTATGTATGTATTTATCTGATAAACGTGGTAAATCAAACATTAAAAATAAAATCATTTTAAGAGAAATAAAGAATTCTGCTGAAAATATAATCCAAGATGAAAATACAGATATTGTTATTGAGACTTGTAGACTCTGTAAAATTATAAAATCCAAGGAGTTATTTATTTTTACCAATTTAAAAAACTGACAATGAGATAGGAGACCAAATATTATGTGAATTTTAGAGCTTAAATCTAAGATTCGTATAGAAAACAGGGAAGATGCAAATTATTATACATCCTATTAATTTCTTCCTCATTTTAATTCCTCAATATTGTTACAAAAAAAATGTACTAATTTTAACTAGTCGATATTTTTTTTAAAATATTCAAAAAAAGAGTTTTGTTTATTTTATATTAGATTTAGAGCCTGTCCGAGAATTATTCTCAGATTTTTTAGCTAAATAACCAACATAAATCGGTAGATATATCAGGAGAAAACGCATTCATTTTCCTGGTGGAAAATGGATGGGTAAAAAATATCGTTTTTATGATCCACATCAAACATTAGTACTTCCTTTGAACATTCGTGATTGGCTTCCTGATGGCCATCTTGCATTATTCATAAGTGATGTTGTTGATGAACTGGATATCACTCCAATTTTTAATTACTATGAAGGTGAGGAACGTGGAAATCCACCATATAACCCACGGATGATGACGAAGATCATCATCTATGCATACTGTGTTGGTGTTCCATCCTCCCGGAAAATTGAAAAAAAGCTGTATGAAGATATCGCCTTCCGATACCTCGCAGCAGGAAACTTCCCTGATTTCCGAACCATCAGTGATTTCCGGAAAATCCATATCAACACCTTGGAAGACCTGTTTGTTCAAGTATTGCTATTATGTGATACTGCTGGACTAGTGAAACTAGGAACAGTTTCATTAGATGGAACAAAAGTAAAAGCAAATGCCAGTTTGCAGAAAACCAAAACGTATCAAACACTCTGCGAAGAGGAAAAACAACTGAAAAAGATGGTGAGAGATTTACTACGACAAGCTGAAGAGGTAGACCAAGAGGAAGACCGTCTTTTCGGAGAAGATAAACGTGGTGATGAACTCCCACCTGGTTTCCAAAAGAAAAACGAACGCTTGAAACGGATTCGTGAAGCAAAAAAACAATTGGAAAAGAAACAGAGACAACACTATGAAGAGTATCAAAAACATCAAAAAGAACGGGAGCAAAAAGAAAAGGCAACAGGGAAGAAGCTTCGTGGACGGAAACTTCATCCTGTTTCAAAGAAACCTGTGGAGAAATTGAAAGCGAACACAACAGACCCTGATAGTCGTGTGATGAAAACACGTCAGGGATTTGTACAAGGATATAATGGTCAGGCAATGGTTGATGTTGAACATCAAATCATTGTTGCTGGCGATCTGGTTCAAGATGAAAATGATAAACATCAGCAGATTCCAATGATAGAAAAAATCAAGAGATACATAAGTCGGATTCCTGAAAAACTTACGATGGATGCAGGATATTGGGATGAACAACGGTTAAAACAATTAGATAAAGATATTGATCTTTATGTCGCAACAGAAAAGGATTGGAAGGAACGAGAAAAACTACGGAATCGTCCACCGCCACGTGGACGAATCCCAAAAAACATGAGTTATAAGGATCGAATGGAACGGAAACTGTTAACGAATAAAGGTCGAGAGATCTATCAGAAGCGGGGCAGTTCTGTTGAACCTGTGTTTGGACAGATTAAGAACCGTGGTTTAGGACAGTTATTGCTACGGGGGTTGGAGAAATCAAAGGGTGAATGGATGTTGATTTGTCTTTCACACAATTTGTTGAAATTGTGGAAAGAAAAAACAACAAAATTAGCATAATACGGTATTTTTTTTATAACTGCAGTTCGTTGAAAAAGTAGAATGGGAGAAGTGGAAGATCCTGTGAAATTATTTTTCAGACAAGCTCT